>NZ_JAUBQX010000092.1:0-12543 GCF_036701505.1 Microcoleus sp. Pol11C2
TTTTAGGTCAGGGAGTTTTTTCATTCCTTTATCTAATGTTTATCTCGTTCTCTTGTCAAGGGGGTTGAGCAATTACCTTTTTTTTAACCGATTTCTGAAACCGGGTTTTTTTAGCGTTTTGGCGGGCTGTAACTAACTATTGTCGTGAAAAAACCAATTGGTGAATAGCCACCCGTGCATCCACCAATAACTATTTTTCCACTCCTGACCCGCCCTAATCAAACAAATCGAGTTTTTGGTTGACTCATTCCTGAAATGACGTATTCTGGGGTTTCAACCGAGTTGCTGGGTCAGTTCTATTTTTCCGATAGCGCGATCGAAAATTATAAGTTTTCACAGCAACTGCAATTGATATCTCCACAAGCAGCTACTTTTGATAGAGTGCAACTTAATTCCGGCTCGGTACAATAAGCGCATAGTAGGATGCAACTAGCGGAGGCATGGATGATGAACGCAGTTATTGCTACTCTTGGCACTGCTCTCGGACTGAGCTCAATTTTTATCGGTTTGACCCCGGCGGTTCTCGCCCAACAAAGACTGCAACCAGCGCCCCAATATTCGGAAACGACTTTATCTGGGGACTCGTTGAGGACTGTGGAGGACAGAACCTTAGACTCGGACTACCAAAACTTGATTGGTGAACCAGAAACGGCAGCTAATTCTGCTAGAAGGGAAAGCAGCTTGGGCGACACATTTCGCCTCAAAATCGATGGCCCCTTGGAATTTATTACTACTCCTTCGGACGCCCAGCGTCAAGGAAATCCTTTACCTCCAAAACAAACCGACAGCGGTACAGAAGCGGGAGTTCAGCTTCAGCTAGGACTTTAGCAATTTTAAATGAATTCATTTAAAGCAAGCGATCGCGGAACCCAATTTTTGACTCTCGGAGTTATTGTGACTGCGATCGCTTTTTTATCTGAGTTTTATCACAAGTTTTGTGCGGTTTCCATCACACAAGGTTCTCTATTGTGAACCTACAATTAGACCAATTAAACTTCCGATACAGACCGATTAGATACATATCTTTACAATAGCGCATAAAACTGGCGGTGAAGGTGATGGGAAAGGCTCAACTTATCGATTATTTGCGGGGGGAGTTGGCGATATCGAATTCAGCGATCGCCGTTGCTCTCCGACACGGTGAACAAGATGCCAGCGAACTGCCGATGGTTCTGTGGCAGTACGGGTTAGTAACACTGGAACAGTTAAACCTAATTTTTGATTGGTTGCAAGCTCAGCCGACTTAGCAATTTAAAATCCTGAGTTAAAAAATATGGATATCGGATTGCAATTTTTTGACAAATTAAGCTTGCACAAACGGTCGTTGAAAAGTATAGGGTTGAGTGTTTAGGTTGAGGGTGGACCTTATTTTGTCCCAATTAGAAAAATACAAATATACACTAGGGACACAGCACTGCTGTGTCCTCATTTTTTTTGCCGCCTAAAATAAACTGCTTTCATATCAAATCTGGCAGCATCGGAATTAATATTACCCACAGCTTTCGAGACGGCAGTGCCGTGTCCTCTATATCATGTCGCTCGTGCAACCGGAAACGCTATCCATCTGTCGAAGATGCGATCCGCCGACGACATCCAACAGACGGTATAAAACAAACCCCCTGTCGAAGATGCGATCGCCGACGGCCTCCAACAGACGGCATAAAACAAACCCCAGCAACTTTTAGGTTGCCGGGGCGTGTCTTATTTAATTTGGTGGCGGGAAGTGGATTTGAACCACTGACCTTCGGGTTATGAGCCCGACGAGCTACCAGGCTGCTCTATCCCGCGTCGCTTTGTCTCTCTCTAGTAGTTTCCAAAAACAAAACCCTGAAACCTTAAAGATTACAGGGTTCGCTTGAATTTGGTGGCGGGAAGTGGATTTGAACCACTGACCTTCGGGTTATGAGCCCGACGAGCTACCAGGCTGCTCTATCCCGCGTTGCTTTGTCTCTCTTTCTAATATAAACATATCTTTCCGAAAATAGCAACCCCACAATCAAAAAAACTTTTTAGATTGTGGGAGGGGTTGCTGAAATCTGCTCAGAGTCTCGATCGTCCTAAAGCATCGAAACTTCCCCGATTACCTCCAAGCGCTTGAAGTCACTGAGAGTGAGGTAAGTTTCCGAAAGAGTTTCCGCGATCGTCGGAGTAATCCACCCCAACTGCTTGAGCAAGTGAATCGCCACAGCAAATTGAGCGCGCTTTCCCCCATCCGTCACCTTAATTGCCAAGCCCATGCCTTCGCCAACGCGGCCAATGCACTGCACCCCTTCGGCACCGGATTTGCTCACCAATTCCCCTTGAGTCAAGCGCATCAGTTCCGTGTCAAATTTGCCCTCACCGGCAACCATCATCGGGTGATGAGTCATAGCGCGGACAATCCGTTCCATATCCACATTGTTACCGGAGGCTAACTGAGCGTACAAAGACGCCATTTGCCCCAACTGCAACAGATAGGTAGGAGCGCCGCAGTCGTCGCGAGCGCTGATAAACTCTTCGGCAGGCATGGCCAGCAAGTCAGCCACTTTGCCCAAAATAAGCTGCTGGACAGGATGTTTGCGGCGTAAATAAGTGTCCAGAGGCCAGTGCAGTTGCTGGCAGACAGCCAGCATTCCGGCGTGTTTGCCGGAACAGTTGTATTGCAGGGCGCTCTTTTTGCCTTCGGGAATGGGGCATTGAAGTTTAGAGGGGTCAATGTCGCAGCGCCACAGTACGTTAAATACCTGGCGCGATTGTTCGATCGTACCTTGATGGGAACTGCAAATAATCGCTAAATCTCGATCGGTCAATTCGTAGCGTTCTAAAGTGCCAGTCGCCGTCACCGCCAAAGCTTGAAAAGGCTTGAGTGAAGAACGGACAAATGAGGCCGTTTCCGAGTTACCAGCAACAGACAGAACGCGCCCGCGGTTGTCGCAGACAGCGGCCTGGGCGCGGTGCCTCGATTCCACAATACCTTCGCGCAGCAATGTGACTTCCAGTTCGGGAGCTTGGGTTCGTTTTCCCCTTGTCATATCAATTTTAGATTTTAGATTTTAGATTTTAGATTGGGGTTCAGGAAGTTATGAGTTGCGAGCTGCCAGTTAAGAGTTATAAAGTTAATCTTTCTGCCATCGTTTCTCACTCATGCACTCGGTGCGTGTTGTTGGCTGTGCGCGGCAATCTCAAAACTCAAAACTCCCTTGCATTCCCGATTACAAACAACTCCAAGTTAGTCCCCCGGCAACCAGCAATACTGTCAAACCATAAAATGTCTGCCGCAGACGCCTGAGAATTGGTTCTAGTTGGTAGTTGACAATCAACTGATCTTGAAGCAAAACTTCGGGAGTTTTAGGCCAAGATTGACAATCGTACCAGCCAGACTCTTCGTAGACGACCGTGGGATTTGAAAGGCGCGATCGCACGTAGAACCAACCCAAGTAGAGCCGCAGCAAAGCTAATCCTAGAATAAAACCGGCACCTGCGGCACTGCTGAGGACAAACTGAGCTGGATACTTGACAGGAGCAAAGCTAGAAGCAGCTATCGGCCCCGATACCAAGCAACTCCAAGCCCACACCCAAGCTAGTTTTGCCAGGTATCCGGGCCAATTGAGTGTTACCCAGCTAAAAAACCAGGATTCTTTAAGTTCTTGGTATTCATTGATCGGTCGCTGTTCTTGCGGAACGGGACAAATAGAAGCAGAAACGTTTTTCACATTAGCCATCCTCACGGCGCGGGGGAAAAGTCAATGCGTTCGGCGTGTCCCCAGAACGCTTCTAAATTGTAGAACTCCCGCTCTTGAGGCTTCAAAATGTGAATGATCGCGTCGCCGTAGTCCATGACTACCCAACTAGCGTCTGATAGTCCTTGTGTACGCAGTGGCAAGCGTTGCCACTCTTCTTCCACTTGGTCTGCTATTGCTTGGGATATGGCTCGTACCTGCACGTTGGAAAATCCGGTGATGATCGCAAAGTAGTCTGCCAAATAGCATACTTCTGACACGCGGAGCAATACAATATCTACTGCTTTGCGGTCATCGGCTGCTTGGGCAGCGGTCATGATCAGGCCGCGAGCTTCGTCTGGGGAGGTGCCGTCGGTTGCTGTAGACTGAGCCCTGGAGTATTCGAGTTGAGTTAGATCTGACATTCAGTGTTTAATTTCCTAATTGATACGGTAAGAGGGAATCGGTGCGCTACGAGCGATCGGTTGTTGGCAGTTTGAGACGGGAAATAGGAGTTAGGTTGAAGCCAAAAGTAAGGACAGGATTGCTGATAAATTTTACTTTTAACTTGTGATTTGTTCGATCGACTTCTTCGTCGAATTTCCTGTTTCCGGCGATTCGCGGGCCATTTGCAGCGCCCAATTCCGCGTAAGTACGGTGCGGGGGTGGATGTAGCAGCGAGTTTCTAGCAAATATTTAAGAGAATAATCGCTAGTTTGCCACACGGCTGCATAAAGATTTTGCAAGCTTGCGTCGCGCAGTGCTTCTAGTTGGGCTGTGTTGCCGCGGCTCGGCTCTATGGTATCTGCTATGAATACAGTACAACTGAGCTGGCTCATGTTTGGTCTGCCAAGGGTGTGATTGGCGATTGCGTCCAAAATTTCTCGATCGACCACCCCGAATTCGTCTCTGGCGACGATCGCGCTTGCGTCTGCGTGCAGCAAATGCGGGTGTGCTTCCAACACTGAGTCTAACTCTAAACCTTCCTTCTGGGCCATTTGCAGCAGCAGTTGAGGTTTGAAGTATTTTGCCAAATCGTGCAACAAACCGGCCGATCGAGCTTTTGCTTCGTCGAGGCCGTAATGGCGAGCCAAGTCACCTGCTACCTGTTCGACTCCGAGGATGTGTTTGATGCGGGCAGCAGGAACGCGGTCACAGAGCCAAGCTAGGACGTTTTCGCGCGCGGGTGCAAGTGTCAAATATTAACTCCAAAATTGTATGAGCTACTATTTTAGCGTTTTGTTTCGATCGGCTGCGGTGTCGGGCACCCAGGGGTGTGGTGATATCTGGGAGGGGGAGGGGTGAAGGGGGCGAAGGGGGCGATCGGCTGTTTGGTAGATACGTTATCTTTTCTGGTAACTCCTGGAATATTCAAAACAGTTCCTACCTGAACAATTAGTCTAATAAACTTGCTATTTTTGGTAATTATCTCATTTTTTCTATTTTTAGTCAGTGCCATCAAAGGTTATTTTGTCGTTGAGCCGCTGCTATTTTATCTGGGATTTTTTATAATTATTTTGTTAATTCAACAGAAAACTTTTTTTCTAAAAAATTTAATCAAAATGGTTATAACGGGAAGTCAAAAGTCTTTTTCAGTAATCTGTATTTTACTTTTAATCGCGGTAGTCAGGGCTTTCTGCATGGCTGCGAGGACAGTTCCGGTTCTTGTATATTGTGGAATTCAATCGCTCAACCATCAGTCTTTCATTTTTTTTGTATTTATGTTAACGAACGTTGTTTCTGTACTGCTAGGAAAATCTTTTGGCACTCTAAGTAGGCACGGTTTCAAGCGCTTATCTTATTTTGGCAGGGGCGCAAATATTTTCTCAGAATGACTCGCTGCCACCGCCGCAAATAAAGCTTCATAATGATTCAAAGCTTCCTCAAATCCGTAATTCTCTACAGCATAATTTCTGCCTTGCTCGCCCAACGCATTCACCTTAGCAGGATGCAAGTACAAATCCTCAACAGCCTCAGCCAAAGCCTGCGGATCTTCCGGCGCTACCACCACCCCGCCACCGCTTTGCTGCACTGCTTTCTGGGCCGTACCAGTTTCGGGAACCGAAGCCAAAATTGCCCGACCGCTGGCGAGAATTACTTGAATTTTTGAAGGCATATTGAAGTTAGTAACGCGGCGCTTTTGTACTACTAAACTAACATCCGCAGCAGCTAACAATTCCGGCAATTTTTCTCGCGGTTCAAATGGCAGCAACATTACATTATTAGCTTTGTAAGTTTCGCAATCTTGTTGCAAGCGCGCCAGTGCTGTTGATTCCCCCACAATTACAAAAGCGATTTCGGTTAGGTGTTTCAAACGAGCCGCTGCTTGGACAACTGTTTGCAAGCCTTGAGTGAGGGCAATATTGCCTGCATAGAGAACGACAAATTTGCCCTTGAGTTTGTGAGTTTCTCGAAATGAGTTACTTTCCTTGGGTAAGGGCCGAATGAAATTGACATCAACCCAATTGGGAACGCAAACTATTTTTTCGGGGGGTACTCCCTGAGAATGCAATTTTTTGACAAAACCGCTGTCGATGACGCTGACTTGGCTGGCTGTGCTGTAGGCCAATTTTTCCAAAGCGTCAGCAATGCGAACTAGCAGTCCGTTTTTTTTGACCAAGCCGACGCGCACGGCTGCTTCTGAGACGATATCCTGAACGTTGAGGACGATCGGGCAAGCGCGAATCCAGCCGTAAAAGGCGACTGGGACGCAAATCGGTAAAGGGGGCATGGTCGAGAAAATCACGTCGGGACGCCAGCCTCTGAAGGCTTGGACGGCGCTGGAGACGACAAAACTGCCGTCTAGCACAAGTCGGTCTAGGAGGCTGGGGTGAGGGCCGTTGACGCGCAGATAGCTGCGCTGAATTGTGACGCCGTTGTGTTGTTCGGTGAGGTAAAATTTGCCCTCATATTGCGGATAAATCCGGCGCTGGGGATAGTTCGGCATTCCTGTGACGACTCGGACTTGGTGGCCCCGCTTGACTAGGCCTTGCGCTAGTTCTGTCATCAGGGGGGCAATGCCGATCGGCTCTGGATAATAGTTATAGGAATAAATTAGAATACGCATAATATTTATTTTGAAGCAAATTGTCCTCCAGCCGCGTGCATCGAGCCTGCACCCGCAGAATTGCAGAGGATGTGGTTGGGTGCCGGGTAGGACAATAGGGGGCGAGGGGATCTTCCACTCTTGGCGAAAGAAGCCGCCCTTACCGGGCGGGTATCGCCCCCTCAGCTAATGTTTTTTCGCATTACCAGGCAGTTGCGGCGATCGTCGGTACGGATATAGCGAAGATCGTCTGTAAGCTTGTACATGAACACCAGTCCCCTTTCTCCCTCTCTGTCCAAAGGATCGCGCTGCTCTTGCATGATCGAGTGCAGCTTTGCTTCTAAGTTGAAGGGTTGACCCCTGTCCCAAATCCTAATTTCTAAGTAATCGGCAAACACTTTTACCTCAATGTCTATGGGCGTCGTGGGGGGCAAGTTCTGGTGAGCGTGGCGGACAGCGTTTGTAAAGCCTTCGTTGATTATCAGCCGGCACTGCCACCAGAAATCCGCTGGCAGCAGGGGCAAAACGATATTCTCCAACCATTCCAAAACGGATGTTAAAGCATTCAGGTCTGTTTCAACCTGAAGGTGCGGCTCGGCCTTTGGTTGCTTGTCTTTCATCTTTCTTCCCCCTGGTCGGCCCCCACCACCGCTGTACTCAGCGCCGGAGGGAGAGAAAAAGGAGGGCAAGGTCTTGGCAACATATTAGTTAAGTCAAGCTTGAGTTGAAGAAGCCCGTTTTGCCTCAAGGTGAGCATTCCTTTCGCACCATTTACTCGCACAGCAAATGAGAGACTTCCGATACTGTAACCCGCCTCGGTAGGGCGTTTAAATAGGGATAATTCCCGAGTCAGCTTGTGAGGAAGTGATTTAAGCTTCGACCGTGTTAGCAGTCGCTACTTTTCTAAACACAGGTGAGTTATGCTCGTCCTCGAAAATCATGCTGGGCTCATTCGAGTATGACCTCGAACTCGCCAATTGCTAATTATTAATGCTCTGATTGCAGAGCTGGCAACTAGCTGTGCATTTTCTGGGCGTGTGAATTTTAACACTTAATGCTAACGTAGCTATCGCTAGCGATCGTCTGCTTGACTAAGTATTGAGTTCGAGTTCCCGCCCCCCGTCGGCAACAGCACCTCAAAGTTCTGCGGTGGGTTGTTGAGGGTTCCTACACAGCGCCACTATTTTTGTTAAACAGGACTGTTACAGTTTTGACAATTAGTTTGAGGTCATACACCAGGCTCCAGTTTTGTTGGTATTTTAAATCTAAACGGATGACATCTTCAAAATCGCGGACTTGAGAGCGACCGTTGACTTGCCATTCCCCTGTCATCCCGGGTTTGACATCCAAACGCTGCCACTGAGGGACTTCGTAGCGCTCAACTTCGTCTGGGGTAGGCGGTCTAGTGCCGACTAGACTCATTTCGCCCTTGAGCACGTTCCAAAACTGGGGCAGTTCGTCGAGGCTGGTTTTGCGTAAGATGCGCCCGACTTTGGTAATCCGCGGGTCGTTGTCATTTTTGAAAAATGCGCCAGAAGCCTGGTTTTTGATTTGGGCTTTCATGGATTCGGCGTTGGTACACATCGATCGAAATTTCCAAATCCGAAATTGTCTACCCATCCAGCCACAGCGGGTTTGACCAAAAAATATCGGACCTGGATCGTTGATAGTGATAGCTGCAGCTATGGGTACGAGCAAAATTCCTGTAATCATCAAACCGACTATTGCCCCAACAATGTCTATCAGCCGCTTCACCCACGATTGCACTGAGGGGTGGGTCATGGGTAGCTGATTGTCCGAGGGGTTGGTCTCTGTGGGAGTTGAGGTTGCAGAGGGCTGCTCGATCGTCAGCACTTGATCTAGGCTGGTGAGAGCAAATACTGCCATCACCTGCGGCTTGAGGCTTCGGAGCACCAAGTCGCTACCACGCTGTTTGGCAAATTTCAGATTGCTGACTAAAGCACCGATCCCGCTACTGTCGATGAATGTCGTCTGACTGAAGTCTAGGACAATCTTGCTGGGAACGGTGGTGCTTTCCGAAAAAAGTTGCTGGCAGGTTGTCTTGAAGTTTACAGCTTCAAGTACGCTCAAGCGCACGGGTATGTGAACTGAGGGAATCTCGTCCAAGTACGTAACCCGAAAATCTGCCTCTGGGGTGTGACTGACCATGAAGTCCTAGTTTCAAATTTCAAGCTGATGTCTTTAGCCTATTCTGTCCTAGCAACTCCTCCTTAGGCTAGCTTTATAAAAACTTTATAAAGCTAGCCTGCAAACTCGCCCGCCGAGAGTGATATCAAAGGCAAAAATAGACTTGAGTCTACCAGTGCCAGTTTTGGCCCAAAGATTTTTGAACGCAGTCGCTGCCAAACTTTGACATCGGAATCAAGATTTTTGTGGATTCAGGCCGATTAATCTGGTCGTTAATAATTTTCGTGCCTTTCTTGCACCGGGCCACCGCAGTTAACAGTTAACAGCTAACACAGAAGTCAACAGTTAACCGTTAACTGGAAAACCCCCGTAACAAGCGTCGGGGGATGAGGTTAAGAATTGTAGACGTTTTCTGACTGGGAGGTTTCGCGGGTGATGGGTTTGACTTTGGCTTTGGCTTTGGCTGCGTTGCGTTTGAGGGCCTGGAGACGAGCTTCGTATTTAGCCCGCTGCTGTTTTTTGGAGGTTTGCTCGATTAAGGTTTTTAAGGCGCTGCCGAGGCTTTTGTAGGCGTTTGGGAGAGTGTAGCCGAAGCGGGTGGCTAGGGCTAGGGCTTTTTCGTCGGCGTCTACTGCTTCTTTTAAACTTTTCTCTCCGTTGTTTTTTTGGAAAAGTCTCCAGCCGGAGACGCCACACAGGGATAGGGCTAGTAACAGCAGCAAGCCGTCTTGCACCCAAAGTTCGCCGACGGCGCCACCTAAACCAATGGCGAGGGCTGCCATTTCCCAACCGTCTCTGGGGATGGTGTCGTTTTGGATTCTGGCGACTTCGTGCCAAAATAGGAGGTTCCGCTGATCCATTGCTAGCTGTTCCCAGCGGATCAGGTCTATTTGGATTTCTACCTGGTCTTTGCCTATTTCTTCGCTCCGGATCAGGGTAGGATTAACTTCTATTGTTTTTTCTACTGTTACCCAACTTTGGAGTTCTGGGGGCAGTATGTTTTTCAAGCGCCGGATCTCACTCATCTCGGCTCTTGCTGTAGAGGTTGCATAGGATGTCATAGCTCCGGCCTATTAATTTTCCAAAGGTTAATATGTGTCTATTTTTGGAGTATAGCAAACCTTGAATGCAAATATAGTCTAGCAACGGGGGTCGCTCGACCAATACTTGCAATTTTAGTTGATTTTAGTCTGTGGGGGCGATCGCAACTGCCGACTCGATCCTTGACTTTCGACTATTTCATCAACGGTTCGATTTCTTGCCACAATTTCGACCAAGCCAACAAAACTTCCGGCTTAGAAGTTATGCCTTTTTGAACTAAAACAACTCCGTCCAATACTTCAGCAATTCTGTACAAACCTCGTCGTAGATCTTCCTCTGTAAAACGCACTCCCGCGCGAACTCAACCTCGGTCAACGGGAACTTTTAATTTTTTTTGCTGCAACTGCCACAAGTCCAGAAACTCATAATTAATCGACAGCTAATTTTTTAAAAGTGGCGCCAACTAAATCCGTGTAATATGAGTCTAACAGCTTGTTTTCTTTTCAGTTACGGAAAATATTTATTATGGTAAATACAGGAAAATCTTCTTTTTGTCCCCCTATCCTCTCTTCTTTTGCCTCGTTTAACATTAATTTTTTTCTACATGAGCGCGATCGCCCACAGTCGGGTGTTCGATCGCGCACAGTAGCGAGTCGGAGCGCCCGCTGCTGGCACTAACTAATGGTCTACCCCTTTCCTTCTTGCAGCGGATATTACCCCTTTTCGGGGATTTACACACATTATTCAGACGCGATTTAAATAATTAAAGTGACTTGAGAAGACCGCTTTCCAACTGATAAATTGCTGCCATAATCCCGCTTTCAGGATTTGTGAGCAAGGACTTTTTGACATCTTTCAAGTATTCTACAATGTGTGCCCGCAAAATCGGTCTTTCTACTTTGACTGTGTGATTGTAATCCCACAAATCCCAAATGATAATTCCGATGCCAACAATCGGGTCGATTAAACTTACTCCCAACTGACTAGCAACTGTACCGCCTGTTTTTGTGGCTACCTTGGCGGCGGCTTTGCTGGCAACTTTTGCCGTAACCTTACTACCAACTTTAGCTGCGACTCCCAAAATTAAGGGTTTAGCAACCAAGTAACCGCTACCGCCAACTAATACTTTTAATGATAAATTCGAGACATTTCCTTTGTCGCTAATAGTGGTGGCAATATCGTTCAGGTATTTGTCCCACTGTACTTGCGGTATGTTATAATTGTTTTGAACTACTTTCACATTCTTGCTAACTTCTGATATATACAAGTTAGCAGTATCTTGAGTGATTAATTGAAATCGCAGTTGAGCGTTTTTGGGTACCAGCACTCGGTTAGCAAATTCTCTTTGAAAGTCTTCGGTTAATTTTTCGGAAACAGATTGAGAAGCTGCTGTCATATCAAATCTGTTAAGTACGGCCGATTTCACGAAATTAAAAGGTACGGTAAACTCCATCTTTTTTTGATTGAAGTAATCGAAGTACCAATCCAGGAAGCTATTGTCTACTCGTGCAATTACTTCGGTTTCCCATTTGTCCAATTCTTTTGATGCGAAAGTTTCGGCTGTTGTATGGGATTGTTGGATAGCGTTTTTAATGTCTTGGTTGACTTTGCTAAAATCGTGCGGCGGGGAGACGACAACTGCTGTGGTTCCGGTATTGGTTAGGGACTGGGAAATTAGAAAGTTACCTAATAGGGGAATGATGACTACTAAAATTACGATCGTCCAAATCATCGGTGTCACAGTTTTGATAAACTGACCGATAACTCTGAGGCGTTCTGTTTTCTCTGAATAGGTAATTTTTTCCTTGTCCTGATTCATGGCGGTTGCTCAATTGATGAGAGTGGGGCTAGTTTAGATTATAGGCGGCGTTTCGTGCGATCGTGTTACGGGCGTGTGGCCTGAGATTCTGGAAAAGTTGGGGAAAAGTGCGAGCGCTCACACAGTCTTATTATAGCAAGCTGTTTTTCTGAGCTTACTCAAATACCAAGTTCTGTATTATTGTTAATTCTCATTTGTGAAAAGGGGCTGTTAAGTTTCATTTCTGAAGTGGTATGCTTCTGTAATTTCAGGTTATCTTACCAAAATAACTGGTAATACACAATCCTTACAATTAAATAAAGAATCCCTATGAAAGAAACCCTTCAAGAAATTTACTGCGATGAATCAGGTTTCACTGGTAACGATCTTCTTGACAAAAAAGACACTGTTTTTGCTTATGCAAGTGTAGCACTTAAGCATGAAGAAGCTACAGAATATGTAAATAATATAATTCAAAAATATAAGCTACAAGGTGGCGAATTAAAAGGTCGAAACCTTCTTAAATATCCCAAGGGTCAAAAGGTAATAGCTGAGATATTGATAAATTTTAAGGATCGCATAAAAGTAGCTGTTTATCATAAAAAATTCAACTTAGCTTGCAAATTGTATGAATATATATTTGAGCCAGTTTTATCCGAAAAAAACTCTCTATTTTACCATATAAAATTTCACCGATTTATCAGCAACATTTTATATGTAGAGTTTGTATCTCAGAGCTGGGGGGGTGACAAAAAGGTCTAGGAGATAGACCGAATAAGGGTTGCAGCCCCCATACCTTGTTGATAAAAGCG
>NZ_JAUBQX010000093.1:0-12141 GCF_036701505.1 Microcoleus sp. Pol11C2
ACGTCAATATACTTACACACAGAAAATTATTTAGGATTGTTTATAAATATAGAAAATCATTTAGGATTGCTATAGTTCCATGATTTTCAAGAAAGGGCGAGAGTAGGATCGCCCGCCCTCTTTACGTTGGGGTATGCTCTGCACTTGCACGTGCAACAGCACACTCTCATAATTGCACGTGCTAAGATAAGTGTCAAGGATAGCACGTGCAATAATTGAGGATATTTCTGTATGGCTAGAAACTATGGAAAATCGGAATCAGGGCCGGGAAAAGAAAACAACGGTGAATGCGACGGTACGGCTGGAACCAGAGGACTGGGAAGCGCTGGAAGACAAAGCGAAAGAGATGGGGATGACATCCCGAACGGAATTACTCAGACAGATAGCGAGAGGGTACATCGAAACCAGGAAGGTTCTAACAACTCAGGAGCGCCACATTTTGGGAAAATCTTAAGCCAGTTGAGGCAGTTGCAGCGCTCCCACCTGGCATACGTGGAGAGCCACGAAGAACGACTTCGAGCTCGATTGAAAGCCGCGCAAGACCACCACGGCCAAGTCCTCGATCAGATGAGAAATTTAGAATTAGAAATTCTTTCTCTCTTGGGCGAGGGTGAAAGCGAAACAGAAGGGACTTGACCCCACCAGCAAAACCAGACCTTTTTCTAGGCCTGGTTTTTGCATTTGAGTACATCCCGAAATTCAGCTACACATAAATGCTCTGCCATGAGAGCCAATTTATCTGTAGCGCCGCAAACTGCAACACCTCAACATCATGCAGACACAATTATCAATATTTGACACCCTCCAACCGCTTGACACAGCACCGCACAAGGTCAAGGCAGGCGACTGGATAAGACTGCTGCGAAAAACTCCCCACGCGGCTTACTGGAAAAAAGGCGAGGTTGTGCAAGTCGAGGGAGTACATCCGACTCAAGGCACGGCTCGTTTCTGGAACGAGCGCGCCAACGATTGGGCCTATATCCATCCCGGCGACATGGTGAAGGTATCAGCGCCGATCGATACTGTGTTGCCGGGGGCGATCGCACCGGTGGAGGAATTGCCACCCGTCCCCGACACTGTTGATTCTGTATCAATGCCCGCGCTCGCTGATACAGAATCAGCAGAAATCCCTACCAGGTTTGATACAGAATCAAATTACCCGCACAGTGAAACCGTTATAAATCCCGGTGTCGAGGCTGATACAGAATCAAATTGCCAGCACGGTGAATTTGATTCTGTATCAGGGCCCGTCGCGACTTACCGGGCCCGAGGTACGGCCCGCAGCGGCGAATATTTCCGATTCAGTTACCGCGCTGGAAAAAAGATGAAGCACCTGCACATCCCCGGCGGCAACACCGGGAATGTTCTGGCACAGTCAAGAGCGGCCGAAGTGATGGAACTTGCGGCCGCCGGAGTTCCGGCAGTCGAGATTTGCGATCGCATCCGCAGTTGGAGCGGCCGCATTACTTGGTAGTTGCCGAGTGATTACCTCGAAACGTGATGCACCCAAAACTCGCCGTCATACGCGCAAGTCTTTTGGATAAGTCCGTAACTGTAAGTTAATCCCGCGCCGCTCAATCCGGCACAATCTCCAACATAAGGGTATTCGCCGTATGGATCGTTCACTACCAAGCCCTGCTTGTTGTAGCCGCGCCCGACGATTATGTGACCCGACCGGGTGAACATCCCGTGAATGATGACGGGGTTGTTGTTGTCGATCGATTCCTTGATTGAGTCGATCGACCCGCGCCAGGTGAAGTCGTCTTGGCAACCAAAGGCGCGGATAACCTTCGCAATATCCTCTGCAGAATGGCGGCTTAGTTTGTTGTCGTAGACGTACTCGAACAGCTCGTCCTCTAACTGCCGCGCTGAGTTTTTCGGCCTGATGCCGTGGTAATCGAGGCACATTGCCGCCGATGTCAGGTTGCACGTTCCCTCTGGGTGATAAACATTGTCCAACTGCGAGAACTGGCGAACGCTTAAAATTTTCATTCTTCATTCTTCCTGGGTGATGGAGCCAGCAGACCAATTAGCGACCCAGCGCACAGGGATGCCAAATTATTTAATTCTTGGGGCATTTTCCTGTCCTAGTTTGCCAGCACGATACCGCCAACCGTGATAGATGAACAGATAAAACAAATAGTAAAAACTATCGCCCTGTAAGACTTGATATCAAGCATGATTAATATTGATTAGAATCCGGTGTCGCGGTCGTCATAACTATCTCTAAAATATTTTTCAATATTTGATGATGCGTCTCTGATATGGTAGCCGTGAGTTACCGAGCCAAATTTCTCTAAATCATTAACTCGCGATTGCAAAGACACTATCAAACCCATTGAAGCGTCGAGCCTTTTCTGAATAATAACCAACCTTCTAATGCCCGAGTTGTTCGCCACCCAAAGCGACAGCAGCCCCGACATGATGCCGAGGCAAAGCGAAATAAATGTAGCAGTTTGCATTTACAAAGATTGCCTCACTTGAACCTCAAAAGATTCTATCCAGGGCTTAGGATAGAATTTTAAGGAGTAATACTCTTGCCCTTCAACTTCAGGAAAATCTATCAATTTCCAAGCATTGAGAGGCAAAATAGTAGACCGACCTTCAATATCTAATTCCCCGAGCGTCCCAAAAGTCTGCACCAACTCCCCGGCAACTCGCCACGACTTCTTAGCAGTTGCTGACGAAACGAGAACCAAGACCAGCGGCAAATATAAATCTATGGGGAAGCGAATCGGCTCGACTTCCCAATTTACATCTCGATAAAATTGACCCGAAAAAGTCGGAGTCGACATTACTCAGTTTTGAAAGATGCCAGCGGTTTAAGTTTTGCTGCTTCTACCAGAGTCGGGTCTATGTTGACTCTCGTTCCGCTTTCTAACATGAAATAAGTCGGTCTGCGGGTAGCGTCGAAAGCGGTATTGATCCAAAGAGCAATGGCAGCCGAGGACATATAGGTTGGAACCCTAAATGTCATCCACTTTTTGCGCTTGGTAGTTTTAGAATTGACCAGCGGTGCATCGCCGCCGGTTGTGGGAACTTTAATCTTTTTGTCTGGGAGTTTCTGCCCCTTGTTAGAGTAGGAAACCCCGTTGCCTTTGTTGGTGATTTTCGGCGTACCTGTCGGGGCTGGTCTTTTCGGTTCGGCTTTTGTCGCAGTGGAAGTAACTACAGTTTTTACCCCGTAGTAGTTGTAGAAGTCCTCTCTAACGTAGAAGTTGATATAGGAAGTCGGTTCTAGATAAGCTTGTACCAAGACCCTCTGGGTGCCTTTCTTTTCCGTAACTTCGTCAAGTTCCTTTTTCGCCTGTTCTGCTGTTTGCGGTGCTGTTGCCATTTCTTAATCCTTTCTAAATCTAAACTATCAAGCAGAATTGACTCGATGTTTTATATCACTAACTATTGCTGCGAGGGCAGCAATTGAAAAACAAATTTAAAGAAACAATTCTGTCGCGTTAGCAACCCTTCCGGCTGCGGTATGCGTAACAGTCGAAGGAATTGTCAGTGCCACTGTAATAGCTCCGGTTAATTCGTTCTGAGTAAAAGAGGTAATCATCGTTCTATTCTGCGGGTTTTTGGTGGTATCAGCTTGGAGCGCTGCAACCATCCCTAGAATTTCAAGCAAAGCATCCTCCACAGTTGTAGAGATGATTGCGTCGTTTGCTAGTGCTGCCATGTGTTTTTATCTTTAAAAGTGTCTCTCAACTCTAGCGCGTCAATCCCTTACGTGGCAAGGGTTTGAGCTAAAATAAATTAGAGGCCAGACTGGTAGCACCTTAAGGTGTTACCAGTCTGCTTGCAGTAGCAAGATGAAGTATTATTTAAGAGGTTACAATCTCAATAAAAGCAGAAATAAAACATGGCAAGTATCACCGCAGGTGAGGGAGCGACAATTGCGGCCACCACCACAGAGGGTCAGTTTCTACAATTAATTGAATACTTCCAATCTTTAGAGGCAGTAGGCGGAAATACTACTAATTTCTTTTCTGGGACATACGACTCGGACACCCTAATTTTTTCGGGGAACTTCTCTGTCCCGACAAAAATTAATGACCCGCTAAATTTAGTATTTACTGGCGACCCGGACACGGGTAGTTTTCCTACGGGTAGTTTTACTCCCGGCACCGGTGGGACTTTTACCGCTCCTTTGGCGATTAATTATTTTATTCAAGTTGTTAACAAGCTCGTAACCTTGCAGAATGATTTGAGCAAAAATCCGCAGAAGCTTCAAAACGTGACAGCGAGCTTAAACTTAAATCGAAACTTGTTAACAGGTTCTTTTTCCATTCCTTATACCAAGCAATCCACGTCTACGGGAATCGCAATCAACGCAGCGTCTTACTTGCTGTAAGACACCATCAGGAGAACTTTTAAATGGCTGACTATACTTTTCACTCGCTCGTCGAGCCAATCAAAAATAACAGCAGCATCCAAACAATTTTGGACGTGGACGCGCTCGCGGCACCGGCCAAGGCTGCGCTGGCGGCTTACGTCGCGTCGCTCGACCTGCCATCGGCCGAGACTCAACATTTGACGTGGGAAAATGTCGGCGTTGCGGTTTTAATCCGCAGTTTAGCGCTGACTTACTATCTGCCTTCGCTGGGAACTCAAACGCCTGCCGCCGATGTCAAACGAACGTCGACACTTCGCGACCGGGTGACAGAAATGCAAAAACTGCAATCTGCCTATCCAAAATGTCAGCTTTTGATTTACGGCAAAACTACGCCGACAAGTGACTGGATTTGGTTAAATACCGAAGTCATCCAGAATTCGGGGAATCAAGTCAATACTTTGAAATTGCTTCCCTACATCACCCAAATGGAGGACTTTGCGCCGGGGCGGGGATGCGCGATCGGGATTCAGTTTATAGCAGACGCCGCTACGGGTTCCACGCTTCCGCAAGCCGGGGACAGAATCACAGCCCAGGGCACGATATTTCTTGATGTCAACCCGATCGCCGGCGACTCAAAAAAAAATGACGAGGTTGAACAATTGAGGCTGCAACTGGCAACGCTCGAACTGGCAGTGGAGGGAAGGCTTGTTAACTTGCTGGGCGGCACGCTGCTGGGGAGAACGTCGGGAACGGGAGTAGTCGAGCAAATCCCGATGTCAACTTTTGCCACGCCAGCACAAATAAGCGCGGCTATCTCTGAATTGCTCGGCGGAGCCACTCAAGCAACGCTCGACACAATTGTCGAACTAGGAGCGGCGCTTGGAAACGATCCGAATTTTGCCGCAACTGTAGCAGGAAGCCTCGCCGGAAAAGTAGACAAAACTTCCAACGAAAGTATTGACGGGAGCAAGGTTTTTATAAAGCCTGTAAAAACGCCGTATTTTGAAAAAGATATTGTCTTGAAAATAACAGCGGGAGTCAATTGGGTCGCCAATACCTGGTACGTGGTACCCGGACTTGTGATTCCTTTTGCTTATGGTGAAGTGCGGTCGTACCGACTGACTGTCAATTATCAATACAACGACGGCACTAACACGTACAGCCATTGGCAGATGGGCGGACACTGCGATTTGCCAGGGGGTATAGGCTGGAAAGCTGGCGGAACGCCGGCCGAAGTTTTTATGACGCTTCAGCAGCATAACGGTAGCGATAGCAATACTTTGACTTTTAGATCGCCCACAGGAAATGGTAGCAGAGGATTGGAAGTCAAGCCGAGTTTCGACATAGCAATCAGCGGACTAGGCTTTATAGAATTCTCGCTTAAGCGTTTTGGATAATTTGACTGACATTAACAATCGGGCAAAAACCAAAAACAAATCAATAATCTATGAGTAAAATTGAATTCAACACCGAAGAACAAGAAGTTGTCATCACCCGACGAATAGGTAGAGGTGGAGAAAGTACCGTAACAGTAAGCCCTGAAGCAGCAGGAATCGAAATCAATTTAGGCATCGCCAAAATTGGTGCAACCACTGATTTTGGCGGCGCAATTACTCTCGGTATCGCAGGGCAGGAGGTAACGTGGGGGAGAGAGGGAGGTACGATCCATATTGGAATCGGTGGCTTTTCTGTAGATGTTGAAGCTCGCGACTGTATCGTCACCGAAGTTAAGTCAATTTTTGGAATAATTGTCGCTCAAAGAAGTTACCCCGATCCTGGTTGCGAGCTGCCAGAGCCGTCCGCACCACCCGATCCGCCAGTGCCAGATGGAAAAATCCCCGCAGGTATAGAGATTCCGTCTACATTAGAAACGGCATATGTAATATGTGACGGATTTGTTGATATTAATACAAGTTACCCTTGGGGTTCGCTTTTTTTTACAAATTCTTGGTTCTCTCATTGGAAAATCAATTTAGGAGCGCTCCCGGACAATATATTATCTCCACCAAACTCCTTGCCTTACAGTGTAGAAGTCAATCAGAAAGGATCTAGCGCTTGCAGCAATGGCGAAACAATTGGGATAGAATCTAGATATGTTTACGCTTCCAAAGAAGCTAGTGGCCACAGTTGCGGTTCTTTCTTCGTAACATTTTGGTCTCACGGCGCAACTGTTACAGCGACAGGCAGCAGGCTTTACAACGGAAAGAAAGTAAGTCAATATCCCCCGCTATCATCAAACGGTTTTAGCATACCTTCAGGAGATACAGCCGCGTTAATTCTTTACGGACCTTTAAGCAGTATAAAGGGATATATAGAATGCAGAAATAAGTCTTTAAATATGGGATTGCCTACTGCCACTCAGTACAAATTAGTGCCAGTTAAGATAATAAGACTAGGGAAAGCTAAAAATCAACCTTTTTTACCAACAGGAAACAAGCCACCTATGCAAAATTGCTGTGAAGAAGTTCTAGATATATTAGAAGAATTTCGAGAGTTTGTAGATATTGCCCGATTCTTGAAAGATGGATTCCCGATAGCCAATACTTTTATGGCGCCAGGGTGCGATCCGGCTGCTGTGACAAAAAACAAAACTGCATACGAAATACTTCAATCCGTCGTTCGGATGATGGCGCACGGCATGATATTCGAGCCGCGCGTGAATATCAAAGATGCGGACGCGGCAAAAGCCGGCGACCAAGAATTTAAGGCTAAATATTTAAACGCCACGGGTTGGGCTTCGGCAGTAGCAGAAGCATTACTGGAAGTAAAAGATGACGGGAATGTCTCTACAAATATGGACATCCGAAACGGCTTTGCAGCGACTCAAACAATGGTAGGGTTAGCCGATGCAGTGTACAGGTTAAATGCAATTCTTGACAGCTTAGGAGTTGAGCTGATTCCCAAGATTGAGACAGTCGATACTCCTTACAATGTACAAATTCAAATAGGGAAGGGTTTCGGAGAAGGTAACGAACGGCAAATAGATTTGAATACGGATGAGGCGACCGAAAAACTGTTGCCAACTTTTTTGCAAGTTAAGAGGAACAAGATAAAAACCGTTGACGTTCACCCACGCAGTCGCTCAATAAAGGACATATTAGAAAATATCGAAGCAAATTTACCTGGCAGGAATAATGGTTAAAGTTGCGGCAATTACTCAAGGCGATATCAAGGTATATCTCGGGCGGATAGTCAGGGATGATGTGCGCCAACTTCGGCGCGAGATGGCAATGGATCGGGTGAATATTTTAAAAACTGTAGGAGTCGGCAATTTAGAGAATTATATAGAAGAATGGGAAGTCGATTTTAGCGGCTCTACGACATCAACTAAACCGCCGGAAGCTAAAAACAAAAAGCTCAAACGAATTACCCAAACAAAAAGGAATCCTAAATTATGAATCCACCGGCCGGCGTAACTGTAGAAAATTCCAGCATTGCTATCACCTTGGGCGTAAAGGTTGGCAAATGGTTTTCAGATATTGGGAGCTCGATCGGGAACATACTTTCGCGGGGGCTGTTGAACATCAAAAACTTGCTCGGCAACATGGTCAACGGAGCCAAGGAGCTATTCTCAGCAATTGGTCGAGGCGACTGGAAAATATTTGAAAACTGGCTCAAAGAAGATCCTATCGCCGTCGCGGCTGGTGCTGTCGCCGTCGTGCTGATTGGCGGGGTGGTTGTCGGGGCTGTCGCTGGCGGGGTAGCAGCGCTGGCGTCTGCGATCGCCAGTGGCGGCGCCATCGGTGGAATAACTCTCGCCGGCATCATGCCGGGCCTCGTTCAAGGTGCTGTCTCTGCTGGGGAGGTTATCTACAATTTCGATTTCAACAAATCAGACGATCAGTTGCTAAAAGAACTCAATCAGGGATTTATCAATTTTGCAGGTGTGGCCGGGGAATCGCTCGGACGAACACTCGCCAACTTAATTATTGGCGGGGACAAGCTCCCCAAATTGAGAGTAGATAGAAATGCAATGCGAACGCTATTTCTAGTTTTAGAGGACGAGTCGGACACCGGCGAGGAAATATTGGAAGAGTTGAGCACGATCGGCTGGGCGATTTTCAGGCTGGCAAGGCAAGCTTTGTTCTCGATCGGGTTTATGAATTTCCGCAAGTGGGCAAAACAGAATGTCAAGACTGGGATTCCTTGGATTGATAAAGCGATCGCCTCGTGGGGAACCGGCAAACCGCTTGTTATCAGCGATAAAGTTGAAGAGTTCTATGAAGCAGTCGAAGAGAATAATGCCGCCCTCGGCAACTTTTTACAGAATTTCGGCGAAGGTTTTGGAGAGGGAAGCAAAGAAGCCGTTATCCGCCGCTTTGTTGTGTATGCCTAAACCCCGGAGCCTCAACTATGACGGATGAACGAACGCAAGCAAAAGTCGCGCGGATACTAGCCAAAAGTGACATTACCTTTACCCGCATTGACGGGCAATCGAGCACTAAGCCCTCTGAGCAGTCTCACTTTGACGTTTACGAACTCACGCTTGACAAAGAAGACGATCCAATCAAGATAACAATTTCTGGCTCGCAGCCGTTTATTGCGCTGCAAGCTAGTCTGTTGCCAGCTATTCAGCAACTCATCCGAGCCGAGCTGTCCCGCGCTGACTTGGCTCAAATTGTCGGGTATCCTTACGGGGACTACGTGGAGCAGCACGTTGCGCCGGTGTCGGTTCAGATCCATTGGAGGCTGTCGGGTAAGCGGCCCTATGAACCGGTCAAATTAGTTAAGAAGCTGGGAGGTAGAGAGCCGCCAAGTCCATTCCTGACAATCCCGAACATCCACCGCAGCAAGTGCACCTGGGAGAATGTTTTGGCAGCAGCGGGCGGCGAAAACGGTTACACCTACGGAGGCCATTACGCCGTTGCCTTGATGGGCGATCGCACTACCGATGCAAAAATCGGCAAAGGCGGCCAGATGAAAGCTTTCGCCAACTCGAAGGCTGCGGCGACCGAGTTAGTAGAGCGCGCCGCCGAGTTGAGCAAGTCCCGAATCTTGCGGTTGGTGCACGGTGAAGAAGCGCGATCGACTAAACCAAAAGTTAGGGTTTATCCCGCGTGGTTTATTATTTTCAACTCCCGGCTCGCACAGAAAAACCGCGAGCTAAACATCAGGACAGACACCGGCCAGAAAATCCAGCTTGGCTACAAACCGACCGACGTTCGCGAAGTCATTCGTCGGTGTTTGGAGAAGAGTTAGTCGCTGCGGGCGATCGCACTTTATGCCAACCAACTGTCGCGTGCTCGTAAATACAAGTCGGATCCGGTCTCAATTCTGCAATCTTCCAGCAGAGGCGAGGGCGGATATTTTGCGTAATAATTAGTTGCAGCGGGCCACCACTTCCAAGCGATAGCGAAGCCGCAACTAAGAATTGTGCGATCGACTAAGAGACCGTCAGACTCGCGATGCCATTGCAGCGGTACAGCAGCGGCCCAACCGTAACGCGCGAGCAAATGAGTTTTTTCCGCTGGGATTTCAACGGGGAACCCATCGACAAAAGGCAAAGGCTCAGCGACTCGAAACCCGTCGCGGTTTTCTGTAACTTCTATTTTTCTAAATGTGCCCTTGAAGTAGGTCGCCGAAAGTTTCACGGGCAAACGCCTCGCTTGCAATTGTTCCGGGTGATACCATCCAAACACCCAACCGCGATCGGTGAACAGCGAGCCGGGTGTAAAGTGATTTTCCAGCCATCCCGTCAGCATTCCAAACTCTGCAAGAACTGAGTCAATCGTTTCGCGCGCGTTTGGTTCTGTCGTCGCGTTGATAAGTTTTTCTATTTCTACTTTGGCGCGGCTAGCCTCGCGAGGAAAAGTAGTATTTAAGTATTTCCTGATAGCCGCTCTAAACGCTCTTTTAAACGATATTTTTTCCATCGGCTCTCCATCTCTGAAATTGTCCAGCGCTGATAGTTGGCAAGGTCTAAGTCTATGCTGAATTTTGCCAAATCGAGCGCAATTAATGGCGTAGACCCTCCCCAAATTTCTCGCGAGCGTTGCGAGTTAATCTCGTCAACTAACGCCACGTATTTATACTTTGTCGCCCATTTATCAACTTCTAGATAAGAGTAGCCATGGAGACAATACCAAAGACCGTTTATTTTCTTTCCGATCCATTCCGACTTCCAAATCTCTATCGAGTATCCTTTATAAAGCATTTGACCTTACCTTGGCAGCAACATACCAATTGATACGCCGACGGCAATCAGCAAAATGTAAAAAATGCGATCGGATTTGTTACAGAATAGAAGCCGCCGAAAAAAGTATTCTGTAACAGCTTGGCGCGGTGTCATTTTTCCCATAACGTTTTAAACCTCGCCGGGTCAAGTGCGGTATATCTCACAGTATGTTCGATTGACCGATGCCCCAGATATTCCTGTATCAGTCGAGTGTCGTTGCCTTGGGCGGTCAAAGCGTAGCCGCAACTGTGCCGGAGCATATGGTGGTGAAAAGGTATTTCGAGTTTGGCGATCGCGCAAACCGCAGCGAGTGCTTTTGTCACGCCATCGCGGGTAAGCGCTAACCCCGTGCGGCTAGTGAAAATCCAAGGTGATTTTGTCGGTTGGCGCGATCGCAATTTGGAACAGTAACGGCATTCATCGGCGGCCATCGGATGAACTCCAGAGTTGCTGCCTTTTAGCCGCTTGATGTGGATGCGCGCTTCTTCGAGCTCGACTTGCTCCCACTTCAATCCTATTAATTCACTGATGCGGAGGCCGTGGCGGTAACTTAGTAGTATAATTAAGTAATTCCGAGTAGCGATAAAACTATCTTTATTTGCCTTTGTCGCCGCTAACAAGCGTGTTATCTCGGATTCTAGCAAGTATTCCCTGTCCCGGAGTTCTAGATTTGTCGGCCGTCCCCCTCTACAATTCACCATAAAACCTCGACTGTTTTCCGCACTTGAAAGGCTTGTAACTGCGTTCTTTTTGAAGCTTGCACTCTACATAACACACATTTTGTATAGTCTAACCTGTGAGAGTGTGGCGAGAGTGTAGGAAGTGCTGGAACTATCAATATATCAAGGATTTAAGACACGCCGCGGTTGCAGTTTGGGGGATTTTTCGGGCAACGCCAGGAGCCGATCGGGCGATCGCTTTTAAGCGAACTCAACGCTTGAGCCAAGTTAACCATTCATCCCGCGTATAGACTCGCCGCTGATAACCGCAGCTCGGTACGCGGCAAGATTCAATCCCCCACGGTTTAAGCCTTTCTGGTAATCTTCTCTTGCAGCGCGGGCAATATTGCAAAAAGCACTTGTCAATCCAGTCATCCCCGATTTTAACCTTGACGATGCGCGCGCCACAGTTTGGGTTAGCTTTGGCGAAATTGTGCTGAATTGTGACTAACTCGCTCTGACTGATACTCATCCTGGGGACTCCTTACAGATAGAGCGCTTGGGACGGTGAGGAGCGACTCCTGATCAGCTACATTTGTCTATGGTTAGATTCTGGAATTGACACAATTGCATTGCTGCTCGCGCAAACTTTATAGCAAGCCCAACATATTCTGAATCTGACTATTGGAATCCTAGACCATAATATAAGATTTCGCCCGTGGAGTATGTCACAGTATCTCAATCAACCTAGTGGCTATATTCTATAGTAATCATAAAAAATTAAAGAATAAAGGAAGAAAAAATAAGTAAAAAGCAAGAAGGAAGGCCACGGATGGATGTAACGGAGGTAAGGGGGGTAACGGATTTAAGGGATTTAACGAATAGAAACAGTTCTAGAAAAATATTTTTTCCCAAACAAAAAGCGCCCCTATTACTAGGAGCGCTTTTTGTCATCAATCAACAGCTAAAACTTA
>NZ_JAUBQX010000007.1:0-188637 GCF_036701505.1 Microcoleus sp. Pol11C2
TTATTCATTTTTTTTGTCATAATCAAGTATTGCATATAATTGTACCGTACTCATGATAATGATTTAGGATTGCTATACATCACGGGTTGATTAGGAGAATGCTTACCAAAACCCATTTATAGCAATCATTTGCGTAAACGATATTAGAGGAGGAGGGAAAATGCGTGACTCAGCCTTCGACGGGTTAGACGAAAAGAGCTTTTTTGACCGAGTACAAGCGAAATTTGTTGAACAAGCACCTGATTTATCCCAATCCCTCAACATTGCGATTATCGGCAAGGTAAGTTCTGGCAAAAGCTCACTCATTAATGCTTTGTTGAAACTGAGCCGAAGAAAAGCTTTAGAAATTGCCAAGGTAGGAGCAGTTTCGGGCGTTACTAAAGATTTAACAATTCTAAAACTTGATGAAAAGGTTTATTTAATTGACTCACCAGGTCTTGACGATGTGCGTGCAGAGAATAGTGAAGTCACCAAGAATTTTTTGAGGCATATTGATGTTGGCATTTTTGTAGTAACTGGTTCATCAGATGCTTCACAAAAGAAAAGCCTAGATGACTTGAGGCAGCATTGTGATTCATTTTTTGTTGTTCTTAACAAAATTGATGAGTGGGATGATCTCGATCCAACGGTTGTAGACGATGTAGTCAATCAGTGGAAAAACGATTTAAAGGTAGACAAGATTTATCCAACTTGTACGAAGGGTTACGATCCTAAAAGCCGTAATCCCAAGATGGATATTAGAGGAGTTTTTCCGCTACGCAGTGCCATTGAGGAATTTCTTGAAAAAAAGGGAAAAGACCTGCTGCTAGCAAGACACATGGCTGAAAAGCAGTCTTATGGAGTCAAAATAATTGCGGTAGCTTTGATAGCAGTGGCAGGTCAAGCATTTATTCCGGGCAGCGCAGCATTTATTACCGCAACACAGGCAGTTGCCATAGGGTCTTTGTATTACTTATACACTGGCAAAGTTTTGTCTTCTAAAGCTGCGCTCGCTATCCTGCCAACATTTTTAGCTGAAACAACGGGTTCCAGCCTCTTTTTGTTTGTTAAATCATTTCTTCCACCTACAGGTATTTTTGATGTGGCGGCGGCTGGGGTCGCAGTTGTTATCACTCTTGCACTATTGGCAACCGTTAATTCTATCCTTTCTAGTGATGCTAAGCTTGAGCAGGAAGAGCTTCTACGTTCAAAATTTACAAGCTACCATAAACAAGCTAAAGATGTGTTGAGGGATTTAGCATTGACTGACATACGCGATCTGCCTGAATGGAAAGTGCTTGTTAGCAAATTTTTGGATGGTATCTAGTTTCTGCCTAGTCCAGCGCGAAGTTGTGGCACCCACTCCACCCCCATCAACGACTCCTAATATTCCTTGCTCTTTCCTAGAACTCTCCTAACAAGTTCCGCAAACTCTTTGCCTATAATTAAATTTAAAGAGCGACTCCCAGCAGCGCTCAAAGGTGTGAGGAAATAAAGTGTCGGGCGATCTGATATGTCAAAACCAGGACGATGGGCACGAGAATCGGAATCGCAACTAGCAATCCCCATTTGCCAAACCTAAGTTTTTGACCGTCCGATTTTAATAGGAAAATCACAGCAGCAATTCCCATAAGTATCCAGAGACCACCGAAGCCCATGAAGACTGTATAGCCTGCATCTTGCATTTTTTTTGACCTTTAATAGTAGTCCATCTTTAATGTTAGTTGCAGTCTGTTTCTGCTGACATCTTCTGATAGGCCGATCGAACTTAGTAAATATGACTCATTTCGAGTTGGGTCGGCAGCGGCCCTGACTTTCGCACTCGATCCGCTGAGTTCGTGAACTCATAATTGTTGCTAAATCCGGCCTTCCCGTCAGCTTCAGCCGCCAGTCAGCCCAAATTCCGTACAGCCAATTGGCGATCGCCCCGATCACTGGTAACTTAGTCACAGCATAAACCCAGCCCATACCTAAAATCTCGTAGGTACGGCGAAAAACCTCCACATTTTTAACCGTCGTACCGTCGGGTAACACCGCGTGAATCCGCCCCATCGCCGTTTCGTAGTCGATTCCGCCGTGGGCCTCCGGGTTGTAGCTATCATCCGCAATATCCACAAACGACACTAAACCTCGCCCCGCGTCCTGTTTTTTCAAGAAATTAACCTCCCGCACGCACAGAGGACATTCACCGTCGTACAGCAACTCAATCTGCCAAGCAGGCGCAACAGACTCGGGTGAGGGCGCAACAGATTCGGAAAACTCAGTTTTAGCAGCAGACATAGGGAAATATATTTTAATGTCGTCGATCGCACACAAACATTTTACAAGGATAAATAGTTATCAGGTGCGCCTTGGGTACTCCTAAAGCAGTTATTTGGGGTGTGAAAAATAGTCCCAAAGGTGAATCCTGTCTTGACCACCCGCAAGCTATTATCATCAAGATGCCCTCTCCTGCCATGCCGGAGAGTTTCACCCGATCGCCCTATAGTCGAATCTCAAGCAATTCCAGGCAAAGCACCTGCCAAGCACAACTGTTAATTCGGCAACAAAATATAATAAAATTTAAAGTCTTAAACATCAGCTATTCCCCCAACCAGCAAATCGCCCCCAATCTAAAAGCAAAAATCTACATGAATGTCAGAGTCCGTCTAGCCCCCAGTCCAACCGGAAACCTACACATCGGTACCGCCAGAACCGCCGTATTCAACTGGCTGTTTGCCCGCAACCAAGGTGGCAAATTCATCCTGCGGGTAGAAGACACAGACGTAGAACGTTCTAAAAGCGAATACACCGATAACATCCTCGAAGGACTCACCTGGCTGGGTATGGAGTGGGACGAAGGCCCGAGTTTTCAGTCGCAGCGTCTGGAAATATACCGCAAAGCAGTCCAAACCCTTCTAGACAATGGACTCGCCTACCGCTGCTACACCACGTCGGAAGAACTCGACGAAATGCGGGAAGCACAAAAAGCCAACAAACAAGCCCCCCGCTACGACAACCGCCACCGCAACTTGACAAGCAAAGAGCGCGCAGCTTTTGAAGGCGAAGGGCGACAAGCTGTGATTCGCTTTATGATCGACGACGATCGCACCATCTCTTGGAACGACATGGTACGCGACACCGTAACCTGGAAAGGTAGCGACCTCGGCGGCGATATGGTAATTGCCCGTGCATCCAGCGGCGGTGTCATCGGCCAACCCCTCTACAACCTCGCAGTAGTTGTCGATGACATCGACATGGCCATCACCCACGTCATCCGTGGCGAAGATCACATCGGCAATACTCCGAAACAAATATTGCTCTACGAAGCTTTGGGCGCGACAATCCCAGAATTTGGCCACACGCCACTGATTTTAAACTCGCAAGGGCAAAAGCTTTCTAAACGCGACGGCGTAACCTCGATTTCTGACTTCAAAGATATGGGCTACCTCCCCGAAGCTTTAGTCAATTACATGACTTTGCTCGGTTGGACTCCGCCGGATTCAACGCAGGAAATATTTACACTGTCGGAAGCAGCAGAATTATTTACATTCTATCGAGTCAACAAAGCCGGTGCAAAATTTGACTGGGATAAACTCAATTGGCTTAACAGTCAATACCTGCACAAAATGCCAGTGCCGCAATTGACAGATTTGCTGATACCTTATTGGTGGCAGAAAGGCGGTTATGAGTTTGACTTGGAGGCAGACCGCCCCTGGCTCGAACAAATAGCTGCTTTAATCGGCCCGAGTCTCGTTCGCTTAACCGATGCTGTGGATATGTGTAAGGTATTCTTCTCCACCACCGTGGAATACGAAGAAGAAGCACTCGCACAATTGCAGCAAACAGGGGCGGCACAGGCTTTACAAGCAGTTGTAGAAGCTATGGAAAGTCATTCGTCCCTGACATCAGCGGAAGCTCAGAAAATCACTAAAAAGCTCAGTAAAGAGAAAAATCTTAACAAAGGGCTAATTATGCGATCGCTCAGAGCCGCTCTGACAGGTGCAATGCACGGCCCCGACCTGATAGAATCTTGGGTAATCCTTCACCAGCGAGGAACGGCTAAAACCCGTTTGCTTGATGCCATTAGCAACTTGAATTTGCCGGCTGTTGGTGTCGCGGACGAAACTTCTACCCCAGAACAACCAAAGGCAGAAACAGTCGCCGAAACTTCTGCTACAGAACAGTCAGCAGCGGAGGTTTCAAAAGTCGAAACACCGACTATTGAAACAATCGAAACCCCGGTTGTTGAACCATCAGCAGCAGAGGTTTCAGAAGTCGAAAAACTTGCGCTCGAAACAGTCGAAACGCCGACTGTCGAACCAGCAGTGGAAGTTACAGCAGTCGAAATACCGACTTCAGAAACAGGCGAAGTGTCGGCTCTTGAACCAACCGACGGGGAGGTTGCAGCAGTCGAAATACCGGCTCTTGAAACAGTCGCAGCAGCAGTTGAAATACCTGCCGCCAACCAGCAAACAACTATTGCGAGTGGAGAAATGACTTCATCAAACGAACCAGAAACAACCGTTATCATTACCGAAATTCCTGCCGGAAATGAAGCAGACAGTTCAAGCGGTACAACAAAAGTCATAATTACCGAAGAACCGCCAAGTCAGACCCAGCAGATCAAAGAACAAATTATCTCAATTTTGTCCGAGTTTCCCGCTTACATCGGCAGCTTTTACGAACAGTACAAAAGTCCTCTGACTGTTATCGGTGTAATTGTAGCCTCGATTGTCTCTTTGAAAGTGCTTTTGGGGATAATAGATGAACTCAACGACATCCCCCTGCTAGCACCCACATTCGAGCTAATTGGTATCGGATACACCGGGTGGTTTATCTACCGCTATTTGCTGCGATCGTCCAACCGGCAACAATTAGGTCAAGAAATTCAAGCCTTGAAAGAACAAATTTTCGGCAAAAAGTCCTAAACTTTTGCTGTAATTTGTTTAATTTATGCCCGACATTGACAACTTTAAATAAGTTGTTAGTGTCGGGTTTTTAAATGACTAATAACTAAACCCCAGCCGCAGTAAAAGCCGCCCAATAATAAGGATTAGCAAAAGGATAGGGTTTGCGGTTGCGAATTTGCTGCAAAGAAGCCTCCGCAATCAGGCGAGAACTTTGAGAAAGCCGATCGAACATTTGCGAAATTTGAGGTTGAAAATCAGCCAGCAACACCTCCAATTCCTCGCCAGTCAAATCCCGCAGCCACCTTTGAGCGTCCCCCAGTGCGATCGCCACATCTCCCACCTGCAACCGAGAAAACCGTCCCAGATTTTCATAAAACTTGCTCGTCAGCAGCAGCGTAGAAACATCGTTCACCTTCCAAAGACTGCTAACCACACTAGACGTGCCAGCATACAACAAACCGGCCGACAAACCCACAAAATCTCCTCCAGCACCGCTAACTCCGCCAGCGGCAATTTCGCAACCCGATAAAGTAACTAAAAAATATTCCCGAAAATCTAGATTAAAAATTTCCTCCAAACTCAGAGAATCATTCCTCAAAAACACTGCCGATTTCAGTGGCCAAGCCAAATTAAGCAAACTCAAACAAGCAAAATGAGCGCATTTTTTCTGCTGCAACTGCCCTATTTGCTGGGGCAAATTCCCATTATTAGCAGACATTTCTTGGGAAAAAGCCTCTTTAATTGCCGGCTTATGGCGCATAACTTCTGTATTGGCAAAATACTGGGAAATCTTGCCGATTTCAATGTTGCTGTAGAACGCATCTCTGGTGAAAGTTGGAATTGCCAAAAGGTGCTGCAAACCTGTTCTGTACCGACCCATAGCCGCTCCGTGTGCACTTTGTCTCAACAGCAATAGCTGACAGCTAGGAGCATAGCGAATTCCTCCGGCAAATCGATCGATCAAATAAGCAGCAGGCGCTGCAACCTCACCAAAAGACGAACTTTGAGAAAAATCCGAAAGGCTGTAGGTTTCCACATCAAAACCGCTGCGATCGCTCCACCCAGACCTAAAAATTCCCCCACCGTCCTCAAACCCGTCTCTCCCCGCCAAAGGCAAAGCGTGGAGTGGCAAAGCGTGCAAAAATCGGTGCGGCACAAAAATCAGCCGATCGCAATTATCGGGAATCAGCGCCACCACTCGATCGATTTCCAGTATCGCAGCCAAGCGTTTGAGGCGAGCCGGGAGATGATTGATCCAGCGACCTTTTTGTTCAGAATAAGCGCTGAGGTACTCCTGGCCCCAACTTTCGGCAGCCAAAGCATTTTCCGACGAACACAGGTGAACGGTGGGATATTGTGCACTCTTTACCACCACAAAAGCAACCAGCAACTCCCCCAAACTCGCCCACACCACAGCAGCGCAATTGTCATCAGGCAACAATTGGCGAATTTGCTCAAAAGCGATCGGTTCAACTTTGTGAGCTAGGCTGAAGAAAGGATCCTTTGCCTGCACCTCCCGCCCAATCAACCTATCCAACTGCTTCCACAATTGATTTAAGTGCATGAAGTCCGAGTTCGGCAGCAGAGAACCGCTGTTCAAACCTTGGCTATCCCCCTCAGAAATCAAGGTCGTGTTCGGCTCAGGTTCTCCCTGTTCTTGGTGCCGCTGTTCCCCCGCTATTTCCAGTTGCAGCGACTCCAACTCGCTTCGCACCGCGGCAGGAATTTCGGCTTTCGGAGTCAAGTGACATTTAACCAGCAGTTGTACCAAATTCCGATTTTTGTGGCGTTCGGCGTATTCCAGAGCCTTAGCGTAATATTCAGGTTGGCTGGCGCCGAGTTCCAAGCAAACTTGCACCAGGCATTTATAGAGTCCAGCCCAGGTGCGGGTTAATTTGACTTTTGCGGTAGTCGTCTGATCGCCAAAATCGACTGTATCAACTCCAACTTCGCAACGCAAAAATTCCACAATATCGACCGCAGCAGTAAAAACCCCGTAGGCGCGAAGCAAGTCGCCTCGAACTCGGTAAGCTTGACCCAAATAAAATAAAATTTCAGCCCAGCGGTGGGGATAGGTTTCGCGAGTGTAGACTTGACAGGCGCTGTGATAGCAGCCGATCGCGCTTTCCATGTGCGACAAGTTTTCCGCCTCCGTCAGTTGCGAATAAGCCCTGCCGAGATAAATTTGCAGCATTGCCCAGCGGTTGGGATATGCCTGCTTGGTGTAGACTTCGGCCGCATTTTGATAGCAGGCGATCGCGCTTTTGAGGTTGCGGTTTTTTTCCCCTTTCACGTGTTCGCAGAAAGCGCGGCCGAGGTAGGCACACAGCATGGCCCAACGTTCGGGAGATTTTTGGCGGTTGCAAAACAGCAAAGCATTTTGATAGCAGGCGATCGCCATTTCCATATTTTCGGCTTTTTCCCCTTTCACCCGCCGACTGTAGATCCTACCGAGGTAAGTTTGGATCGAAGCCCAGGCTTCGGGAAATTTGATGCGGGTGTAGACTTGTAAAGCATTTTGATAGCAGGCGATCGCCATTTCCAAATTTTCCACCGGATCGCCTTTGATGCGATCGACAAACACCCGGCCCAAATTCCGTTGAGTAGTCGCCCACTGCAGCGGAAAAGCTTCCCGAGTCCGCACCTGCAAAGCTCTCTGATAGCACGTAACCGCGTATTCGAGATTTTCGGCTCGGTTGCCCCGCAGCAACTCGCAGTAAGCATTTGCCAAATTATTTTGAGTTGTAGCCCAACGCCGGGGAAACACCTTGCGGTTGTAGACTTGCAAAGCATTCTGGTAGCAAGCGACTGCCAGTTCCAGATTTTCAGCTCGGTTGCCCCGCAGCCGCCGGCTGTAAGCGCGGCCGAGATTGTTTTGAGTGCTCGCCCACTCTTCCCCGAAAGTTTCGCGGGTGCGAACTCGCAGCGCGTTTTGATAGCAGGCGATCGCCTGTTCTAGATTGTCTGCCGGATCTCCCCTGAGACGCTCGCTGTAAGCGTTGCCCAGATTGTTTTGCAGCGTCGCCCACTGTTCCGGGTACTGTTCGGGCGTGCGTACTTGTAGGGCATTTTCAAAGCAAGCGATCGCCTGTTCGATATTTTGAGCCTTATCACCTTTGGGACGATCGCTATAAGCGTTGCCCAGATTGTTTTGCATCACCGCCCATTCTTGGGGAAAGTCTTTGCGGGTAAACACCTTGGCAACTGTTTCGTAACCGGCAATTTCGATTTCCAAGTTGTGAGCTTTGCTGCCGAGGGGAAACCGCCCAATTTTGTTGCTCAGATTGCCGATTAACGCTGCAATCCGCCTAGTCTCCGATTCTTTGGCTGCAGGAATCACCAAAGTGGCCCAGTGGCGCAGCAGTTGTGCGAAATTCTGGTCGAGTTTGTCTAAATTGTTTCTCAGCAGCGAGTACAGGTGCTGCGAATCAGGGCCGCGCGCGACTGCCTGCAATACTTCTGCTAAAAAAGCCAGATAGGCTGCCCCCCTTGCGGGCAATTTATAATTGCCTTTTGCAGATTCTAAGGGTGCGATCGCCCTTTGGAAAAATTTTGCAGCTTTCAGCAAGCTTTCTCGCGTCAGTGCCACTTCTTCCAAATAAAGCGTTTGCACGAACCCAAAGTCGATCGACTTTGGGTTCGTCCTCAAAATCAAATCTATTCCTGAGTCCCCAGGATTTTCCAGCAGCGCTTGGAGCATATTAACATCAGTTTTGCGACGCTGTTCGTCCATCGTGCATTCCGCCAAACTATTAACCATAGGAGCGCTGCTTCCGTGCAACCAAGTGAACTACCCACCGCTAAATCGTAGTACCGAATATAGTAGGGGCTTCTGTACTCATAGGCGAGTGCCTTAGCTGAGACTTTCGTCCAACCTTTGGTCTTACCTCGCCTCCTAAAGCCGAAACGGCTGAACCTTCCGCCTTTAGTATTTTGATACCTTCTGCTTTCATCTTTATCGCTGCGTTCCCCTCCCGATCGCGATCGGTAGCACAGTGAGGACAAGTCCCTTCCCTCATATCTAATGGTATCTCGGCCATTAGATGGAAACAATTAGAACAAAGTTTGGAAGTGGAAACCCCTCTATCAATCTCGACTAAGTTCCCGCCTTTGGGTTCCAACTTGTAGGCTAAGAAGTTGGTAAAACTTCCCAAAACCTCATCTGATCTTGCTTTCGTCAACTTTTGATTGCGAATCCTGTTCCAGAAATGAAAGTTTTCTACTCTGACCGCGAGGCGATCGCAGGCCAACTTATAACTAAGTTTATGTAGCAAATATTGCCACGAATTCCTAAACCGTTCGCATACCTTGGCAACCGCTTTTCTATATTTGTATTCAGAATTACTTCTTTTCTGCTGGTCTGTAAACTTTTGCTGCTTGCGCTTCAAGATCTTCTCGTGCTTGGCAAAATGCTTAGCATTAAAGTCATATTTAGATACTTTTTCATCATCGGGGACAATAGCAAAGTATTTCAATACTAAATCCCTGCCCGCAATCCTACTTTCTTTTGTTCTCTGGTTTTCAGCTTTGATTTCAGTCAGTATAGATGCCAGATATTTCCCTGAATATTTTTTACTAATAATTGAAGTCGGAATTTTACCCTCACTTAATCTATATCTCTTTATTTTTGTCTTACTTATCCCCCCCCTATAATTTAAAATTAGAGTACACACAAACTTGCCGTTTTTACGAGTGTGAAATAACCGTTCTTGAGCTTGATCTAGTAACTTATAAAACCCCGCGACTTCATCAAAAAACTTTTTGTATGCAGTCGTTAAGTTGAGCGTAGTAGCTTGCCTAAATTGGCTGTAATACTGACCTAACCCTACACTGGCCTCGGATTTTTTGAGAGCAGGTAAAAGTGTGTTGAGTCCGGAGAAGCCAAGTCCTTTACCAGTTTTTTTATAAACTTCAATTGATTTATTTAGACCATAATTAGACCACCAACGCGCACCCCCAAAAGTTGAAGCTACTTGTATTTGTTGATTTTGGGTAGGATACAAACGAACTTGGATAGCCTTGTGTAGCAATCAACATCACCTCCTTGGTTATTCTATTCTCTCACAATATACAGTTGATGATCAAAGCATTACGAAAAAATTTTGTGACGAGGATTACATATTTTCTCTCTTGAAAGCGAGTCCCAAAATTACTTGAGGATGCAATCGTCGTCACCCGCCCTTCCCACTATAACGGTACTTCGTTTAGTGGGAAGGGGGCGAAATAGTTAAACCAGGATTCACAAGTCCCAACAGACAGGCAGATAGGGAAACTAGCACCTGCAATGGCTAATAGTATAATTTTGCGCGCTGCTCTTTAGTAAAATCGCAGTTCAAAACACCGTCAGTCTTTCGGGGCGGGTTTCACAGAGAGTTCTAAATTTGACAAACCCGCCCTGACAGACTTGCAGCGGGGCGGGTTTACTTTTACCCCGATCGGACTTAGGCCAAAAAACCGGGCTTCTGGGAAACTATTGGGTTTGGTAACGAGGAATCTCGAAAGAAACCCGGTTTCTGAGGAAGAGTGTGTCCTCGACTAAGTGAGTTATCTAGGATATTGCGCGAGTTTCAGTGCTACAGCTAACAAAAATCAACTCAGTAAATTTTACTGTACCGCTTGAGAGCGCAGCGCTGATTCCACTGCCAGCAGAGCTCGATCGACTTCAGCGGCGGTGACAATCAGTGGCGGGACAAACCTCAGCACTTTCGGCCCTGCGGGAACCAAGAGCACTCCTGCGGCGATCGCAGATTTGACGATATCAGCGGATGTAAGTTCGATGTCAGCTTGCAATTCCATCCCGATAATCAAACCCCAGCCGCGCACTTCGGCAATTAAATGCGGATATGCCGCCGCCAACTTGTTGAGGCCTGCTTTCAACTGTTCCCCGCGCTGCTGCACGTTTTCTAGAAGGTTTTCCCGTTCTAAAGTTTGGCAAACGCACAAAGCTACAGCGCAAGCAAAAGGATTGCCGCCGAAAGTGCTGGCGTGACTTCCCGGTTCAAATACATCGCAGAAAGATTTGCACAGCATAGCGCCGATCGGGATACCGCCGCCCAATCCTTTGGCAGAGGTAAAGATATCGGGTTCAATGCCGAGGTTTTCGTAGCCCCAGTATTTGCCGCTGCGTCCCATCCCGACTTGCACTTCGTCGAGAATAAGCAAAATGCCTTTTTCGTCGCAAATTTCCCGAATGCGCTGGAAGTAGGCGATATCTCCGGGGCGAACTCCGCCTTCGCCTTGCAGCGCTTCCAGCATAATTGCTGCTACTTGGCGTTCGTCTTTGTCGAGTTGCTCGATCGCACTTTCGATCGCACTAATATCGTTGTATGGCACGTAGTGAAATCCGGGAACCAAAGGGCTAAAACCCTTCTGGTATTTAGGCTGTCCCGTTGCCGTAATTGTCGCCAAAGTCCGCCCGTGGAAACTCGCAACGGCGGTAATGATCGTCGGATTCGAGATATTTAATTTTTCGTGGGCGTACTTGCGGGCGAGTTTAATTGCCGCTTCATTAGCTTCTGCGCCGGAGTTGCAAAAGAAGGCTCTGTCAGCGCAAGAATGGTCTACAAGCCACTTCGCCAGCTCGCCCTGTACGGGGATGTAATAAAGATTAGAAACGTGGTGCAGGGTCTGAATTTGCTGAGTTACCGCTGCAATCATTGCCGGGTGGGCGTGTCCCAGAGTGCAGGTAGCAATACCAGCCACAAAATCGAGATATTCGCGGCCCTCGGTATCCCAAACGCGGCAGCCCAGGCCCCGTTCTAGGGCGATCGCAAAACGCCCGTAAGTCGTCATTACATAGCTGTCGAAGCTCTCAGAACTGAAGGGACTGGCTTCGGCTTGCACGTTTGGTTCTTTTAGTAAGGTTTCTGGACTCACGAATCGCTCCTTAACACATAATATGCAGACCTCGATTGTACGGTAAAAATCCAGGTTAGCGGTGCAGGCTGTTAGTTTTGTCATAAAATCATAACAGTAACTTCAATTAATCCCTCACAAATCTACTGATGAGTTATTACATTTCTCCTAACTTTCTCGATAAAGTTGCGGTGCACGTCACTAAGAACTTTTTAAATTTGCCTGGGGTAAGAGTTCCCCTAATTTTGGGAATTCATGGCCGCAAAGGAGAAGGCAAAACTTTTCAAACCGAACTGGTTTTTCGGCGGATGGGCTTTGAACCGGTGATGATATCTGGTGGGGAATTAGAAAGCCCGGATGCCGGAGATCCGGCGCGTTTAATTCGCTTGCGCTACCGGGAAGCTGCCGAGCAAATTCGCGTGCGCGGCGAGATGTGCGCCATCTTTATTAATGATTTGGATGCCGGTGCTGGCAGGTTCGATTCTACTACTCAATATACTGTCAATACTCAGATGGTCAATGCGACTCTGATGAATATTGCTGATAATCCAACTAACGTGCAGTTACCGGGAAGTTATGACAGTACGCCGCTGCACCGAGTGCCGATTATTGTCACGGGAAATGATTTTTCTACCCTGTACGCGCCGCTGATTCGCGACGGGCGGATGGAGAAGTTTTATTGGGAACCCAGCCGCGATGATAAAATTGGCATTGTTGGGGGAATTTTTGAGTCGGACAAATTATCAAAAACCGATATTGTGGGGTTAGTTGATAATTTTATCGATCAGTCGATCGACTTTTTTAGTGCTTTGCGATCGCGCATTTACGACGAACAAATCCGCGAATTTATTCACAAAATAGGAATCGAGCAAGTTTCCAAACGTTTGGTAAACACTTTGGAAGCAGCGCCAGATTTCCAGAACCCGAATTTCAGCCTCGCTCATTTATTAGAAATGGGCAGTTTGATGGTGGGTCAACAAAAGCGGATTCAGGAAATGCGCTTAGTAGATGAATACAACCAATCGCGCCTGTTCAACGTTCAAGGAACCCCCAATGCTGCGGCTGCTGGGCCAACGCAAAGTCAATTAAACGACCCATCATCCAAATATTATAAGGCTTACGTTGAGCCAAGTTCTGAAGGTGGTAACGGTCATGCGGCGCGGCTGAGTTCTGAGGTATTGGAACAAGTAAAACAGTTATTAGCAAGAGGCTGCAAAATTGGCATAGAATATGCAGATAATCGCCGATTTAAGACTGGTTCTTGGCAAAGTTGCGCGACGATTAACAATGCACAGGAAAAAGATGTGGTTGCATCTTTAGAAACTTGTTTGGCGGAACACGGCGGCGAATACGTGCGGCTGATTGGTATCGATCCAAAAGTTAAGCGGCGGGTAGCTGAAACAATTATTCAGCGACCGCAGGGTTAAAGCTAAAGTAGTTAAAGTTATGAAGGACACAACACTGTTGTGTCCCTACAGGCAATATCTTCATCTCGCCGTAGGCTACAGGACAGACAGAGATGATGCAAACCAGCGGCGAATTAATTCAACTTGGAAACGGTAGCCCTCACTAACTTCCTCAATCAATTCGCGTTGCAGAAGTAAATTGAGAGCATCGTATTTATCTGGAAAGTATTGCAAAATAGTTGGTCGGCTGACTATTGCCCCTTCTCCTCGTGCTGCCAAAAACTGCAAAATAGCTAATCCTGCTGCATCTGCTTGATTGCTTTGAATATCGGCAAAAAAGAAACTGCCAACACTTAAAGCCTCTGGTATTGCTGCTTCGACATCGGCTAAGGTTGCCAGTCGGCGGATAGATGGATCTTGCTCGTTTTTTAGTGCGATAATTTCAGCGCAGAGGAGTTGGATTAGGAAAGGGTGACAGCGGGTGAGTTGCAAAACTCGATCGACCGCATTGGGTTCGTAACGCAGGGTAAAATCTTGGACGGGTTGCTCAATTAGTTGACGCGCTTCGAGTTCTTTCAGGTAGCTGATATGAACGACTTGGACATTGATTAAATAGCTAGCCCAACGCTGAAATTCTTCTATTGTATGGGAACCAGCTAGCAGCACTTTGAAGCGGGGACGATGTTGAATCAGGTGACGCAACATTCCCAGAACATCCTCCCGATCAAAGCGTCCTTTTGTGATGGCATTATCTAGCACCTCGAATTCATCCAAGGCAAGCAGGGCAATATTTTGTTGTAGCGCTTGTTCTACTTCGTCCAGCCATTCATCAAAGCGGGTGAAAGGGTCATCTTGCAGTGTTTCGCGCTTAAGAGATGGAAGAGTTAACGCACTTTGGCGCTTGGCTGAGTCTGCCATACTCCTAGCGATATTGTAGAGAAAACCAGCATAACCACTCGCTGATGAAACCGGCCCTTGCAAGTCTACAAACATGAGAATGATATTGCTGGGTAGCAAGCGTCCCAGGTTGTGGAGGAGGGAAGTTTTGCCCATGCGCCGTTGACCGTAGAGTAGCAAAGGAGGGCGGCGGCGGTCTAGGAGTAATTGCTCGATGCGCGTGCCGATATCAGTACGTCCTGTGAAGATTATCTGTTGTTCTGTAAGAGGCACGCCGATGATATAAGGGTTATCGATTTCTTGGCGTAGTTCGACAGCTTCTGCCAGTTGCAGCACATAGTTGGTGACAATTTCATGCCATTGGGTAGCAATGGGGCGAAAGCGTGGCGCATATTTGTCACTGCTGCGGGTCAACCCTAGAACTAAACCATTTAGTTTGTCTGCCACAGCAGTTAGGGCTAAACGTTGGTTGTAAGAACTGTTTTGGTAGAGAGCTGCTGCTATGTCCTCGCTGATGCGACTAAAGCCACTGAGGAGAAAACTAACTGGGCTATCGAGTTCTCCAAGGGCTAGATTGCGGTGAGCTTTACCGATAGCAGCTACATCTTTACAACGTTCTAACCCCCGTGCATCAAGTTCAATTTGTACCGCTGGTGCTGCCCAACGCTGGCGACTTGTACTCAAGTATTTAAAAGCAGCTTTGGCCTCTTCTGGATTACGCTCTGTTACTAAGAGAACGTGCTTGTCTAAGCAATATAGAGGAAGGCGTTGTCGTTCATCCCAAAAAGCCGAATGCCAACGTAACAAACTGGGTTTATTAGCTGTGCGTAGTTTGTCCAGTTGGTAGACCAGAATATTCCATCCTGTCAGGAAGGGATACAGTACCACTGGCAGGCATAAGCTTATAGTGATTACCACGCCCCACATGACGCCCGCTACCACGATTACCACGCCCCACACGACGCCCGCTACCACGATTGCCACGCCCCACACGACGCCCGCTACCACGATTACCACGCCCCCCACCACGACACTCACGCCCCCCACCACGACACCCACGCCCGCCTCCACGCTCTCCTCCACGCTCGGCTCCTTCGTCCCCGTCGCCAGCCTCCCGATCGCGCTCAACACCAACATCAACACCATTAACCTCCACTGCGGAACCCACCAGCGCCAGTCCCATATCGTGAGCGATTGCCGCAACATAATGTCCGACAGCCAGCCCCTGAAAAAGTCCAATGCCACGGATTGCACGCCCCGCAACAAGTCCGATGCCACGCGCAACAAGTCCGATGCCACGCGCAACAAGTCTGATGCCACGGGCAACAAGTCTGATACCACGCCCCACACCAAGTCCGATGCCACGCGCAACAAGTCTGATACCACGCCCCACACCAAGTCCGATGCCACGCCGCGCAATACGCCCAACGCTACGCCCAACAACATGCCTGACGCTATGCCGAGCGCCACGTTCAACTCCTTGTCCTTTCGTAAGCTGAACCCCAAGCTGGTCAACAGCTCGCCCGACACCACACCCGACACCACACCTAACACTACGCCCGATGCAATCTTTTCTACTGGCGCACCTAATAACCAAAGTACGAAGGCAACAACAATTGAATTGGCTAGAACAGGCACGACTAGGAATGCTTGTATTCGTAATTTCCACAAAGCTGGATTGCGCTTGAGATGGTTTCGCCAAGCTGAGGGACGGAAGAAAATCCAGAACAGCAATTGCAGGCTACCCAGAATTAGGTTGGGATGCTGTTCTGGTGAATCTGTGTAGGCGTTGCGCGGCACATTTGGCGATGTCATTTTGGCTGAGAGTTTTGTCTTCTGGGTAAAATATCAGCAATAACGCTGAGAATCTATTCTTTTCTATTCTGACTTGGCCGATCGAATCGGGATTGGAACTTGGTACGGAAATTCTGTAGGGGCGAAGCAGTCGGGCGACAATTTATGAAACTCAACCGAAATATAACTGTCCGACTGCTTAGCCCAGCCCTCACAGATAACCTATATTTACCATCTTGCTTGAAATCCCGGCGAATTGTTTGGATGCAAGGATCGCGATCGAATTACCAAGGTAGCAAAATGCGACATTCTGTAAATGGGTCGATCGATTTATTGTTGCAAAGCTCAGTATTATCATTGCAGCACTTCCCATTCTTCCGGGGGTAAAGTAGGTTCAAAAGGGTCATCGTAGCGATCGACCGTCCCTTGTAAGGGATAATGCAAACTATGGACAATTGTCTGATTAACCCAACTAAGATAATTATTTAATTCTTCATAATCCTGCAATTATTGTAATTCTTCTGAAGTGAGTTCAGCTACATTTCTTTTAGCCGTTAATATTCCAATTCGCTCCAGGAAAAACCTAGAAATGCGAAATATCAGCACTCCTTGTGCTAACTCCACCCTAACAGCTCCTTCTCTTGGCAAAGTTTTGGGTAAACGCTCCAACTTTATCGGTAAATTAGTTGTCATAGTATCGCTCTAAAAATGTTAGTTTCATTTTATAGAGATTGTAAATCAGCAAAGGGTTTTAGTTGCTCTAACCCTTCTTCATGCCAATCATCCCCGATTTCCCCATCTTCCAGACTAAATAATCGTTCTCGACAAAGGATTTGCAGCAGCAGAGGCCAGCATTTACTTTGAGTCAAAATCCACTCGACATCCTCAGCCGGAAAAGGCATGGGCGAACTGGCTATCAACTCGCGCGCTTCAGCTTCAGTCAAAGCACCCAGAGTTGTGGTATATCCAAAGATATTGAAAAAAGGCGAACTATGTCCCGTACTGCGCGCTAATTCGATCGGTAATTCTGGAGTTGCCAAGACAAAGCCTAAATTTCCATGGGTTTGGTTTGTTGCCAAAGAGCGCAAACTCTCCCAAAACCCATCATCTAATTCGGGACAGCGTTGCAATCCTGTGCCAATTTCATCTAATAGGATGACTGTAGGCTGATGTAAATTACTGCTAACCACATCCATAAATCTATCTAAGTCGCAAGGGCTGGGAACTGACATTTTTAGGGATTCTAAAATGTAGCGCAGCAGCCCTTCCCGATTTTGCCGTCGCACATCTTGAAAATCTACGAAAATCCAACGATAGTTTTCTGGATGGGGCAACCAGTCAGATTTTTGACCGGGGCGCAACTGTTCTGTTGGGGTGGTGGTAATATTTTTCAAGTAGTGCAGTAAAGAAGTCTTGCCAGTGCGCCTCTTGCCGATAATGGCAGCATTTTGCAGGGGACGGCGTTTCAGTAAGTCGAATAGGCGTTTTAGTTCTTTCTGCCGCCCGAAAAAGTGATGCGGGTGGGTGATGGGAGTACCAGTGATGAAAGCTGAGGTTTCCTCGAAGAGAGGCTTAGGGATAGTTTCGTCTCTATGTACGATATTTCTCCATTCATACCCCAATCTTCCGCTAATTTCCAGAAAATATGAGTAATCAACAGGTTGTCCCGTCAAAAATTTCTTGACTGTGGATAGCCCAATGTCCAATTCTTCAGCCAAAGCCTTCTGACTCGGAAAGCCGTTGCGTGCTAAAGCCGATTTGACTTGTTCGATACACCCTGGAGAAACTTTGAGCGATCGCCCCATGATGCCTCCAGATAAAATTAATGTGATTATAAATCCAATCTCAACTACAAGTCAACCAAAAGTCAACTCCCTCAACCTTCTTTCTCAACTGATCTTAACCTTGAACTCAACTTTCCTTGCATTTCAATAATATTAGAGAGTTCAAAGAAAACAAATGCCTAACAAGAAATTCAAAAACAACCAACCATCGCCCTCTGATAATTCCGGCAAAATCGAGCGTGATGTCATTCGAGAACGTTTACGTCAAGCTAAATTCAGTTTTAACGTGACTCTTGGGTTAACAATAGTAAGGGCCTCTATCAGTATTTTAGGCATCGGACTGCTATTTTTTGGCAAACTCCCAGAAGGAAAACTTGCCACCGCTGGCGGATTAACATCAAATATTGTGAGCGTTGGGTTACTCAAGTTTACTAAAGAAACGAACGACAGACTCGATCGCTTAGCCAAAGAATTCAAAGACGACGATTAAATAAAAATAGTTAAAGTAGGGTGCGCCTTCCGCACCTTACAAATTTAAGTAGGGTGGGCATTCCGCACCCTACAAATTCAACTAACGCGCACCTGACAAATTCAAATTAAATTCTGCAAAAATTTATCAAAAGTTGCCCGATCGGGCATAGCCACTTGAGCACCCACTTTAGTTGTGCACAAAGCGCCCGCTGCTGCCCCCCATCGCACCGCCTCTGACAAGGACAGACCGGCATCTAATGCGGAGGCCAACCCGCCGTTAAAAGCATCGCCAGCGGCCACAGTGTCGATCGCCTCCACAGCAAAAGCCGGTACAAAAAAGGTTTCATCCGCCGTAACAGCAACAGCGCCCCGATCGCCCAACTTGACAATAACATTCTTAACACCCCGCTCCTGCAACTGTTTGGCAGCTACAATCGCTGTTTCAGTGTCATTCACCCGAAAACCGACTAACTGGCCCGCTTCCACTTCATTCGGCGTGATAATGTCAATTAGCGGATAAAGTTCCAGTGGCAAATCCGCCCTAGCCGGCGCTGGATCGAGAATAACTCGCACCCCCGCTTGACGAGCAGCTTTCGCAGCTTTTTGGACAACTTCCAGGGGAATTTCTAATTGTAACAGCAACGATGTAGCTGACGGTAACAGTTTTTTGAGACGTTCTATATCTGCTTCACCGACATTGTTATTCGCCCCCGGAATCACAATAATATTATTTTGACCTGTCTCGTCTACGGCGATAATTGCCACACCTGAATGAGTGTTTTGGTCTATTAATACATTGTCTGTATTTACACCATAAGATTGTAAACTTGTCAATAATTCTTCAGCAAATTTATCGTTACCGACGCGACCGATGATGTGGATGGAAGTGCCGAGACGGGCGGCGGCGACGGCTTGATTTGCTCCTTTGCCGCCGCTGGCCGTGAAAAAATTGCTACCGATGATAGTTTCCCCTGGCTGCGGCAACCGGGGAGTTTTTGCTGCTAGGTCGATGTTGATACTGCCGAATACGATGATGGTCATAATTTAAATTGGGAATTGGGCGGAGCGAAGCGGAGGGATGGGGCATGGGGCATGGGGCATGGGGCCTTATAGAATTGGGAATTGGTAAGGGGTAGCAACTCGCAAATAACCCATAACGAATACACATCTCCCATAATTATCGTGGAACAGGCAGGATGCCTGTTCAAAATCTGGTTTTTAGGAGAAGTCTAATAACAACAAATAACAACAGTCAACAGCCAACAGTCAACAGCCAACAACCAACAGTTAACAACCAACGGCCGTCAAACGTGCTAGAACAGTTATGGTCTTCACCGGTCAATTCAATGGCTGCAATTACTCTCGATCGCAATCCCTGTGTCCTGCTAGTTGAAACAGACGAAGTTCTCGCCGGACACTTGAGTCTCGACTTAAAATCCTCCGGTTACGAACCGGTAGTGGCTTCTAATACCGCCACCGGCCAACATTTAGCCCATGAATTGCAGCCAGCTTTGATTGTAATTGACCGGATACTGGGACCTGAGTCGGGGCTGTCACTGTGTTCTCACCTCAGAAGTATTGGAAATCGGGTGCCGGTGCTGTTATTGGTCGGTCGTGATACAGTTGACGATCGCGTAGCTTGTCTGGAAGCTGGGGCGGATGATTATTTTCTCAAACCTTACCGCACTGAGGAGTTTTTGCAGTTGGTGCGCTTGTATTTGCAGCCGGATAACAGCAGCACCGAACAATTGAGGTTTGGCGATTTAGTTTTGGATTTGGCCTCTAGGCGGGCCCTGCGCAATGGACGGGCGATCGACCTGACGATGAAGGAATTTGAGCTGCTAAAGTATTTGATGGAACATCCCCGCGAGGTTTTGACTCGGGAACAAATTCTGGAAAATGTTTGGGGTTACGACTTTTTGGGCGAGTCGAATGTAATTGAGGTTTACATCCGCTATCTGCGCCTCAAGATTGAAGATGAGGGCGAAAAGCGCTTGATTCAGACGGTGCGCGGTGTTGGCTATGTGATGCGGGAAGCTTGAAGCAGTCAGTTGACTGTTGAGTGTTGACTGTTGGCTAGTTCCAATGTCCAATATCCAATGTCCAATGGTCAATTAGCAATCTAAAATCTAAAATCTAAAATCTAAAATCAATATGAATTATTTAGCTACTTTGCTCGGTATTGGAGTAAGTATATTTTTGCTGGGATGTTCGCCGACTTTACCGATTGCCAATGCTGGTGCTACTGGTATTGTGGCGGATCAGTCTCCGACGGCGAAAACATCGGGTCAAGTGCTGCCTGTTTCTGCTAGAGCTCGGATAGGCGATCGCCCAATCGAACTCGAAGTGGCGAAAACAGTGGAACAGCAGGCTATGGGTTTAATGTACAGAACTTCTTTGCCGGATGACAGAGGAATGCTGTTTGAGTTTAAACCGGCGCGGGGGGTCAATTTTTGGATGAAAAATTGCAAGATTTCTCTGGATATGATTTTTGTCCGGGATGGGGTGGTTGAGGCGATCGAAGTTTCTGCACCTCCTTGTACTGCCGATCCTTGTCCTACCTACGGGCCCGATACTGCTGTCGATCGAGTTATTGAACTCCGGGGCGGGCGGGCTGCTGAACTCGGTGTCAAAGTGGGCGATCGTCTTGAAATCGAGTTTTTTCAGTAAAACTGCGGACTGTTTCAGTAAAACCTGCAGACAGACACAATCCCCCGCTTTCCATCGCCCAGAGAGCCCCCTGCCTTCGGAATACCGGCGAAAATTTAGAAACTTTACAAAAATTGATTAAATCTATTAGAATATTAATGTAAGATTCAGTACAAACACCCGAAGATTTGCTACGATGTCGATCTCAGCCAGTCAGGACTTGAGCTTGTTTCCGGAAGCTGTAGATTGTTGGTCGCAGGTATGAGACGAGTCAGCGACTCGTTACCAATCCTGAGAGACGATACTCAGCCTCAAGGTATAGCAACACGAAAAGAAATTCTCTGGAAGTTCTGGCGAGCGAGGTAAATCTACTAAACCTATCTAAAGTAATATGCTACGAGCCAAGTTAATTGGCGGTAATTGGCAAACTTAACTTCGGGTAGCAGTTTTGGGTTTGATCGAAATATCTAACTAAATTTGCCGAAGTAGATTTGCGGATTCTGCATTTCGGCAGATGAAGTTAAACTCTGAACCTGGTTTAGTAGTTTTAGGTAGCAGAATAAATTCTGATTCGCGCTGCAAAGATGCCGAGGTATTCAGTTTAAGTTCGATCGCGATCGCAATTCGATCGGGCCGACATCAGCAAAATTGCAAAACCTTTCACTTGTTGGGAAAGGTTCGCTTTACAGTCGCACTCAGCATTATGTTTGGCAGTTTAACCGCTAATAGTGTTTTAACAGCTATCGACGGTTACAAGACAAATTTAAAACTGGCTTATTACTCATCAAAAACATCAGGTTCACATCAGAAAATGGTGTCCTATACTTAGAGGTGAAATCACATGGCACCCGCTAAATACACTAGATTAATTCGATTTTTACAAGAAGATTTGGCAATTTCGCCCGCGTCAATTGCTGTCGCCGAACGTGTCGGCGATAACAAACAGCGGCAGCCTGATAAAGACCCGAATTCCTTGCCGATGGTTCTGTGGCAATACGGTTTAGTCACTCTCGAACAGTTGGATAAAATCTTTGATTGGTTATCCGAAGCATATTAAAAGGATTTTAGATTTTAGAGAGTATCAAAAATCCAAAATCCTTTAACAACTGAGATTAGGATTCAGCCAAGAACTTGGCAGCAGCGGCAACCCCGGCACCAGGAGTGTAGCCTTCATGACCCAATTCTCGCAAAACGACTTCTAAAGAGGAAATTGCTGCTAGAATATCGCGATCGCACACAAAGCCCAAATGACCGATTCGGAAGATTTTACCTTTCAAATGGTCTTGTCCGTCGGCGAGAGCAATGTCAAATCTCTTTCTCATCAAAGTCCGCACTTTTTGAGCATCTACGGACGCTGGTGGCATAACCGAGGTAATCGCAGGGCTGGCGGCATCGTCAGCAGCAAACAACGGCAAACCTAAAGCTTTGACAGCAGCACGAGTAGTTTTCATTAAGCGTTTGTGTCGCGCGAAAACATTTTCCAACCCTTCTGTTTTCATCATCTGCAGCGATGCTTGCAGGGCAAAAAACATATTGACAGGGGGAGTAAAAGGAGTGGTATTTTTGGCAGCGTCTTTGCTATATTTACCCAAATCCAAATAATAGCGGGGCAGTTTCGCAGTTTTGTAAGCTTCCCAAGCTTTGGGACTGACGGCCACAAAACCCAAACCTGGAGGAATCATGTAAGCTTTCTGAGAACCCGAAGCAATGACATCGATTCCCCAAGCGTCCATCGGAATATTGACAGCGCCTAAGCTAGTGACAGCATCGACCATAATTAAAGCTTCACCGTGGGCTTTAACGTGGCGGTTGATGGTTTCGAGGTCGTTGAGGACGCCGGTGGAGGTTTCCGAGTGGGTGATGATGACAGCTTTGATTTGCTTCTCTGTATCTGCTTCGAGTTTTTCGCGGAAGTGTTCGGGGTCTAAAGGTTGGCCCCACTCGGCTTTAATAATTTCGGCGTTTAAACCGTAAGCTTCGGCGACTTCAGCCCAACGTTCACCAAATTTGCCGTTAGTGCCGACTAAAACTCGATCGCCCGCACTCAGGAAATTAATTATCCCAGCTTCCATCGCGCCGGTACCGGAAACGGTTAAACTCAGCACGTCACTTTTAGTTTGGTGCAGCCATTTCAAATTTTCGGTACATTCTGCAAAAATCCCGTCAAATTCCTTGCTGCGGTGGCCCATCGGGTGTTTTGCCATCGCTAACAAGGCCGCTTCAGGTACCGGCGTCGGGCCGGGAATCATCAGCATTAATTTGTTGTCCATGATATTGTCCTAAGTTTTTCTGTGGGAGTTATATAGAATAAATCAAATACGATACGTCACGTCGCTACTCTAACTTTTTTAACTTTTAACTCCCTTGTGGTTAATTTCATTTAGAGACCAGCGGTGTTCTACCGCTAAGTTCGATCGCTCGCAGCTTTGTTCTAATTGCTTTTGGATGGCAAGGGCTTTACGCAGTGTAATAATAAGTTGGTGCACTTGTTGCTGCTGCGGCGATTGTGGACTGACAGCAAACATCGTTTTGCGTTCTAACAATTGAAGTAGCAATTCATAATGAATGTACGAAGGAAGGGGGATTGGCTCCATGAAAGCTAATATACCTCAGCGAACCGATACCCCATTGCAATTGCATGAGGCATCACAGGTGAACATTAGATGCCCGATTTTTTATTTGTTTTCTAACCGTACAATAACCCCCTGCTTTGCCGATCGAATATTCGGGGCTGGGTGCGTTGGACACGCTAAATCTTGCGATCGACCCGCTTACAGAATAGATTTAATTGCTTTCTGGCAAAATATTTCTATACAATATAGCTTTGAGTGCTATTTTTTTTTACAGTAGCGCTTGAGTCGATGCAGGCTAGAAATTCTCATTATTTACCTACTTAATCATTTTTTATCAGAATTAAGGGTGGTTTGTCAAGCGGTCTCGCCTTTCACAGGCTGGGAGGGCGATCGGCAAGCGAGGCTAAAGCAGCACCCGGATCGGGCTGTTTGACTAAAGATTCACCGATGAGGACGGCCCCGGCTCCGGCACTGGCAACTTGATTTAAGTCGTCGGGAGTGTGGATTCCTGACTCGCTGACGATGAGGATGCTTTTTGCTTGGATTTCGGTTTGTCGAGCGGCTAATAGTTGAGTGGTAGTTTCTAGGCTGACGGAAAAGTCTGCTAGGTTGCGGTTGTTGATACCGATCAGGTTGACGCCTTCTAGGGTTAATACTCGATCGAGTTCTTCGAGAGTGTGAACTTCTATCAAAGCTGTCATGCCCAAAGTCTTGACAATTTTTACAAAGTATTGTAAGTCTTTATCTGACAGAATGGCTGCGATTAACAATACAGCATCGGCGCCGTGAATCCGGGCGAGATAGATTTGGTAGGGATAGATAATAAACTCTTTGCAAAGTAAGGGTAAATCGACGGCGGCGCGGATTTTAGCGAGGTTGTCGAAGCTGCCTTGAAAGAACTTTTCATCGGTGAGTACGGAGATGCAACTGGCGCCGTTTTGTTGGTAAGCTAGAGCGATCGCAACCGGGTCGAAATCTTCGCGAATTACGCCTTTGCTGGGGGAAGCTTTTTTAACTTCGGCGATGATAGCGGGTGTGGTTTTGCCGTTTTTGAGGGCAGCAAGAAAGTCGCGGGTTGGCGGTGCAAAGGGGAGTTTTTTGTGAAGATCGGCTAACGGGGTGCGATCGCGCTTTTGGGCCACTTCAGTTTCTTTTTGCCAGACGATTTCTTCGAGGATGTGCTGGGGTTCGGCGTCGGGTACGGCGATTTGGTAGCTGAGGTAGAGTACGGAGACTGATGTGCTAGGGGGACGACGGCGGATTTGAAGCATGATAGGGGGATAAAGGGCGATCGTAACAAGTTTCAACGTATTATATAATGGTTACAGTAAATCCTCCTAATCAGAGTGCTAATGCGTCTCAGCTAAAGATATTTATCACGATACAGTTAAGCGTGCCCTACAAAAGGATGGCTGGACGATTACTCACGATCCATTTCCCCTGCAGATTGGTCGCAAGCGTTTATCTGCTGACCTGGGTGCAGAACGTCTAATTAATGCTGAAAAAGGAACCGAAAAAATTGTTGTTGAGGTCAAGAGTTTTGTAGGGCGATCGGATGTAAAAGATTTGGAGCAGGCTTTGGGACAGTACATTCTTTACCGCCAAGTGCTTAATGAAATGCGGATCGATAGAAGTCTCTATTTGGCAATTCCTCAACCAATTTTTAATAGCGTATTTACCATAGAATTAGGACAAGTGTTATTAAAAAATCAGATTGTAAAACTGATTGTTTTTGATGATAAAAGTGAGGCGATAGTTCAATGAATACCCGATTAAGATACCAAGAAATTATCAAAACCCTACTGCAAGAACACGCCAACTACCGCGCTGCCATACCTGACGGATATAATTCCCAAGTTATCTTTGATGAGGAACGAGGAAGCTACTTAGTCTTGGATATTGGTTGGAATGGTGACAAGTACCTTCACGCCACACCAATCCACATCAATTTAATGGGCAATAAAATCTGGATTCAATATGATGATACCGAAGAAGGAGTGGCGACTGATTTACTGGCAGCAGGTATTCCTAATGAAGATATTGTACTGGGTTTTCGCCATCCTAATGTGCGGCAATATACTGAATTTGGGACTGGTTTGAGTGGCAAAGATGAAGGAAATGTTGCTGAATCTGCTGCTGTGCGATCGGCCTAAGTAGAGTACGGAAGAGGTTTGACAGTTCTGGCTTTTGCCTGTTTCAGGGCACTTAACAAGCGATCGGCGTTTTTGGGTGATCGCAGCAGGTATACTGTCTCCAGTAAGCTTGCCAATTCGTCAGCGGCAATTAAGGCTACGTTTTCGCCGTCTTTGCGGGTGATGATGATGGCATCGCGATCGCTTATGACTTGTTCGCACAGTTCATCAAGATTGGCTTGAGCTTCAGTATAGGTGACTTGGGTTTGTGTGAGTGACATGGTTTTAGGCTTACCAATATTAAGGATATTATAAGGGCGATCGGGCTGTTTGCAATTCTCCTTGTTGAGTTATAATAAAATTTCGTGTTCCTCTATTTTTCTCTAAATATGAGACTAGATGCAATTTTTATCCGATTCTATAAGTCTTTCAACGTGGATCACCATCGGCAATACTCCGCTATAGACAATCAACCCACAAATCCCCAAAAGCCCCAAAAACAGATAAAAAAACATCCTTGGGAAATAATTCATGCCGATGATAATGAACTCTGGTTCCCCTTCATTAAAGTCCCTATCGAGCCACAAATTACGGCTGTTGTGGGTGCTAATGAATCAGGTAAATCACACCTGCTGACCGCGATAGAGAAAGCAATTACTGGGCGCGATCACAAGGGACACAAAATCTCCGCATCAGATTTTTGCCGATATTCTGACAGATTTCTCATCACTTCGGATAAATCACGTATTCCCGATTTTGTTACTGAATGGTCTGGCGTTTCCATAGAAGAAGCTGAGCAAATCACGGAATTTTCTCAAGTTCCGAAAAGTCAAAAAATTGATAAATTTTTATTATTCAGGAAGAATATAAAAGAATTAATAATTTATCTGCCTCATGATGAAAAACCATATCCAGTAGCATCAGATTTTCTTGAAGAATTTCAGAAGATACTACCAAGAACGAGAAGACTCGATACTACTACAGCTCTCCCAGATAGTGTGCCGATTCAAAAATTAGTTGAAATCATCAATAAAAAGCCTGAAGGTACAAAATATGAACTATTATCCTTCGATCGCAGAACAGAAATTAGGCTTTTGCTAGATAAACTAATTGAACAGTCACCGTTGTTGAAAACTTTATTAACAAATTCAGCTACTATAACTCAGGCATCTAATGATAACAAGCAGGGACATGAACTCATAAATAAACTTTTAGAAGAACTTGAAAATTGCTATAAAAGTACAGATAACCAGGACTCACATCAAGAAAAAGAAATAAAGCTTGCCTATGATATGATATGCACTATTGCCAAGATTAGCGATACAGCTATTATTGAACTAGCAAATGCAATGGCGGAAAACGATATAGGATATACCCAAGCATTAATAGATAAAATCAACAAACAACTATCAGCTAATCTGAATTTGCCCAAGTATTGGCCACAAGATAATAAATTTCAAATTACCGTCCAAGCTAAAGATCATAACTTAGAATTCAGTATTCTTGATCGGACGGAAACAAAATATTCTTTTGATGAAAGAAGCTCGGGCTTGAAATATTTTCTCAGTTATTTTATTCAACATAAGTCGTATCAACCACCGAATAGTATCCCGGAAATTCTTCTCATGGATGAGCCAGACACCTACTTATCCAGTCAGGCTCAACAGGATCTACTGAAGATTTTTGAAGAAGTTGCCAGTTCTGAAGATGGTACTCCCAGTTCTCAGGTAGTTTATGTTACTCACTCTCCTTTTCTCATAGACAAGAACCACTCTGAACGCATCCGTGTTTTGAATAAAGGAATTGGAGATGAGGGAACAAAAGTAGTTAAAAGTGCTGCCAACAACCGCTATGAACCACTTCGTTCTGCATTAGGAGCATTTGTTGCTGAAACTGTTTATATCAGTCAGTGTAATCTTATGGTTGAGGGGCCTGTCGATCAAGTTTTGCTAGCAGGTGCAGCAACTCATTTACAACGAAGCGGTGCGTCGGATCTAGAAACTTTGAACTTGAATGAAATAACGATTGTGCCTGCTGGAGGAACTGGAAATGTTCCTTACATGACTTACTTAGCACGTGGTCGAGATACTGAGCAAGCAGCAGTCATAGTCCTTGTAGACAGCGACTCAGATGGAAATAAAGCAAAGCGACAACTGACAGAGGAAAAATATGGCTGGCAGAAGACTTTCTTGCTCAAACCACGTTATGTATTCCAAATCGGTGATTTGAGGGAACTAGGAGTAAATTTTCCTGAAAAACTTAAAGAGCCTCAAATAGAAGATATTATTCCTTTGAGGATCAGTGTATTGGCAGCCCACAAATACGCAAAGATTATCTGTGGACTGGAAGATCGCGATCTACAAGAGATCAAGGACGAAGAGATTCAGAAAAAACTCGACGCAGGTATGACAATGTTCAAAGCGGTCAATTCCTGCGTTGAAGCAGCCTCCAAAGAGAAACCCCATTTAGACAAGCTTCCTTTTGCTAGAAGTGTCATTGACATAGTACATGATCTTCACAAAAAAAGCTGTAGTGCCCCAAAAGATTTAGATGAAAAAGATTTAGAGGCACTCAAGAAGTTCGACGATAACTTTAAAATTCTGTTTCGCGAACTTTGTGAGCGAATTGTTGAAGCAGAACTTGAGAGGACTCGTGAAAAGGCTTCAGAGACAATCCGACGTGAATGCGAACAATTCTTCAATAATCATCAGAATGCTCCGAAGAAAGAAGAAGCTGTTGTTTTTTTGAATAAGTTGAAGATTTTGCTAGCAAGCGATACTAGGTTTGATGCTGAACTAATTATAGAAGAGATCGAAAAGATCCGAACCAATTACCAGCTTAATAAAAATTCAACAGAAAGGATCGAGAAATATGATGACTTTAAAAAATCTGTCAAAGGCTTAAAATATCAGGGAGAAAAGAAAGCCGAAGAAATTGCTGAGAAAGGCTAAAAATCTAATGTAATCGGAGTAGGCGAAAATCATCGCTATTTGCTATCGCCCTTCAACCCTCCATCACAAATATGAACATCAACGATCGACTCACAACCATCCTAACTGACTTACGATCGCACTTCGAGCAACTGTACGGCGATCGCCTCACGCAAATGGTACTCTACGGTTCCCAAGCGCTAGGCGATGCAGACCCCGACTCAGATATAGATGTTTTAGTAGTTTTGAAAGCGCCAGTCCAAGCGGCCGAAGAAATTGATAGAACTCTTCAGATAGTAGCAGATTTGTCGCTCCAAAATTATGAAGTGATTAGCTGCCAGTTTATGGACGAACAGCGATTTATACATTACAACGGGCTTTTATTGAGGAACATTCGCAAAGAGGGAATGTCATTTCTCAATAAGCCTTTGACGGGCGGGCAGGATGCCCAACCCATACTCCCCACAAAAAAACTTACTCTTTGTGGAACAGGCATCTTGCCTGTTCTGGAGAATGCTAAAAGATGCAATTCCGAGCAGTTTCATCTCCCTTAACTTGCTCTACCACCGCCCTAAAACAGAATACCGAAATCCCCGACTTATTCAACAAGTCGGGGATATAAAACAAGAAAATAGCCCCTACAAATTAATGACTTCCCGCTCCAGCCGCCCGTTTAAACGCCTCATCCAACACTTCCGAAAGCGTCGGGTGCGTGTGAACTCGGAATGCTAAAGTGTTCACAGAATCGCGCTGGGCGATCGCATTTGCCGCCTCCTGAATCAAATCCGAAGCGTGCAAACCGAAAATGTGAACTCCCAACAACTCCCCAGTATCTTTCCGGTAAATCACCTTAGCTGTACCGTCGGTTTCCCCTTCAGCAATAGCCTTAGAATTTCCCTTAAAATAAGTCTTGACAGAAGCTACCTCAAACCCTTCAGCTTTTCCTAACTCTTTAGCCGCAGGTTCCGTCATCCCCACATAGCTAATTTCCGGGTGAGTAAACGCCGCCGCCGGGATACTCAAATAGTCAACTTCGCGAGCTCGCCCGCAAATATTTTCCACCGCAGCAATTCCCTGAGCAGACGCAGAATGCGCTAACATCATTTTGCCGTTAACATCGCCGATCGCCCACAAATTTTGCACCGGTTCTCCCGCAGCCAAAACCTGCATCTTATCGTTAACTGGGATATAACCGCGCATCGTTTCCACGCCCACAGTTTCTAACCCCAAATTCTTACTGACAGGAACTCGGCCAGTTGCTACCAAACAAGCATCAACTTCCAAAACTTCCACAATTTCCTTAGTCTTGAAATCAGCTAATTCAATAATCACTGGCGAACCAGGAGTAATCTTCTTAGCCAAAACACCCACTTTTGTTTCAATATCGCGAGGCGCAATTAACACCCGTTCTGCTAACTTAGCAATATCTGGATCGAAAGTCGGCATCAACTGATCTAGAGCCTCAATCATCGTGATTTCACAGCCCAGTGCGGTGTAAATATCGGAAAACTCCAAACCGATATAACCGCTACCAATAATTGCAATCCATTTCGGTAGCGATTCCAACCTGACAGCATCGTCGCTGGTAAATACAGTTTTGCCGTCAATTTCTATCCCAGGGGGGACGAAAGGAATTGAACCGGGGGCGAGAATAATATCCTTGGCGGTAATCGTTTTCTCGCCTTTATCGGTTTCGACGGTAATTTTTTGAGCACTGGCAATTTTGCCCCAACCTTGGATGACATCCACGTTCAAACGTTTGAGGCTGTTGGTCAAGTCGCCGCGAAGTTTGCTAACAATAGTGTTAGCGTGATTTGCGATCGCCCCGCGATCGAAATCCACACTCCCCAACTGAATTCCCAAAGTCTTCAGGTGGTGGGCATTCCGCAAATCTCGCACTCGCCCCGAAGCCGCCAACAGCGCCTTCGAGGGAATGCAGCCGCGGTTGACGCAAGTCCCCCCCATGTCCCCCGCTTCGATAATTGCCACTTTCAGCCCGCAGCTAACCGCGTGTATGGCCGCACCGTGCCCGCCCACGCCAGCGCCGATAATTGCTAAATCGTAATCAAATCCCTGAGTCACCTTAAAATCTCCTAATGCCTTTGAAATCTTAGGACTCAAGCAAAAAATACCGTCTCTCCGTCCTTTCGAGGTGGCGCGTTGCCATCGCAACCCTTGAACAGCGGTAATATTTGCATAAGTCCTGTCTCCTTATTCTCGACTAGACTAGGGTTAATTAGACAACGAAAGAGCCCTAACTGAGATTTTTTCAGGGTCGATGATTTTGAGCAGGGTCTACACAAAGTCTCAAATCACTCAGTAGGCGGGTGTACAGTTAAATACAGTTTGAAGGCTGACTATGCCCGTTGCGGGTTTTAGATTGGGGCAGCAAGTTCAGCCGCAGGCATTCCCACCGCCCGGTTAAATTCTGTCCTCCTGCTTGTTTTAGTCGGTTTTCATGTCTAATATCTGCACGCGCCGGGGCGGACAGACTTTGTTAGCAAATTTTAGACCCTATGGAGTGGCTTATGACGGATGACGACTACCAGAAAGATTTACGCCGGGCTTCGGCTCAATCATTTTTTGAGTCCCTGGATGAATTGTTCGATTCTATAGAATCCAACAGCAGTCAAGCTGCACAACCTAAATCTCCACCGCCTCAGGCGAAGTCTTCGAGTCAGTCTTCGAGTCCGCCGAAGAAGACTAGACCTGCGAAAATTAATTTGTCGGATTTTGAAGATGCGATCGCCGATTTGGAACAGTTTATCCAGAGCAAACACCAGAAACGCCCTGAATCCAATCAATAGTGCGTTGACATATTTTCATGTATTGACTGTTGACTGTTGACTGTTGACTGTTGACTGTTGATAAGCGAAAAATTTTAGACCGAAGTTCCAGCTCCCAGATTCATCTGTGGAGTCAATTTTTAAATCTCAAATCTCAAATCGACTGGCTGTTAACGGTGCTTTAAGCTTAAGCTGTTTAGGTTGCAACCTACAATATATTGATATTTCGTTGAGGATTGCTTTACAAGAATTAAGCCAAATAAATTAGCTCAATTTACTATTAATAGCCTTATTTTTAGGCTTTGAGTGCTGCGGTAATTGCCTCGATCGCACTTCAATCGCGCGATCGCCGATCGCACTCAAAGGCAACTCCAATTCATCAAGATCATTGCGGAACTTGACCGGAATGTCAGCACCGTTAATAATCGCTCCCAACAGCCGTGGCCCGGATTTATTCGACTCCTCATCCTCAGATTCCAGCAACTGATCTGCAGCCTCAGACAACATACTAGACAAAGTGTAACCAGGCCGCGCCACCAAAATCATACCGTCGGTGTACGGTTCCAAAGTCAGCGCGTCGTTGCACTCGCTCAAAGCCGGAGAATCCACAACCACAAAGTCAAAGCGGTTGCGAACATCCTCAAACAATCTCCGCATTTCGCTCGATTCGAGTACGGCGGAGGCTTGCCGCAAAAAGCCGGGACTCGGCACAACGTATAGATTCTCTACCTCTGGAACCAAAAGGACGCACTCGCTAATATTGCCGTAATAGTGCAAAGGTTCCACCGTCGCCAGAGGATCAGCAGCAATTTTCAAAGATTCAACGTTAGAAGGCGATCGCAAATCTGCTTCAATTAGCAAAGTCCGTTTACCCGATCGAGCCGATGCAATTGCCAAATTGTAAGCACTAAAACTTTTCCCCTCCAAAGGCGCCGCCGAAGTCAGCAACACCACCTTCACAGGTTTGTTCCCGATGCGGCGCAAATTAGTACGCAACCGCTCGTAAAATTCCAAATAGGGAGAATTTGCCTCCAAGGCGAGTGGCATTTCATCGCCGTAGGAATCAAACACCGTCACTTCAGGCAAAACTGCCAGTATCGGCACTTCTTTTTCCACCAAAGCCGCCCGCACTTCTTCCCAACTGTAAAACTTGCCGTTGAGCATCCCCAACAAAAATATCAACCCCCCGCCCAGCAGCAATCCCACAAATCCGCCCACCGCCAGCATCACGGGCAAACCTCTCTTGTTTGACTCAACGTCATCAGTTTGTGGCAATTGGGCGATTCTCAAACTCCCCGTTGTCTCAGCTACCGCCGCCTCAGCATCTACCAAAGCCGACTGCATCTTGTCGTAGAGAGCTTTTTTGAACGCCACTTGCTGGGCCAAACGGGCTTGTTCTAACTGCTTGTTGGGGATTGTCGCGTGTTCCCGACGCAATAGCTGTTCAGTTTTCTCGATTCCTTGGAGTTGCTGTTGCGCCGCATCCCGCTGCGTTTGCAAAGCAATCAAAGTTTGAGCTAACTGCTGTCTGGCCGGATCTAAAGAAGAGTCTACCCGAATTCGAGCGGCACTTCTAAGCGGAGCCGCCACCCCGTTACCGCCGAGTACCTCAGATTGCCGCTGCTGCAACTGCTGCTCAAAAGCTTGTTTTTGTTTGAGCAATTCTACAATTTTCGGGTGTTCCTCCTGCAAGTCGCTGCGGAGAATTTTGAGCTGAGATTCGATCGAAAACAATTGCACTCGCAGTTGGGCAATAATTGGATCGGCAGAGAGTGCTTGAGCGACGTAAGCTTGCTCCACATTCAATCCCAAGCGCTCCTGCAAACTGTTAATTTGAGCTTCAATGCCTCCCAACTGCACGCGGAGTTGTCGCTGCTGCTGTTGGCTGCTGGTAATCGCTTGCGGCAAAGCACCGCTCTGAGCTGCTAAAATTGAAGTCCCTTCTCGTTTTTCGTAGGCTTCAAGTTTTGCTTCCGTCTCTCTAAGTTCCTGAGTTACTTTCGGCAAACGCTGGTTAATTTGGGTGATCGTTGCTCGCAGTCTAGAAGTATTAATACTTTTGCTGTGTTCCACCATTTCGTACATCAGCGTCTTTACTACCGCTTCTGCTTTTTTGCGATCGCCATTTTTGTACAATACTTGAATCAAAGCGCTGGGGTCATTATTCTTACTTGGCATCTTTATCTGCACATCTTTTCCCAGCTTTTTAGCCAAAGCTTGTATTTTTTCTTTCGCTTCTTCTTTGTTTAATTTTTCTTCGGGTTTGATGAGTTTTTCGGCTGCTGGTTCAACCACTCTTGTATCCAGCAGCATATCTTTAGTTATTTCTTGTCCTTCCTGTTGAATTTTAGTAGTAGTCGATGAAAAAATCACGCTCGGTCTGTCGTAGGCCAGCGTACCTATTGCAACGTAAACTGGCGCAGGCTTTGGCTGCACAGCCACTACTCCCGACACGCCAACAGTCACCGCGAGAGTAGCCAGTCCCACCCACTTGTATTGGTCGAAAGCAATTAAATAACGTTTAACAACGGATAAAGTCATGACGATTTTAGATTTTAGATTTTAGATTTTAGATTTTAGATTGCTAATTGTTAACGATAACTAATGATTGCTGACAAATGATACCCATTCCCAAAAACCTTAGAACTTTCGGCTTGCGATCTAAACCCATATCGCATAAGTCATTCCCCATCTCAAGTCGAAAATCGAAAATAGTATGACTACCTCTCATTACGTGATGGGCCGAACAAATCTGTCACCCCATTTCTCAACTGTTCAAAGAACAGAATAAATCCCAAAGTATCCCGGAATGGTCGAGTAAAAGTATTGAGTACATAACCAATTCGCTCTACCAAATTCCTACCAATCACAATCACATCATTATCTTCGAGCATCGGGTTCTGAGAAACATTGCCCTCCAAAGCAGCTTTAGCATCTATCGAACGGTTGATTGCTCTACCTTGCTTTTCGTCGAACCGAATCAGGGCTATTTTCCGCAAGTCAGCAAGATTAACAGGCAAGTTGTTGAGAGCATCCAAAAACCTGCTGCCATTTTCTACGTAGAACGAGGTCAGACCACCACTAGCGTAACTCAAAACTCGAACGTAGATCCTGGGCTTAATCAGGGTAGACCGCGAAACCAGAGCTTTGTCGTAGTCTAGGTTTTTGGTACTAGCGTCCAATTCCGGGATGACAATCACATCTCCCGATGCCAAAGGAAAATCGAACAAATCGTTAGCGTTTGCTAGGGGAGTGTAGAGGTCGATTGGTTCCTCCACCGAGGAGCCGTCCATCAGCGTCCGCCGCACTCGCACCTCCCGCAAATCGGCTTTTCCCGTGACTCCCCCCGCAATCACCAAAGCAGCCGAAATTCGACCAGAACCCGCCGGAAGCGTGTAAAAACCAGGTTTGCTGACTTCTCCGGTGACAGTGATTTGGACGGGGACAGCCGCCGCCGCGAGGCTGTACCTGGATGCTAAATCTTGATCGGATTTGCGATCGGGCGTAACCTGTTTATACGGTACGACGATCGCATCTCCATCTTCCAAACGCAAATCCGGCGGAGCAATACCAGTTTGCAACGGTGTCAAAATATCAACAACTTGCTCCACCACAGCACCTCCCGGCAGAGTCCGCCGCACCCGCACCGCCCGCAGTTCCGCCGTAGGATTAGTCCCAGCAGCAGCCGCCAGAGCCGCAGGAAGCTGGGGGGTTTGCAGCGGATAAAAACCCGGTCTGGCCACTTCTCCCGTCACCGTCACCACTACGGGGCGCTGAACCAGCAAAGCAGCCGAGACTTGAGGATTTTTGATAAATTGGGCAAAGCGCTCCCGGAGGCGCTGCTGTGATTCTTCGACAGTAAGACCGCGCACATTTACTGTTCCGATTAGCGGCAGTACAATTACCCCTTCAGGGCTGATTGCACCTGTAAAGCCTAGCTCTGGGAAGCGCTGAACTTGAACAGAAATCTGGTCTCCCGGGCCCAGGCGGTAGGGTCGATTCCGAAAAGCTGGGTTAATATCCCGGTTGAAATTGGCAGGCGGCGGTGGCGGTAAACGCAATGGCGGTGGCGCCACGAGTCGCTCGGAACTAGGAACAACAGATTGAGCTAAAGCGGTTTCCGAAAAAATTTTGCTATTAAAACCCCAGAATACAGCAGCAAAAGATAGAGTCCAAGCAGTTGAATACAGACCGGCCAAGGAAAAAGCGAGGCGATTTTTAATAGTGGATTTTTCCCGCATTTCCAGAGGATTTAAAAAAGTAATATTTTGAATAATGACCTGATTTGTAAGTTTCATCTAAATAGAGTAGCGCAAAAAAACAATAATATTTTTTCAGGGTGGGTTGAACCCGTATCTTTACTAGGAAGCAGTTGATTGTGGCAAAACCCGCCCACTCCCTAGGCCGATTTATTTGCACCTACCTGCTTACTGAAACCGAAAAGTTTCTGTAATTAATTTAGCCTGGATACTTTCAGCAAGAGATTCCAGCAATGGTTGAGCTATCTTAATCTCGCCCTGCGGTTGAATGGGAAGGATGATACTGACAGCAACCCAAGAGGCGCGGCGGTTCGACAGTCTAGCAATGCTGTCTTCCCAAAACCAGCGGCTGGTTGTTGGAGAACCCCCGTTAGGCCAAGCGTACCACTGCACGACAGCAAAAGTTTGTTGGGAAGTCCAGCTTCGGAAAAACCTCGCCTCGACATTAGGCGGTGGCTGGCCGGGTATTGGTGCTAATTTAACTGTAAACCTCAAAGTGCGATGAGAATCGGTTTGCCATCGGTGAAATCCATCGATATCTAGCCATTCTACTTGGGGCTGGTTTTTGGGGTAATTTTGAGGCAACAGCAATAAAATGGCAATTGTTTTATCCTTTTTAATTTCTTCCACTAACCATCTGTGAGCGCCAATTTGGACGTTATTCTGAAGGCCTATAACCTGCCACCCAGGAATTTTTATCCCGTTTTGGCGCAAACTTCTTAATTGCTTGAGGTTGGCAAGGGTTGGCGGGTTTGTCCAAGGCCACCTTCCCGTCGCGTAGCCCGGAATTGCTACTGCCCCAACCAATACCAGCAAAAACACCAGTACCATAATTTTAGATAATTGATACCGCCGCAGTAGTTTCTGTGCTGAAATCATCTGTTTCATTAATTGCCAGACTGACTTGGGAAATACTTTTCCATCCCGTTGAGGAGAAGTACCAATAACCCTAGTATACAAGCAGAATACAAATCTCCTCCCCATCCGGCGTGTAGCCAATTAAAAAGCGCCTCTCTGTCGGTTCCGTGAAAGTAAGTTAGCAAAGTATTGCGAAAAATGTTGGAAGTGATGCTAATAATGGATGTAATCACTAAAAACAAAAGACTTTTTTTGCTAGAGTTCCAAACTCCCGTCCAATCCAGCAGAATTAAGCTGACGTAAAGACTGGTAAACAGCATTTTTAAGCCGGCACAGTGTGGAGCAACTTCTACAATGCGCTCGTTTACGTACAGATAAATTTCTTCCACTCTCACTTTGATACCAATCTTAATTAAGATCCAGCCTGATGCTTCAGCAATGAATTGCTGTAAGGGCAAGGCGTAGGGTTCTATGAGGTAAGGAATGTGGTTCGGCGAGGCCAGAAATACGAATAAAAGCGGCATCGCCTGCAATTTCAAGCCGGGAATTCCTTTTAAAGATAAGCAAATGCTGGCCAGCATTACGGGGAGGGATAAATTTACTAAATCGCTCAAGCGACTCAGATAAAAAAGCGTGGCTAGTACCAGCAAAAAGCCTGCCAAAGGATGCGGTGAGTTGGGCAAGCTGCGCCAGCACTTTCGGTTCATCCAAGCAATATAAGCTGCGTAGGGCAAACCAATTAGTCCGTGGCTGAAATATTCGTGTTCGAGGCTGATGCTTTTGTTCAACCAGCCGTCGTACCAGTGTACTAGCAGGGGGGCGTACAGCAGCACTAGGAGCACCGTGATACCTTCCCCCAGGAGGTATCGCTTGAAAACAATGCGAATTTTGCGCTGGATGTGCATGGTTTGAGAAGTTTTAAGATTGCCGCGCTGGATTCGCAACGCTTTCGGGTTTTAAGGTGTGAGTTAAAGATTTGTTAATTCCACAGCAAAACGCTTTGAGAACCGCACCTTACTGCTTGAAACACCTGCAGCATAAGTTTGATGAACAATTAGCAATTCAATGATAGTACGATCGCCCGAACAACTTGCTCGATCTGAGTATTGCTCAATCCGGGATACATTGGCAATGATAAAATCTGTTGGCACAGGGTTTCTGCGTGGGGGAAGTCGCCCCGATTGCCTAAGTTTTGGTAGGCGGGTTGCAGGTGGCAAGGTAGGGGATAGTGTATGCCTGTTTGAATGCCGTGTTGGGCCAGTTTTTCCTGAAGGGTGTTGCGGTCGATCGAGCTTTCCTCAGTAATTTTGATAACATAGAGGTGATAAATGTGACCGCTGCTGCTGTGGTTGGCGATCGGTACAATGCCTTTGTGTTTCAATGGTGCTAGTAGAGTATTGTAGTGTTGGGCGGCGTCGGTGCGATCGCGATTCCATTTTTCTAAGTAAGGTAATTTAATATTGAGCACGGCAGCTTGCAAATTGTCGAGGCGGCTGTTGCTGCCAATTTCTGTGTGCAAATATTTACTTGGTGCTCCGTAATTGCGGAAAGTTCGCATTTTTTCTGCTAGTTCTGCATCGTTAGTAATTAACATCCCACCGTCGCCAAAAGAACCGAGGTTTTTGCTGGGATAAAAACTGAACGCTGCTGCTTTGCCAATGGAGCCCGCGCGGTATCCTTCTCTTTCGGCTAAGTGTGCTTGGGCGGCATCTTCAAATATGATTAAATCGTGGCGGTTCGCAAAATCTAAAAGCTGCCGGGGCGATACCATTTGACCGTAGAGGTGTACGGGAATAATTGCTTTAGTTTTCGAGGTAACTGCTGTTTCGGCTGCTGTGAGGTCAATCAGGGCGGTTTCCGGGTCACAATCTACAAGTATAGGTATAGCTTTGGCTTGGAGGACGGCGATCGCGGTGGCGATAAAAGTGTTAGCAGGTATGATAATTTCGTCGCCCGGATTAATGCCGCTAGCTTGGAGTCCCAGAGCGATCGCATCAGTTCCACAAGCGACTCCTACGCCGTATTTTACTCCTGAAGCTGCTGCAAATGCTGTTTCAAATTCTGTCAGTGATTGACCTAAAATAAAGTCTCCTTCCTGGATGATTTTTCCCATAGCTTCTGCTATTTGGGAGTGGATTGGCTGGTGTTGCAGGGAGAAATTTACAAACGGAACTTTTGGCTGGCGGTTACTCATAAACTCTCGGAACCTAATTATTTATATTAACATTTAAGGGCAAATAGCTTTTAAAATATTTTAACCGCCGAGGGCGGATAGTAACAGAGGCAAAAGGGGAATTTTTACGGAAGAGCTGCGCCTCACGAACTTTTTTTGACTCAGGAAATAAATGAAATTTTTTCGGTAATATAGAAGCAGAGAATTGTAGGACAAACATCAAAATCATGGAATACAAAAAACTCGGCGACAGCGACTTATCAGTATCGGAAATCTGTTTGGGTACGATGACTTACGGCCAGCAGAACACCGTTGAGGAAGCGGCCCAACAGCTCGATTTTGCGATCGATAGAGGCATCAACTTTATTGATACGGCAGAAATGTATCCCGTCCCTGGAAAGGCGGAAACTCAGGGAAAAACAGAGGAATATATCGGCGAATGGTTGGCGAAACAGCAGCGGGATAAAGTCATTATAGCGACTAAAGTGGCGGGCAGAAGCACTCGATTAAAGTGGATTCGGGAAGGGAAAAATCAGATCGATCGCCCAAATGTCGAAAAAGCCCTGAATGACAGCCTGAAGCGCCTGCAAACCGACTACATTGACCTGTATCAGATCCACTGGCCCGATCGCTACGTACCCCTATTTGGTGCGCCAGATTACGACATCGCCCAAGAGCACGAAACAGTACCGATTTTGGAACAGTTAGAGGTATTTGCTGACTTGATTAAAGCTGGGAAAATCCGCTATTTGGGTTTGAGTAACGAGACGCCTTGGGGAGTTTGCGAGTTTTGCACGTTGGCGGAAAAACACGGTTTGCCGAAGGTTGTTTCGATTCAGAATGCTTTCAGTTTGAGCAATCGGACATTTCACCTAAATTTAGCAGAAACTTGCCGCTTTAAGAATGTGGGATTGATGGCTTACAGTCCTTTGGGGTTTGGGCTGTTAACGGGTAAATACTTGAATGGAATTCCCGAAAATTCAAGGTTGGCTTTATTTGCGGGATTCGGTCAGCGTTACGATAAAACTAATCTGAATGATGCGGTGAAAGCGTATGTTGAGATTGCGGGGAAACATGGGACAAGTCCGGCGCAGATGGCTTTGGCGTATGTGCGATCGCGCTGGTTTGTGACTAGCACAATTATCGGTGCAACAAGCCTGGAACAGTTGGAGGAAAATATCGGTAGTTTGGAGGTTAATTTGCATCGGGAGATTATAGCGGAAATCGATGCGGTGCACGCTAAGTATCCGAACCCGACACCGTAAGTTTATTAGTAGGTTGGGTTGAGGTAACAAAACCCAACTTACCACTTTAATATGCGAAAATTACATAGACAGAACTTACGCACTCCGCCCAAGAAACCGGGTTTTTTAGTGAATCTGCCGGCTGTAACGAAGTTTTATCGCAAAAAACCCGGTTTCTGAGTTCCCCTGCGTAAGTTTTAGTTGAGGAAGTTTGCAACTTCTGGTTGGGAAAAAGGTTTTTGAATGTGATCGCACTCACGTATTAGATGTGCTGAGAGGTTTTCTTCAGGAAGTGATGCAGCTAGCTGTAGATAAGGGTTACATCACGCTGGAAGAGAAGGAGGAATTTATTGGTCCGGCTTTTGCTAGCAGTACGGATGCTGTGGTATTAGGCAAGTAGTTGGTTTGGGTGGTGTTTTGGGCGATCGACCTTTTTTATATATTGCTGAAACTCATTACCCTATCTGCCCGCGATCGATTCAATCGGCGCTCAATTCTTAATAGATATTTAGGTTGAGTTGGCATCCACTTTACGCATAACGCGGTACACTGCGCTATTCAAGCGTATTAGATTAAAGTGGCATCGGAGGCAGACAATCGGATGTTTAAATCTCCGTAATAAAGAAAACAAACGGTCTTATTGATCCCTTGACAAATCACCTTGCCAGTGTTAAATTCTTAAAATACAAGCTCAAACAAAACTTCCTCACATTGCCAAGTGTAAGAAAGACAACGCTTTAATGTCTTGTAGTTTTTGCAATAGCAAATCATATCTGATACGGAAAAGGCCCGCCTGAAGTAACGATTCAGACAGAGGCCTTGCTTTAGCTAGCAAACTCACGGTGGTTTGACATCTCAACTTCAGACCACCACCAGTTAACGTAACTTTTGAAATATATGTCCCATAATTATACTCCACAATGCGAGTCGTTGTACACCAACCTTCGGCAGACTAAGAAAACCCTCTCTGCTTTAGCCGAGTCGAACCGTGCTTTGGCGGAGTCGTACCGCGATTTGGCGGAAGCGTACCGCCGTCTGCTTGAGGAAAACGAAGCAAAGGATAAAACTATAAAATCCTTTGAGCAAAAAGACCTGGAACGGCAACAAGAGCTAGAATTTTGTAAAAAACAATGTCGCGAACGTGATTGGCAGCCTAATGCCTGGGATAACGATGGTTCATCAAATGCAGATTGTGACGATCGCGAATATGCAGCATACCGACTAGGAATCTGATAGAAAGTACGATCGCCCTTCCCATCCAAAAAATACGACAATGGTAAAGGGCGATCGCACTTCACCTAAATGCTTAATGCGATCGCACTTTTTCGTGTTTTTCCTGCAAAAACTCTGCAAAGTCGCAGACTTCAGCAATTCATCAGCGTTTATCTGCGTGCATCTGCGGTTAAAAATCCCCCTCAATTCTCTGACAACAAGCTTAATGTCCCAATAGCTTATCCCGCAAATGCTTAATCCGATCGCGCAACTTACCTGCCTCCTCAAACTCCAACTTCTTAGCCGCCGCCTTCATCTGCGCTTCCAACCGCCCGATTAACTGAGGAATCTCATCCAAAGATAACTCGTTTACCTGTTCGTAAACCTCCTCCAACTGCTGAGAATTCAGCTTGCGCGACACATCCAAAAATGCCAAAATCGCATTACTCGATCGCTTTTTCGCGATCGGCTGCGGCGTAATCCCGTGCATCTTATTGTACGCTAGCTGAATCCCCCGGCGTCGATCCGTTTCGTCGATCGCCTTAACCATACTATCCGTCAAATTATCCGCGTACAAAATAGCCTGTCCCTGAACGTGCCGCGCCGCCCTTCCGATTGTTTGAATCAACGAACGTCCCGATCGCAAAAACCCCTCTTTATCGGCATCTAAAATTACCACCAGCGAAACTTCCGGCAAATCCAAACCTTCCCGCAGCAAGTTAACACCAATCAATACATCAAACTTACCCTCCTGCAAATCTTGGATAATTTCGATGCGTTGAATGGACTGAATTTCCGAGTGCAAATACCGGACTTTAATAGCCCTCTCCTGCAAATATTCGGTTAAATCTTCCGCCATCCGCTTCGTTAAAGTCGTCACCAAAACTCGCTCGTCCCGACTTACTCTCTCCTTGACTTCCCCCAACAAATCATCAATCTGTCCTTCCGTCGGGCGCACGAAAATTGTCGGATCTACTACTCCGGTAGGGCGAATTACTTGCTCTGCAACTCTGCCTTCAGATAGCTCCATTTCCCAATCCCCAGGCGTAGCAGAAACAAAGATGCACTGATTTTCTTTTGCCCAGAATTCCTCTGCTTTTAAAGGGCGGTTATCTGCCGCGCTGGGCAAGCGAAAACCGTGTTCGATCAATACTTTTTTGCGCGCTTGGTCGCCGTTGTACATTCCCCGAATTTGCGGCACGGTGACGTGAGATTCATCTATCACCAACATCCAATCTTTCGGGAAATAATCAATCAAACATTCTGGCGGTTCCCCCGCATTTCTCCCTGCTAAATGCCGCGAATAATTTTCGACTCCGTTGCAGTAACCTACCTCGCGCAGCATTTCCAAATCATAGCGAGTGCGCTGTTCCAACCGCTGAGCTTCTAATAGTTTACCCTGTTTTTCAAATTCTACCAGTCGGTCTTCTAATTCGAGTTCTATCCCTTGACAAGCAGCCTCTAATTTATCTTCTGCCGTGACAAAGTGGCGCGCTGGATAGATATTTAAAGCCGTTGAACTTTGCAGAATTTTACCTGTTACCGGGTCAACGTAGCGAATCGCATCGATTTCGTCGCCGAAGAATTCAACGCGAATAATTCTATCTTCGTAAGCGGGACCAATTTCCAAAACATCACCTTTGACGCGAAATTTGCCTCTGCCTAAATCTATGTCGTTGCGGCTGTATTGAACGTTGACTAAATCTCGCAAAACTTGTCGCTGGTTGACTTCCATTCCTACTCGCAAAGGAATAGCCGCTTTCAGGTATTCTGCGGGCATTCCCAAACCGTAGATGCAGCTAATTGAAGCAACTACAATCACGTCGCGGCGTTCAAAGAGCGATCGCGTGGCTGAGTGCCGCAGCATATCGATCTCGTCGTTAATTGCTGCTGTTTTCTCAATGAAAGTATCGGTGACGGCGATGTATGCTTCAGGTTGGTAGTAGTCGTAATAACTCACAAAGTATTCGACTGCATTGTTCGGGAAAAAATTTCGCAGTTCGTTGCACAGTTGAGCTGCTAGGGTTTTGTTGTGTGCTAGGACTAAGGTGGGTCTGCCGACTTTTTCAATCACCGAGGCAATGGAGAAGGTTTTGCCCGTACCTGTAGCACCGAGTAAGGTTTGAAATCGATCGCCCGCTTCGATGCCTTTGACGAGTTGCTCGATCGCTAGCGGTTGGTCGCCTGTGGGCTGGAAGGGCGCTTGCAATTGAAAAGATGCTGCCGCAGTTACCATAGGAAAATGTAGCTATTACCCATAAATCTTAACAAAAATGCAGAGATTCTGCAATTTCGTTAAAAAAATAGTTAGACTTTGTAATATTATTTTAATCATCGGCCGAAATAGAAAGCAGAAAGCCAAGAAAAGCAGTTGTCCGCACCCAGCAATCAACGTCCAAAAATAAGCGAGGAAAAGAATTATGGATACGAGCAGTACAGGTACAAGCAAAGGCAAAGCGCTCGCCCGCCGCGGCAAAGGCAGTTCAAAAAGCCAACCGACACCACCCACGGATGCCAAAGCAACAGGAATTCAACTTTATCGGCCGCAACACCTGCATGACAACCGCCCCGTCGGCCCGGACGATTTTACCATCAGCGAGACCGTCTCGATTTCGGGGAACCGCCCGATCGGCACTAGCACCCTGCACATCAGCGAAACCTACGGCATTGTAGCCAATCGCCCAGTCGAATCTAGCGACTTTGAAGTGGTTGCCACACTCGGCAATCGCCCGATCGGCTCCAGCGCCATGCAAGTCAGCGAAATGTTCAGTATGTCCGGTGCCCGCCCTATAGCAATCAGCACTCTTCACATTGATGAAGTTTACTCGACAATGGGAGGAAATCGACCAATTGCCTCAAACGAAATTGACGACAGCTCGACCTTAATGGGCTTCTTAGATTAATTAGTCATTGGTCATTAGTTATTAGTTTTTCGCTGTTAACTAATGACTAATCAATTTTTTTTATAGAAGTTATTGAGGAACCGGATCGACCAATTGAATCGTCTCAAGTGATTTATTTAATCCTGCCAATTTTAACAATCGGCGTTGCTGATTTATGGTATGAACGACTCAATCGGCAAAAATTGAAACAAGCGCTTCAGAACATCTTCGGAATTTCCAACTTATCTATTTTCATCCCGTGATTCAGCAACACCCTAGAAGGCGTTGCTGATTTAGGGTATGAACGACTCAATCTGCAAAAAATGAAACAAGCGCGTCAGAACATCTTCGGAATTTCCAACTTATCTATTTTCATACGGTGACTCAGCAACGCCAACAATCTTTTCGCCATTGTTAAATACATCAACTGGGTCATGAAAAGCACGAGCGAAAAAGCGCTACAAATCTCTATTCCTAATGTGGTCACAGGTTAGCCAAAGAACTTGATCTCGCTGGCAAAGCGAACTACTCAATCCACAAAATCTCACTTTTTAGTTACAACAAGAGTGTCTGATCCGTTGGCAGGAGAGCGATTAAATATTAAAATATTTTTGGTAAGTGGTAACAGTTCTAGCAGAAGACCTTCGGCAGAAAACTATCCCAGCAATAATTTCAACAATTAATAACATCCTCAGCGTCTTCGCGGTTGCTATAACTGTTAAGAATTGACAAAATTTAACAGTTCATATTTCACATTTGAGAGTTCAAGGGCTAATGACTACTGATATCGTTTGCGGTTGCATCGGTATTGTTTAAATGTCTAAACAGTCAGTTGTTCCGAAAGCATAATTTTAGTCAACAGTCAACAGTTAACACTCAACAATATCTTGCTCGTGCAAACAGAATATATATGACTAATAACTACTTCCCCAGGCCCTGATATTTGCTCAATAAAGCAGCAAAGCGCTTGTAATCCACAGGCTTCCTCACATACTCCGCCGCTCCCAATTCCAACCCCTGATTTTGGTCGTCCAAAAAAGTTATCATAATCACTGGAATATCAACCAAATCTCGATCGGCTTTCAACGCCGACAGCACCGCCCAGCCGTCCATACTTGGCATCATCACGTCCAGAATAATCGCGTCCGGCAGCAAATCCTTAGCCAACATCAGCCCCCCTTGACCGCTAGCCGACGATCGCACCCGAAATCCCTGTTTCGACAAGCAGCGGGTCATCAAATCCCGCGCGTCCGGATCGTCGTCAATCACTAGGACAGTAGCAGCATTGGGCAGCTCCAGCGCTTGCGATCGCACTGCTTTTTGCTTCGCTTCAGTCGATTCTGCACTCGTTTCTAAATTGTCGGAAGACTTCGGCTGCATTTCTGCGGTTTCTCGATCGTCCTGCGCTTCTTTCGGGCTTGTAACCGCAATCGGCAACCGGATCGTAAAACTAGAACCGCAGCCAAACTCGCTATCAACCGTAATGTCCCCCCCCATCATCTGGCAAAACTTCCGGCTAATTGTCAGCCCCAAACCGGTGCCGCCGTATTTGCGGGTAGTAGAATCGTCGGCTTGAGCGAAAGCTGCGAACAGCCTCGACACCTGATCCTCAGTCATGCCGATGCCGGTATCGGTTACTTGAAAGACGATCGCAGGCTGTTGACACCGAGAAAAAGCTGCCGAGAGTTCTTCGGAATTGTCGAGCGGCAAAACCTCCCCTTCTTCTTTCCAAACATTAATCGTAATTTTGCCTTGATCGGTAAACTTAGCAGCATTGGTCACCAAATTCAACAGCGCTTGCCGCAGCTTTGACAAATCGGAGTATATCGTGCCAATATTGCGATCGCAATTGACCATCAAAGTATTGCCATTTTTCCCTAGCTGGGGTTGAACAGTAGTGACAACCTCCTCGATCAAATTCCACACCTCAAAAGTCTCCAAAAAAAGAGTCACCTTTCCTGCTTCAATTTTAGAAATATCCAGGATGTCACTAATAATGGTGAGCAACTGCTTGCCTGCCATATTAATGCTTGCCAAATCCATCACAAACTCTTCTTCGCCGAGTTCCAGAGCCTCTTCTTGCAGCAGCTCGCTGTACCCAATAATCGCATTCAAGGGAGTCCGCAACTCGTGAGTCATATTTGCCAAAAAAGTGCTTTTCGCCCGGTTAGCAGCTTCGGCAGCGTTCTTAGCAACTTCCAATTCGCGCGATCGTTCCTCTAGTTGCCGCTGCCGCACTTCCAAACCGTTGAGCAAACTGCTAATTTGCTGAGCCATTGTATTGAGAGTAGAAGAAAGCACCCCGATCGCGTCATTAGAAACCACCGGCGATCGAGCCGTCAAATCACCGCTCGCCATCTGTTCGGCAGTTTCCCGCAGCAAGCCGAGATTCCGAATAATTGCCGACACCGACACAAAAGCCACTATCCCCGCGATCAAACTCAAACCCAAAGCTGCCAGCAGCCAGTGCTGAGTGCGGCTCGCCACAAAGAGAGTTTGCTGCACCAGCACCGCCATTGCGGCTTCAGGAACCCCCGCCGCCGGAGCTGATGCAGCGTCCATTGTCAGCAAATAGTTCTTCATCTCCACAGAACCCATCCACCCAACTCCCACCGCCATCCAAGTTATCAGCACCAAGATCACAAACAGCCCGCTCAAAGACGCCCGAGTTCCCAGAGCAATTCCCCTCGTAGCCAGTGCCGCCGCCCAAGGATAGCCTTTGAGAAAAGGATCTGGCCGAACCGGTGCGCCGGAATTCCAAATTTCCTCGATTTGACCGTCCAACCTCACCTTACCAATCCGTACTGTTTTCCAGGTATGCTGCGTTTGGGCATCTATTTTTACCTTGCCCGAGGGCGCTGCAAACTCAATATTTTTAGCAGCAGCCCTGACTTTAACCACATCTGTCGAACCAGCTTTTTCTACTGCTTGCTTCCACAGGTAAACGCCCAAATAAGCCGCTTCGATGGGGTCATCGGTGACTCGATTTTCCCCGTATCGGGCTTTATAAGCCTTGACAAATTTACGATTTTCCGGTGTATCCACCGTTTGAAAATAGTTCCACACCACCAAATGTCCGGCTATATTGGACGGCCCGATCGCCCGCACTTCTTCTTCTGCTACGCTGACCGACATCACTGGCAAATCATCGGGTTTCACGCCAGCTTCCCGCAACTTTTGGAAAAAAGCCACATTGCTGTCCCCGTTGAGAGTGTTGAGGATAGCATCTGGTTTCACTGCTAAGATATGTGCGATCACCTCGCCCACTTCCCTCGATCCCAGCGGCAGATACACTTCCCCCGCTAACTCTCCCCCCTGTGCAGCCAGTTGAGCTTTCACAATCCGATTTGCCGTGCGGGGAAAGAGATAGTCAGAACCCAACAGGAAAATTTTCCGCTTCCCCTGTGCCAGCAAGTAATTCACCCCAGGCACAATCTGTTGGTTTGGGGCAGCACCAGTGTAGACAATATTCGGACACTGTTCTAGCCCTTCATACTGCACCGGATAGAACAGCAACCCTTTGCCCTGGTCGAAAGCCGACTGTACAGCTTTGCGGCTCGCCGAAGTCCAACAGCCAAATACCACCGCCACCTGAGCTTCTAAGAGCAATTGCTTAGCTTTTTGAGCAAAAGTTTGCAAATCGCTGGCTCCATCTTCTATAACCGCTTCCAAGGGGCGTCCGAGCACCCCTCCTGCCGCATTAATTTCCTCAACAGCCAACAGCGTCGCATCTTTAACAGAAATTTCGCTGATGGACATCGTGCCCGTCAGCGAATGCAACACACCTATTTTGATCGGCTCACGAGTCGAGCCGGCTGCTGCGAGGGGTTTACTGCTCCTTGATCCCATAGGGTTTTAGATAATTTTTACCAAAAAATGGGGTTTAAAGCCCCGCACTTAAGTGCAGCTTTTATCTAGGACTTTCCTTAATAAAAAGTGCTGAGGTTTGATATAATCATACCATGATAGTAAGACAAGCCAAGCTAAAAAACGGAACAAGAGACCAATACTGTGCACTTGATGAAGCCATCCGAACAGGCGAGTTCATTAGAAACAAAGCTGTCAGATTTTGGATGGAGAACGCAGATGTTAGTAAGGCCATCTTGTACGCACTCGGCAAAGATATTGCCTGCATAGCGCTTTCGCGAAAAAGCTCTAGTCAGCCGCCCGTCAAGCCAGTGCGGAATGCGCTTGGGCTTCTCTATCTAGCTTCTATAGCCGCTGTAAAAAAGGCGAGAAAAGGAAGGGTTATCCCAAATTCAAAAAGCACTGTCGCTCTGTAGAGTACAAGGTGTCAGGCGGGAAACTAAGCTGTTGCACATTTAAAGTGTGATACGAGCATTACCCTTGTTTTTGATTTTTCGATCCCATTTAATTATTAATTGTCCTTATTTTAAGAGGCGAGGCCATAAATAATCTAGCTCTTCAATTGATGTGATGTAAATAGCCTATCGGTAATACATTCTTTGGTCTAAGGCAATACTAATTCAATTAAGTTATAGTCTCGGCTGTATTTTGGAATAAATTATAAACAAAAATCACGCATTTCGGTTTCATTTTTTTTAGGTACTCTTCTTTCTTCTGAAAACTATAATTATCAAAAAAACTCACTATTTTTGCTTTGTTTTTAGCCACTTGTGAGGCTTAATTACCTGTTTATACCCATTCATTAATTAGCTCTTTATGAAAAAAATTTAGCACTTGATAAAAATTATGTGAATTACCTTTATTGATAAACTCTACCCACATTTTTTTATCTGAATACCTCACTCCTATCATTACATTAACTATTCCCTTTCTTCTGTCTCCTCTGACATTTTTTCGGATGCCTTTTTTACACCTGTTCTTTTTTGGGGTGACTCTTAAACTAAATCCACTCTCCTACCCCAACCCGACCTGTAATCGTTCTGTAGTTAATTTTTCTATTTTAAAATATTCCGCTATTTTTATTTTAAACGCTTTTATTTCGGGATTTCTCTGGGAATCTAGGCTATACTTTCCCCAAATGTAAACATACTTTTTTTCTTTAATATCCTCCGAACTTGTCCTCCACTTAATGTTATTCCTGTGGATTCCTCTAAGTATGTTGCTAGTCTCTGCGAGAGCATCTCATATTTGTAATAACACTTCTTCTGGCTCCTTCCTTCTTCCTCTTTCCTCGCAGCAAGAGAGCCTCAAAACTCCAATTTCTAGCTTGGCTGCTTTCATTGAGATGCTCCCGTCTCTGCGCTGTCCATCTGACAAAATCATCTCCTAATTCTTGAGGGTCTCTTTCTATGGTTGTTAATAATATTTCTATCAATCCCGCTTTCAACAGTGTCGGTAATTGAAAATACAAAGAATTGCCACTGCCCGTCGGCATGACAATCATCATATCCCGTTTTTGTAAAGCAGCTTCCACAATTTCCTGCTGCCCCGAGTTCAAAGAGTCATAGCCAAAAAAATGTTTGAGCACTTGTTCCAGGGACAGTGGCACAGAAGATGTTGGCGGATGAGACGCTGACATTTGCAGTAGTTGGTTGTTGGATTCTACAGTCTTTCATGCTTTTGGAGAACAAATACACTGAGTGCGATCGCACAAAATTCGTTAAGCAGAGAAACGGATACTTTTAATCGGGGTTTAGACCCATAGTGATGGGTAGGGATAGTGATGGGTAGGGACCCTCACAGAAGTCACCCCCAAATGAAAGGCCGTTATCAACAGTAGAATTTTCCACTTTACTTTAATTCGTTACATACCTAGGGTAAGGTCATCTAATTTGGTATAGTATGAACTTGACAAATCAAACAATATCAGCATAAGTGACATGGTATAATATGAACTTGACATCAGAGCAAGATAAGTGTGATAACACCAATACGGTCGTTGAAAAACTCAAAAAATTAAGTTTTATGTCGGAAGGATTTGATACTCAATCTGCCGAGACAAAGAAAAGTTTTCTGGCTCATAAAAAGCCTACAAAAGTAGCATTGGTTGGAGCTATTCAACAGAGCTTACTGGAGTATTTTGGATAGTTCAAATACCCAATAATAGAGCGGACTAAGAAACATCAACTCACAGACATTATCGCACGAAAATTCGTTAAGTCTGGTCTGCTCCAGTTGCTGCCATTGTAGTTCTTTACCAGCCTCGACTAGGGGCCGGACTTCAGAGTGTTGTTATGGTTGTCCGGATGCGTCATCTTTGGAATCAAGCTACCCGTGAAGTTTAGTTTTATCTGATTTGTTTACACAGTGATGCTCAACTTTTAGGTCGAGCTATCCAAAAAGATTCGGGGATGGAAAACCAGGCTCACTGGACAGGTTTATTATACTTTTGCAGAAGATTCTTGCGGCATTCGCTCTTTCCACAGTCGCCATAATTTTTCTCTCCTCCGGCGCATTGCTCTCAGTGCCCTCAATCGCGAATCGGCTTACAAACGTAGTCTCGGATCAAAAATGAAGCGGACGGGTGTGGACAACAATTATATGATTAGAGTTTTCCGTTCTTGTTTCATTGACTCTACATTAGATTCCTCTGAGTCCTTATGTCAAGCAGGATTGAGCTGCTTTTAGCCTGGGTCGCATACCCAGATTAGATGGTAAATTAATTGCTTGAATTGCTGCTACAAACTAACAGCAATCAATATTTCTTTACCATGATCGGGCCTTGGACTTCACAAACCAGCGTCGAAAATTAATGGTTTTTTGAATCCTGAATGTAAATTTTTGCGTATATATACGTATACCGGGCACAACATTTGCCTGCCCCAGCTTCACAGAATCTTCATAATTATCCGTAATAGTACGGTAGGTTTATAAAGATTCGGTAAAGATTGCCCTTACAGGTAGCCAAAATCACGATTTTGTAAGTTAAACTGGGAGCCAACCCAAACCACACTTACGTAATCACCACACAATCCTGAAAAAACGCAATTTTATATATCCTAAAGGCGTTGAAGGGATGTCGTAACTAAGGGGTATTCGTCGGACATATCGACAAACAGTTTTTAAGCCAACTAGGTTGCAACTAAACCAATAAAAATTGCTCATAACCGGGTTAGTGGTAATTCAAAAAAAATGTTTCAAGTTTTTAACAGGGTAAGTTATGAAAAAAAAATTAGGGGTTGAAAATCACATTTTTAAAACCCGAGAAGCCTTGGAAAATTTTCCGGCTATTCAGAAAATTTTCGAGGAAGTCGGTGCAGGACCGACATTAGTGACGAAATTAAATACAGCCTGTGAAATTTGCGAGTTTCAGCTCGGAGATGAAATCACTCAATATCAAACATCAGATAGCAACAATTTCGTTGAAAAAGAACAGAGCGATCGCAATTTTTATTTAGTTTGCGAGGGAAGAGTCAGGCTGCTAGCGGTAGAAGCGTCTCAACAGCAGGAAATTTCGGCGGTGGTACTGGAAGTCGGAGCAATATTTGGGACAGATAACCTATTTATTGAAAGCGGACTGCCTTACAGGGCCATTGCGGCTGGCACTTGCCAAATCGGTCGAATTGCGGCCACCACATTGCAGGTTATTTTAGAGGAATTCCCGTTACTGCAACAGCACTTGCAGCAAGAATTAAAACAGCGAAATCGCTTAATGTTTTTCAAAACACAAACAGATTTGCGATCGCTCGCTCCCCACCAACAACAGCTTCTGTGGCCGCACTTACTTCCTTACATAGAAGAAAGCCGAATTTCTGCCGGAGTTTCCCTCGCTGAGCATTGCCAAAACTCCAACAATCATTTTTGGCTCCGCAGGGGTCAAATTCAAGGTCAAGCACCGCCAATTCTCGGCAGTAACTGGGAACATTCAGATGTAAAGAGCGACTGGATAGCGGTAACAGACCTGCTAATTTACCAGCTTAGCAGCGAACAGTGGCAAATCGCCAACGCCACAATTAGTTCCGAAAGCAATTCCCGCCCTAAAATCATCCGCAAACCTCCAATTTTAAGCTTAGTAACGCCGCCCCAAGATGCCAGCTCTACCTCACCAACCGAGCCATCAAAATTAACCGCAGTTGCTCAGCAAAAACCCGCAACCGGAATCATCAGCTTTCCCAAACCCAAGCAGCGGCGCTGGTTGAGCAGCAGACACCCATTCATTCAACAACAGAGCTCAGCAGATTGTGGAGCTACTTGCTTAGCCATGATTAGCGAATATTGGGGTAAAAAATTCAGCCTAAATTACTTGCGGGAATTGGCAGAAATTGGCCGCAGTGGCGCGTCGCTCAAAAGTCTGGCAAAAGCAGCGGAAAGGATGGGATTTCAAACCCGTCCCGTGCGAGCTTCTTTAACTCCGCTGCGGAATCAAAATCCCTGGATTGCTCACTGGCAAGGCAATCACTACGTGGCAGTTTACCGCTTTAAAAATCAACAGGTTTTAGTGGCCGATCCGGCGGCTGGCAAGCGGTGGATGAGCATTAAAATTTTTACAGAAAATTGGACTGGGTACGCCCTAATTTTAGACCCGACAGCGGAACTATACCGCAATCATAGTGCCGAACATCAAGGCATTAAAATTAAAGATTTTGTTGGCATAGTCTGGCCCTACCGCGCTGCAATCGCCCAAATTCTCATCCTCTCCTTGTTGCTCCAAATATTTGGTCTAGTTACTCCCCTATTTACCCAACTAATTCTCGACCAAGTGGTTGTCAGCAAAAGCATAGTAACTCTGCACGTTTTTGCGCTCGGACTGCTGCTGTTTAGTGTTTGGCGAACGCTGTTGGGTGCAACGAGACAGTATTTGCTGGATTATTTGTCGAACCGCATTGACCTGACTTTAATTAGCGGCTTTATCAGTCACACTCTCAGTTTGCCGATCAAGTTTTTTGAATCTCGTCAGGTGGGCGATATCTTGACCCGGGTTCAGGAAAATCAAAAAATTCAGGCATTTTTGACTCGCCAAGCTATTACGGCTTGGTTGGATGCTTTGATGGCTGTAGTTTACATCGGACTGATGGTTTACTATAACTGGCGTCTGGCGTTGTTGGTGCTGGCGTTGATTCCGCCGATCGTGATTTTGACTTTAGTAGCAACTCCGTTTTTGCGAAAAGTGTCGCGGGAGATTTTTACCGAAAGTGCCAAGCAAAATTCATCTTTGGTGGAAATGATTACTGGGGTGGCGACGGTTAAGGCAACTGCTGCTGAGCGAGAAATGCGCTGGCGCTGGGAAGACCAATTAACCTGCATGATTAATGCTAAATTTCGCGGGCAGAAGTTGGCTAATTCTTTGCAGGTGATCGGGGGTGGGATTAATACTTTGGGGAGCACGGCTTTGCTCTGGTATGGGGCAATGCTGGTGATTCAAGATGATTTGACGATCGGTCAATTTGTGGCTTTTAATATGATGATTGGGAGCGTGATTTCTCCTGTGCTTTCAGTGGTGGGACTTTGGGATGAGTTTCAAGAAGTGCTCGTTTCGATCGAGCGTTTGGATGATGTATTCTCGGCCCAACCGGAAGAAAGCCTTTACAAGCCAATGCTGGTGCTGCCTCGCATTCAGGGAAACGTCAAGTTTGACAATGTTTCTTTCCGTTATGCTCAGGATGAGGAACGCAATACGCTGCAAAATCTTTCCTTTGAGGTGCAAGCTGGAGAAACTGTGGCAATTGTCGGCCGTAGCGGTTCCGGTAAGAGCACTTTGGTGAAGCTGCTGCAAGGTTTCTATTATCCAGAAAAGGGGCGGCTGACAATTGACGGCCACGATATTCGCCACATTTCTTTGCAGTCGCTGCGAGTTCAGTTGGGTGTTGTTCCTCAAGATTGTTTCTTGTTTTCTGGAACGATTTTGGAAAATATTACGCTGTATAAAAACGGAAACGATGCTGCTTCTGCAAGTTTGGAACAGGCGATAGAAGTTGCGAAGCTAGCAGAAGCTCATGCTTTTATTCAAGATATGCCACTGGGTTATCAAACTCCTGTGGGGGAAAGGGGAACGAGTTTGTCGGGGGGCCAGCGACAGCGAATTGCGATCGCCCGCGCTCTTTTGGGAGATCCCCGGATTTTGGTTTTGGATGAAGCAACTTCTTCGTTGGATACGGAGTCTGAGCGCAGGTTTCAGCAAAATCTCGCCCGCATTAGTCGCGATCGCACTGCGTTTATTATCGCTCATCGGTTGTCTACGGTGCGTAATGCCGATCGAATTTTGGTTCTAGACAAAGGCATTTTAGCCGAACAAGGCAACCACGACGAATTGATGGCTGAACGCGGACTTTACTATCACCTCGCTCAGCAACAACTCGATATTTAAGTCATTAGTCATTAGTCATTAGTCATTAGTCATTGGTCATTAGTCATTAGTCATTAGTCATTAGTCATTAGTCATTAGTCATTAGCAACCAACACAAGGCTAAAAATAATTTTCACTTACTCCAGACTCCTAACTTCTGACTGACGACTCCTAACAACTGCTAACTGCCAACAGCCAACAGGCATACAGACTAACTTGGAGGAAATACAATGTTTTCACAAGATGAGAAAGAATTAGACCACGCTCCTAACGAAATAGGTGAAGTCTATGGAGGCGTAGCTTCTAGGCAAGAAAACGAACCCCGAAAAAAAGACCGATCTTTAGAAGTTGTCGAATCTAAAAATCGCTCTTCTCAAACTCATGACGGTATCAATATTGCCAAATTACAGTTACGGCAGCCTGATGCGAATAATTGGTCTACTTCTTTGCACTCGGTACTCGACCAGCCACCAGTATCTTTTCCGCAGCGTTTGATATTAGGAGGAATGGTTTTTTCCGTAGCTTTTGGAGCGTGGGCAACTTTGGGAAAAATTGACGAGGTTGGTCATGCTCAGGGCAAATTAGTTCCCAAAGGCGCTGTTTACAAAATTCACCCGACGGAGACGGGAAAAATTATTAACCTCGCTATCAAAGAAGGTCAAAAAATTAAAGCTGGACAATTATTGGCCGAATTAGACCCGTCGAATGCCCAGAGCGAGGTGGAGCGTCTTGATAAAATTCTGCACGCTTATCGGATTCAATTGATGCAAGAGATGAGTTCGATCGAGAGAACTCGACTGGAAGCGGAAGCGAGCCAAGCTATTGCTGCTGCAGACCAGCGGGGGGCTGAAGCTGCGATCGCCCGTGCTCGCGCTTCAGCCGCCACTACGCAGTCTCAAATCGAGCAATTGCAAGCAGATTTAGTGTCTCAGCAAGCCCGCCAGCAACAACTCAAACCTCTGGAAAAGAATGTGCAAGACTTGCTCTCGCAACTGAAAACAGATATTAACTCGCAGCAAGGGCGGCGCGATCAGGTGAAACCGTTGCAACGCAAAACTCAAGAATTGCTGGTGCAATTGCAAGCAAAAGTAACTGCTCACAAAGAGCGGATCGCGCGTCTCAAACCTTTGGTAGATGAAGGAGCGCTGTCAAAAGACGTATTGTTTCAAGCAGAGGAAGCTCTGCGAGAAAGTGAAAATGCGGTGATTAGAAGCCAGTTGGGGGAGACAACTCAGGCTGACGATCGCGCCTTTGAAGTCGAGCAAACCGTTCGCGACAGGCAAAGTGCTGCCATCAGGAGTCAACTGTCTGATGCAACTGGGGTTAAGGAAAGGTTGTTTGAAGTCGAGCAAAGTTTGCGCGATCGAACAAGCGCCATTTCTCAAGCCGAAGGTGAATTAACCCAACAATTGGCAGAAGTCGATCGACTGCAAGCCGAAGCCGCCAGCAAACAAGCCGCAGCGCGCCAAACGCAGTTAGAAAAAGAGCAAAAAATTCAGCAGTTGGAAATGCAATTAAATCAAGTCAAATCCAAAATTGCCGAAACCCAAACCCTGCTCGATCAAGCAAAAAATAAGCTCAAACAAAGATTTCTCTACGCACCCGTCAGCGGAGTCATTTCCGCACTCAACATTCACAACACTGGCGAAGTAGTTCAACCGGGCCAAACTATTGCAGAAATGACTCCGAATCAGGCTCAGCTAGTGCTGGAAGTGAATTTGCCGAACCGAGAAGCGGGATTTGTCAAAACCGGAATGCCGGTGCAGGTCAAATTCGATGCTTTTCCTTATCAAAATTACGGCGTCATTCCGGGAAAAGTTTTATCTATTTCGCCCGATGCCAAAACAGACGAGCGATTGGGTGTTTTTTACCGGGTGGAAGTGAGTATCGATCGAGACTCAGTGAAAGCCAAAAACCAAACCTGGAAACTCAAAGCTGGCCAAACAGCTACTGCGGAAATAGTCATTCGCCAGCGCAGCATAGCCGACATTTTGCTTGACCCTCTCAAGCAACTACAAAAAGGCGGCATGAGTTTGTAGAACTTAGTTAAGTGGTTGTTGTCCTTTGTCACTCTCTATACACAAAACAGGATAAAATAATGACTTCCCAATTCCACCATTCTGCCAATCATTCCCAAGTTGGAATCAAACCCGAACAATTGGATGAGATAATTTCAGCGATTCTGGCAGGAAAGTATTCTTGGGCTTGTTTTTTACTTTTGCGGTGCACGGGTTACAACCCTCTCGACTATATCCCTTACCGTACTTCCAACCGCTTGCTTAAAGAAAACAGTCAAATCAGCAAGTCGAGTAAATCGGAAACTAAGTCTGCATTGGGCAAAATTGCTGATTTAGATCATCTGGAGGTGGTGAGGGAAAAACGAGCCGGAGTTGGAGGGGGTTATGTAACTGAGGCTTTTAGCGAGTTGCACTCAGATACCAGAGGTTTTGGACTTGAAGTCAAGGAAGGGCAATATCTCGCGATGCAGAAGGTTGAGTGTTTGCCAATTCCCAGTCAAGGATTTTTTGCTGGATTTAAGACGCGCTTGTCTAATTGGGCGGGTAAGTAATTTAGTCGATAGACCGACAACCCGATTGCGGGCGTTGGGTGTACCTGTTTTTTGGTAGACTCACCGCGGGCGATCGGGTTTTTCAGTATCCAATATCCGCACTTCCGATAAATCTGCCAAAATGGCAACCTTAGCCCAATTAATTACTTTATACTCAGAAACCCGATTTTAGCTATTGTGGATTTATACTTCTTTGCGATCGATTTTAATACAGTTAGCCCTCTGTTTAGGCAATGCCAGTCCTACTCAATTTGATTGAGTAGCCTCCCTTTTTCGTTTTCAGTGCCTGTCAAAATTAATCTGCCAAAATGGCAACACAGGTCTGATTAGCCTAGCTATATTAAATACAGAACAGCCAAAGGCTGCTTCTAGCAAACAACTCACAAACAACAAGGACAAAAGCCATGATTATTTCTGACCTGAATTACTTGGAAACGGCTGAAAATTCTGCTGTAGTTGGTGGTATCTTTTTCGGCAGACTCAACTCAAATGTCAACGCCAAACTCAATGTTAAGGAACGCTTTGACGTAGACAAGATTTACACGCAATATGTTGACGTTACGGGCAATCTAGCGACAGCTCAATCTGAAGCTTTTGGGAAAAATACCTCCACCCAAATCTTTACTACTGTTGTAGAAGGTAAGTATTCTGCCTCCACTGGATTTTCGGCTGCTAGCTAGCATATAACTCCAATTCATACAGAACAACCAAAGGTTGCTTCTAGCAAATAAATCACAAACAACAAGGAAAAAAGCCATGATTATTTCCGACCTGAATTACTTGGAAACTGCTGAAAGTTCTGCTGTAGTTGGTGGTATCTTTTTCGGCAAACTCAACTCCAATGTTTATGCCAACCTCAATGTTAAGGAACGCTTTGACGTTGACAAGATTTACACGCAATATGTTGACGTTACGGGTAATCTAGCGACCGCTCAATCTGAAGCTTTTGGGAAAAATACCTCCACCCAAATCTTTACTACTGTTGTAGAAGGTAAGTATTCTGCCTCCACTGGATTTTCGGCTGCTAGCTAGCATATAACTCCAATTCATCAAGTCACTTGGTAATTGGAATAAGTAGGTGGGCAGAAACAATTCTAACTATGTGGTTTGTAGTAGGGCTTCAGAGTTCAAGCCCTACTAATAACTTAATAAAGAGACTTGAGGTTTTATTACAGAGTTGGCTTGATTCTAACCGCCTTACTTAGATGATTTACGTAGTTGATTAATTGGCTTTTATACAAGTAATTAACTGACGCAATCTTGTTTTAAATGAAGCCGTAGGTAATTACCATCTACGACTCACAAATTTAGGATTTATCCAATTTTATAATCAACAAAAATCGGTGTAAAACTCATGACTGACTATAAAGTTGTTGTCAAACGCCTAGTCTCACCCGATGGTAAAGTTATTGCTGAGGCGAAAAGCGTAGTCCAAGCATCTGGCGATGATCGAGGTGAAATTAGTCAAAGCGTTTCTGTAAAAGTTTCATCTGCTAATAGCTCCAGCAGTTACGCCAAATCGAGTTCTAGTAGTTCTTCTTCATCTAGTTTTAGCAGCACTTCATCAACATCTAGTTACTCTAGTATATCTTCAATTTAATAATGAAATTTGTCTGCTAAAAAGTTTTCGTGATACTGCCATGAAATATTGCTTAATTATCTCTGACTTAAGTTATTTAGAACCCATTAACGAAAGCACAGTTATAGTAGGTGGTGGCAATGTTTACGCGGATACATTCGCCACAACAAAAGCAGAGCCTGGATATGCGATCGCTGTTGCAGGTGGATTTGCCATTGGTAATCAAACTTATACAAATACTGTAACCAACACAACGGTTAAAGACTTGGGTAGTCTTGAGTATAGTAGAGCAAATGCAGCAGCCACAGCCTATGCAAGGACTGGAAACCAAAGTGCTTCATCTACAATTCGCAGTACTTGTATTTCATTTTTTGGGCGTTAATAGTCTCACCCGATAGGAAGATGATCCATACTGCGATTTTAATGTTGCACAAGATACTTGTTAGACCTCCTCTCAGGAGAATTAGGAGTATCTAGTCTTAATGGACAAATATGGGAAGTATAATTGGTGAGGGAAAAATCATATGCAGATTGAGAAAATTGATGATTTTGAAACATTTAATAAAATTAGAGAAAATTGGAATTCTGTATACGCTGCTGATCATCAGGCTCAGTTCTTCCTATCCTGGATTTGGTTATCTGGATGGTTGCAGATGGTGTATGAGCCGTGGTTCATATTAGCTGCAAAACCAGATACCCATGATTCATCCTATGTGGCTTTTTTTCCTCTAAAAACTTTATTAACCCACCAGGATGGAGGCGGCTTTGAAACTGAAATCTGCATGGCCGGAAATAGCATGGCAGATTACACAGGACTTATTTGTCTGCCTGGTTATGAAGCAGAAGTAATTCCTGCTTTTGCTGCTTACATCCAGAAAAAGTTAGTATGGTCGAGTTTCAATATAAAAAGTATTCTAGAAACAGATACACGGATGTCTCTATTTTTGAGTAATTTCTCTGCCGATAGTTTTGAACTCCGTCAACTCCGCATTCAAAGTGTGAATGAAGAAGAACCCGATATTTATCTTGCTCCTTATGTTTCATTACCAGATGACTGGGAGCAATATCTGCAAAACTACGTCGGTGTCAATACTCGCCAAAAAATAAGACGCTTTTTAAGGCAAGTTGACAGCTCTAACGAGTTTTATATCACCCAAGTTGACGCAGAGAATTTGGAATCTCATATTGAGATACTACTCAAATTCTGGGAGTCCAGATGGAAAACGCAAAAAGGAGATACCTGTGAGGTAATTTTGGGTTACAATCGCCTTATTTTACGTCATTGTTTTGAAAATAACTGTCTGTATCTTTCGGTTCTGTGGAAAGGAGACAGACCTTTAGGGGCGATCGCCAACTTTGTTGATTTTCAGCAAAAATCCATGTTATTTGTGATTACAGGTCGCGATCAAACCTTTAAAAATCCTCCACCTGGGCTTATCCTCCATGCTGATGCGCTCCGATACGCCATTCAAAATGGATTTAAAGTGTACGACTTTTTAACGGGCAATGAGGAATATAAGTATTCTTTTGGAGCTAAAGATCGCCACATTCAGCATATCGTAGCCACATACAAGAATGGTCAGAACAGACAACAGGATGTTAGGGATCTTATTTCTTTAGCACTTCAGATCGCTGTTCGAGATCATCGATTGAACCGACTCACCAAAGCTGAGCAGCGATACCATCAGATTCTGAAAGCTCAATCAAATCACCCAGAAGCACTCTATGGACTGGGGGTGTTGATGAGGCAAAAAGGCGAGTACAAAACTGCAGAAAATTTACTGAAAAACCTGCTTCAGGTGCAGCCAAACTCTATCAAGGCTTTATTTGGTTTGGGGAATTTATATCAAACTCAAGATCGGTTATCCGAGGCGATAGAAACCTATCATCAAGTCTTAGCTCTACAGCCTGAGGCGATCGCCGCATACAATAACCTTGGCTATGCTCTACAGCAGCAAGGCAAATGGGAAGATGCGATCGCCTACTATCAAAAAGCACTAGAACTAAAGCCTGATTGCGTTGAAGCTGAGGTTAACTTAGCCAATGCACTTCATGCTCAAGGAAAGCTCTCCTTAGAGAAACAAGCTCATTACGCGGCAATGAACAATGATTTAGGCTCCAAATGTCAACAAGTAGGCGATTTAAAAACAGCGATCGCCTACTATCGCCAGTCCATCTCTATGAAACCAGATTTAGCAGAGGCTCACTATAATTTGGATCTGGTGCTGCAAGAACAAGGTGAATATCAAACTGCAAGTACCTGCGAGCGAAAAACTCCTATACCTGCTTAGTCCACAAATGAGTTTTGATTAGTTTACAAAGGAGGAACCTTATGTTGATATATGATTTGTCCTACATCGAAAATGTTGCAGAAAACAAGTTGATTTTAGGTGGTACTGCATTGGGATTAGATGCCTTTTCATCAGTAGACAGTGGAAACACTTTGACTGCTATAGACATTATTTTTAGAAACCAAGGCAAAGTTACGAAAGCAACGGGTACGGGAACAGCTATAGCGATGGGCACTGATCCTCTAGCTGGTGTTGATGTTTACTACGCAGGCTTTGATAAAGTGAAAATAAAAATTAATTCAGGAACACGAGCAAACTATGCTTATGAGACGGTTACTGTAAAGGCGATGGACTTGCCACACTAACTGTGATGGCTTGTAGTAAAGGCTTAAGCCCTTTTTAGCTTTTAATGATTGACCACTTCATCACGGGTACGAGCGGTTTCTGGCGGAGGAAAGAGCCGATCGCCCCAACTCGCTGAATGCCAATTCTAATTACTTCCGCATCATGGCAGGTGCAGGGCGATCGCGATCGCCCTGCACCTGCCATGACTCCGCATCCATTCGATCGCGATCGTATTCAAATCGGCTAAATCCGTCGCCTTCCCGGCTGATGCAAGCCCCTCCAACGGCCGTTCCAAGTCCCCTCCCATCCGCTCAACCACAGTCCTCAAACTGCTGCCAAACCCCGCTCTGTTCATCACAATTCAGGAACGGGAGCAGCGGTGTGTCGATCGGTCCTCAACACCAGCAAGCGTGCGCCCGGATACAAAGAGTGTAAAAATTGAAAACTTGCGTAAGTCTTATAATTTCAAACAAATCTGCCAAATTGGCAACATACCTCTAATTAGTCCAGATATATTGAGGTAAATCGCAATAAAACACGGTTTTTGCTCATCTTTAGCAGTCCGCCCTAATACTTTTTGAGTACGGGCGAGTGCAAGGAAGGTGCAGTTTAAATTTATACAAGCCTTTTGAGAGTGATGGTGATGGCTAAATCAAATGCCATTGGCAATCAGTACCGATCGCCCAGATTGGTATTGGTAACTATTTTTTCCTGTCCTATTTTCGGGATGCACCAAGGTTCATTTATTAAAAACATTTCAGTCTTTAGTCTGAAGTGAAAAGCAATTGTTTCACACTCTTTAAAATCCTACATTGGCATTCATTGAGATTCGCAATGTCGGCGCTCGTGCAAGTGATTTTCGTCTTTACATACAAGTAAAAGGAGATAAATCGCGATGCCTCCATTCGATTCATTAGCTCCTGAGCCCTTAAATAATATTGTTGGAAACAGCAATAGTTTAAACACCTTGAATTCGGTGGCGAATAACCCTGGTGCGGGCAGCAGCAGTAGTTCCAGCACATCTAGTACCTTTGTAAATAACAGCGGTGCAGGCAGTACCAGCAGCGCGACAGCAACTTCCCCGATGGGAAGCAGTACAAGTAGTGAGACTGCTTACGCTGTGGGGGCTACATCTAGCAGTGGCAGCGCGATAGCGAGTGCTTCTACAGTGGCGCCCCCAACTACTAACGCCACAGCGCCAACACCCACACCGTCAAATAATGACGGTTCAACGTTCACCCCCGTGACTGGTGGCACTTCTAACAATTCAAGTCCTTCTAATTTCTCTCCAGACAGTACGGGTACTGGCGACGAGAGTAGGATCGACAGCAACGGCGACGGATATTGGCTGGGCACCAACGACAGCGATGTGATTACTGGCGATAGCGGGAGTGATCAAATTTTTGCAGGAAGCGGCGACGATATTGTCCAAGCTAACAGAGGTGATGATGCGATCGATGGAGGCGATGGAAACGACACTTTGCGGGGAGGGAAAGGTCAAGATTTGCTAATTGCCGGCAACGGCGACGATTTTCTTTGTGGCAACTTCGGCACCGATACATTGATTGGAGGTAGCGGCGCTGATACCTTTGCATTTCAACCCGAAACAGCGAGTGCAGCAGCTAATCCATTGTTAGCCGATCGAGTCGTTGATTTTAATCCTGCTCAAGGCGATCGAATTGGGCTGATAGGGGGAATTTCGGTAACAGACTTGACACTCGTCGCGTTTGATACGGATGGTGACGGTACGACAGACGCGACTCTGCTCAAGTTTAGTTCAAATAATGGCGATCGAATTTTAGCTGTTGTTTTGGGAACAGTTAACCCAGCGGGTGCAACAACTTTGAGCAATGCTGATTTTATTAGTTTGCCAAATAACATCTTGTAGCTAACCGTTAACCCTTAACCCCAACTACCCCGCAGGAAGCGTCGGGGATGAAGTTAATAAAGTTATATAGGTGGAGAGAGACAGATGAAAGACTTTTACGGGCCATTGATTGAAGCAAGTGAAATCATCGAACAACTCAGACAAGAGATGCAATTAAAAACATTTAGTCAAAAGGTTTTGCAGAAAAAAGTTATTGAGAAAGCCGCCCGGGAACGGGGGTTAACTGTGACTCCCGACGAAATTCAAGCTGTGGGCGACCAACTCCGTCGCGAGAAGCGTTTGGAGAAAGCGGCGGACACGATTGCTTGGCTGGTCGATCAGATGATTTCTGTAGAAGATTTAGAAGCCGGGATTTGCGATCGGCTCCTCAGCCAAAAACTAGCCGAACACTTGTTTAGCAAAGAAGTAGAAAAGATTTTTGTTCAAAACAAACTGCAATTCGACCAAATAATTCTTTATCAAATAATTGTTGCCAACCGCCAGCTTGCTCAGGAACTATTTTATCAAATTCAAGAAGGAGAAATTAGCTTTTTTGATGCTGCTCACCTTTACGATATTGACGAAAATCGTCGGCATATATGCGGTTGCGAAGGCAAGGTTTATCGGTGGGGTTTAAAACCAGACATAGCCGTCGCCGTATTTAGCGCTAAACCCGGAGAAGTGATTCGTCCAATTGAAACAGAGCTAGGATATCACTTGTTCCTGGTTGAAAAGTTTCTCCCGGCGGAATTAACCCCTGAACGGTATCAAGAAATATTGCATAATCTGTTTAACGAATGGCTGGCTAACGAAGTCAACCATTTATTGTACACTTCTAAAGTGTAGGTGGCGCGCGGAGCACAGAGAAGCCTAAGTGGTTTGACGCGCTACTTATAGCGCTAAGGTGTGGTGTACATGGAACCCTACATATAGAGGTTCTACATAAGTCGTATAATTGTTGCCATTTAATTTTGTAATTTGGATTTAACTATATTACAAAAATCGATGAAATGTCGAAAAGTAGTAAGTTGTTCTGGGTGAACTTGAATTCTTGCCAATAGCTGTTCTAAATAAAATTGCTTGAGTACATCTCCAGGTCGTTTCTTAGAATAGGTAATATTTTTAGCTTCAAATAACAATCTCAAATAAGCTCCGTGAAACTGAGCGTGAGTATTAAAATCTCGATATTTTCCCATGTTTTCAGGACAGTTAACTGAAACATCATAATATTTATTATAATCTAATAAAGGTTTGTTTTGAGGATTTCTGGAATAAATCTTGCGATTGCCCAGCAGCCAACTTTCCAAGCAGCGATTCTGAAATATCAGTACAAGTTCTGCATTGTTTAATTTCAATTTTTGCTGACTTAAAAAATCCTCAATTTCAGTTGTAAGTTCGGCAACAGTATTTTCCTCGGCATCCAGACACACTACAAAATAGCTGTATTTTCCGTTTGAGTTGATTTCCTCTATCGCAGGCGGGATGTAATTGTATAACGAAGGATATCCTTCACCGCTAATCAAGTAATAATTTTTTTCCTTCACATCATCGCAATTGTCAACTCGCTGCAATTCCGGTAAAAGATAAGCCAGCCAAGCAGGATAAACTTTTCTCTCCGATTGTGTTCCTTCAACCAAAAAATACAGATTCATTCAACTTTGATTCCTTCGCTATATTCTTCAAGATTAATCAGTTGCATAAAAGCTTGATGCCTAGATTTTCCCAAATTCAAATCTTTAGCATCTATCACAGTTACAACCCCACCTTTGCGAGTGACTATTTTCCAGTGTTCCATCCCAATATTATTGATTATGTAAGGATGGTGGCTGGTGAGAATGAATTGAATATTTCTATTTTCCACAATCAAATCTGTCACAACATCGATACAGTTAATTCCCAAGCTGTTTTCAAATTCATCAATCAGGATTACCGTGCCTTCGGGCGACAAATACAATTCGCTAATATGAATGAGTGTTTTCAGCATTCCTGAAGAAATATTGTTTTGGAAAATCCAATCGTTAACACCCTTTTCTTTGATTTGAATAGGAAAACTAATAAATGATGATTCTTCATGTTGTACGGGTTCTATTTTTAGGTCTTCCACTTGAGGAAAAGCTTGTATAAATATGCGTTTAATTTTATTAAATAAATCTGAGTAATGACTAAAAATAAAAGCTAATTTTATCTGAAGTGGCACATCAGTTTCCTTGATAGCCATTAATACCGACTCACTTTTTGGTAGGTTTAATATCGCTGTATAATTCATGTCGTAATAATCCATTGAACTCGAATTATTGCTAATTATTTTATACAAAAAAGCGTAGTAAGCAGGTGAAATATCATCTTCTTGATTTAAGATTTTCACTACGCTTTGGAACGGAGACAATTTTGGCGTTTTCTGACCTTGAAATATAATTTCATTAGGTGTTCTTTCTATAATTATATCTTCCTCCATTAATAAATGTTCTCTAACAATTCTAAATTGATTAGTTTCGTCTTCCTCATTAAGAATCTTTGGCAGATTTTTTTTTGTTTCAAATTCGCCTTGCCAGCGGTACTCGACATCATCTAAATCATCATTTACTGTCGAAAATGTAATATCCCAAGCTAAACCGTTTAGGGAAACACCATTTGCTATCTTTTGTAAATTCAAAATAGCATTCAAAATTTGTGTTTTGCCGACACCGGAGACACCAACTAATAAAGCCAAGTTGGAAAAATAGATTGGTTCAAAACGCCACTCTCGTAAATTATCCCAAAAAGCTACTTTTTTAATTTTCATTTCTCCATCCTATCAATTATCTGCGTTCATCAGCGTTCATCTGCCTACATCTGCGGTTAAAAACCCACATAATTTTGCCGCCACCAAGCGCGGACAAACTTAATCTCCTCAAACGTATAACGTTCTTCCAAAAAATCATAAATGGCTCTCAGTTTTTCATCTCCCATAACTTCAATAGCGTACACTATCGCCTGCTGACGTTCCGGTTCCACCAACAAATTTATATCAACTTCCCTGCCCATTTCCATCAATTCTATCAGATGCCCAGAAATAGTATTAGGGCTCATACCCCGCGCATTAGCTATTCCTTGAACTGTCAAACCTTGTCGGTATAATTCCCAAGTTTGCATCTGCGAATAAGACGCAACGTTAGCAAGATTGGGAAGATTAGCGACATCAGAAGATGCAGCACCACTTGGCAATCCTTGTTCTTGGCAAAAAGTGCGAATTGCCTCCAAAAAAACCTTACCGTACTTATCTCGCTTGTTGCTGCCAACGCCGTAAACTTCCTCGAATTCTGTGAGATTTTGCGGGCGTTTTTCTGCCATGTCTCGCAAGCTTTTATCCGCAAAAACTACGTAAGGTGGCACAAATTGTTCGTCGGCAATTTGCTTGCGTAGCGTCCGCAGTATGGTAAATAAACCTTCTACTTCTACTGCCAAAGAACGAACTTTACCCTGTACTTCCCGCTGGGGTTCAATGGCGATTTCAACTGTGCGCTGACGTTTCATAATTTCCCAACTTTTTTCATTCAGTTTTAAAATGGGAAATCCGTCTGTTTTTTCGTCTAAAAAACCTTGATTTAACAGCGAACGACTCAATTTTTTCCATTCATCAGCACTTCTATCTTTGCCAATTCCGTAAGTAGAAAGTTGGTGGTGCTGGTATTGCAATATTTTTTGATTCTTTGAACCGCGCAGCACGTCAATAATGTGATTCATGCCAAATTTTTCTTGGCAGCGGGCGACGCAAGAAAGAAATTTCATTGCCTCAATCGTCCAATCTTCTACGGGTTTTTGGTTGCAACAGTTATCGCAAGTACCGCAGTTTCCGGGGAATGAATCGCCAAAATAACTTAACTGGATTGTACGACGGCAATCGGTTGATTCTGCATAGTTGATTACTCGACGCAACTGTTGGCGGGCAATTCGTTGTTCTTGTGGATCAGGTTTTTGCTCGATGATGTAGTCGATCATTTTGACATCGCCGTAGCCGAAAAATAAGCTGCAATGGGCGGGTTCGTTGTCTCGGCCTGCGCGGCCGGATTCTTGATAGTATCCTTCGAGATTCTTGGGCAAGTCGTAGTGAATTACAAACCGCACGTCGGGTTTGTTAATGCCCATACCGAAGGCTATTGTGGCTACCATTACTTGCACGTCGTCGCGAATGAAGCGGGTTTGATTGGTGGCGCGATCAACATCGTTCATGCCGGCGTGGTAGGGTAAGGCTTGGATGCCACTTTGTTGCAATTTATAGGCAACTTCGTCAACTTTTTTGCGGCTGAGGCAATAGATAATTCCCGAACCGCCTTTTTTTTGGATGATTTGCAAAACTTCGGCAAAACTGTGTTTGGTTTTAGGGCGAACTTCGTAGTATAAATTGGGGCGGTTGAAGCTGGCGACGTGGATGTAGGGATTTCGCAGAGTTAGCTGCTGGATAATGTCTTGGCGGACGCGCTCGGTAGCGGTGGCGGTTAGTCCCATAATGGGAATATCGGGATATCGATCGCGCACTCGTTGCATTTGCCTGTATTCTGGTCGAAAGTCGTGCCCCCATTCCGAAACGCAGTGGGCTTCGTCGATCGCAAATGCCGAAATTCCTAACTTATTTGCTACTATATCTAAAAACGGTAAAAATCTCTCACCGAGCAAGCGTTCGGGTGCAACATAAAGCAATTTAATCTTACCTTCGAGAATCGCTGTTTCGCGCGATCGCGTTTCCTGACTGCTCAAAGTGCTGTTGAGAAAAGTCGCCCCAATTCCATTATCCTGCAAAGCTTCCACCTGGTCTTGCATCAGAGCAATTAACGGCGACACAACCACTGTCAATCCCGGTTTCAACAGTGCCGGTAATTGAAAACACAAAGACTTGCCACCGCCCGTCGGCATGACAATCATCATATCCCGTTTTTGTAAAGCAGCTTCGACAATTTCCTGCTGCCCCGGGCGGAAAGAGTCATAGCCAAAAAAATGTTTGAGTGCTTGTTCCAGGGGCAGCGGCACAGAAGATATTGGCGGATTAGACGCTGACATTTGCAGTAGTTGGTTGTTGGCTTCTCAACTATTCTATGCCTTTTGAGCACAAATACAGTTACAATAATTGAGAATCTCAATTTAAGCAGAAAAACTGATGCCGAAAGCAATTTGGAATGGTGCCGTTTTGGCCGAGAGCGACAAGTGCGAAATTGTAGACAACAACTATTATTTCCCCGCCGATGCTATTAACCGTGAGTATTTCAAGGATAGCAGCACTCACACTACTTGCGGTTGGAAAGGTGTTGCTAGTTACTACAGTGTCGAAGTCGGCGGACAAGTTAATAAAGATGCTGCTTGGTACTATCCTACTCCGAAAGATGCTGCTAAAAATATTGCCGGATATATTGCTTTTTGGAAAGGAGTTAAGGTAGAGGCTTAAAGCAGTTTATAACTAAAAAAATGGGGCGGGTTGTGGGCCAATTGAGCGCTTAACCTGCCCCTGAAAATTTTAATCTTTTTCCCAAACGGCGACAGCTTCCGAACCCAAACCACGGCGAACAACAATCGGTTCGCTTGCTGTTAAATCGAGAATGGTAGAAACTTGATATCCCGGATCGGAACCGTCATCGACAATGACATCCACTAGCTTGGAAAAACAGTCAAACAGCTCAGCTTTGCCAAAGCTTTCTGCTTTAGATGCAGGCACTGGTGCTGCACCTTCATCATCCGTTGTAATGTGAGCGGACGTTGAAATAATTGGATTTCCCAAGGCTTCCAACAGTGTAAAACAAAGCCGCTGGTCGGGAACGCGAATTCCAGTGGTTTTCCGTTTTGGGTTCATTACCAACCGTGGCACTAACTTGGTAGCTGGCAGCAGAAATGTATAAGGCCCCGGTATTAACCGCTTGATAATTCTGTATGCTTCATCGCTGACTGTAGCATAGTCGGTGATATTTGACAGAGAGGAACACAGGAACGTTAAAGGCTTATCATTAGATAGTTGCTTGATCTGCCTGACTCGTTCTACTGCAGACTTGGAGTTGATATCGCAGCCGATCGCATAAACTGTATCTGTCGGATAAAGCATCACTGCCCCATTTTTTAGAGCTTTTTGAATTTTCTCGATCCGGTCTCTTTGGGGTGCAACTGGATGCACTTCGTAAATAGTTGCCATGTTAAGATATTGCAGGCTAAGTGGGCGATCGAAATATCGAGTGAAACAATCAATGCTAAAAATTAATTGTTAACAATGAATAAAATAGCTTATTTTGACTGTCCAACCGGCATTGCTGGCGATATGTGCATCGGAGCTCTCATCCACGCCGGCGTTCCTTTAGAATACCTAATCGAAAAACTCAATTTGCTCGGCATTTCGACAGAGTACCAGTTGCGGACGGAATTAGTCCACCGGAATACTCAACAAGCAACTAAATTTTATGTCGATTTAGCTGCGGATTTGTCGTTAAAACCAGAAAATCCCGCTACCGAACTCGATCCCTCGGAAACCGAATCCCCGACTTTCGACGCCCGCCACCACCATCATCACGGGGAAGAACATTCTCACAGTCACGGCGAAGCAGATGCCGAAATTAGCCACACTCATCACCGCAATTTGCCACAAATTGAGCAAATCATCGTTTCTGCAAAATTGCCTCCGCGAGTGGAAGCTTGGAGTTTGGCTGTATTTGGCAAATTAGCAGATGCAGAAGGTGCCGTACACGGTATCCCCGCAAGCGAGGTTCACTTTCACGAGGTGGGGGCTACAGATGCAATTATTGATATTGTCGGTACTTGTTTGGGTTTGGATTGGTTGGATATTCAGGAGTTTTACTTTTCGGCGATGCCGACTGGTGCAGGTACGGTGAAGGCGGCCCACGGTAAGTTAGCGGTGCCGACGCCGGCGGTGATGCGGTTGTGGGAAACGCACCGAGTGCCGGTTTATAGCAACGGGATCGATCGCGAATTGTGCACTCCTACGGGAACTGCGATCGCCTGTACTCTAGCCTCTGCTTTCGGCCCGCCACCGCCGATGCAAATTCAGGCGATCGGTTTGGGTGCAGGTTCTCGAAACCTGGCAATTCCTAATATTTTGCGCCTCTGGATTGGGGACAAGGAAGAAGGAAGAGGGAAGAAGGAAGAGGGAAGAGGGAAGAAGGAAGAGGGAATAGGGGAGAAGGAAGAGGGAATAGGGAATAGGGAAGAAGGAATAGGGGAGAAGGAAATATTTAACCAATTCCTAATGCCCAATTCCATAGAAACTATTACGGTATTGGAAACGCAAATTGATGATTTGAGTCCGCAGGCGATCGGCTATGTTTTTGATGCTTTGTTTGCCGCCGGAGCTCTGGATGTTTTCACTGCCCCAATTGTGATGAAAAAGTCGCGGCTGGGGGTTTTGTTAACTGCGATTTGTCATCCAGAATTTGAGGATGCTTGCGAAGCTGTGATCTTTCGCGAAACTACTACTCTGGGAATTAGGCGATCGACTCAACAGAGAACTATTTTACACAGAGAAATTCAGACAGTTAAAACAGAATACGGCGAAGTGCAAATAAAAGTTGCGAAGTCTGGAGAAACGATTGTTAATGTACACCCAGAATACGAAGATTGCGCGGAAATTGCCAGACTTAAAAATATTAGCTGGCGGGAAGTTCACCGCTTGGCGCTGCAAAGTTGGTACGATCGCACTTAATCAATTACGGTGAATTACAAGAGGAATTTAGTCCATGACGGGGTGAAAAACCGTCCGACCCAGCAGGCTGGAGGAATAGCTAAATCAGAGGAATCAAAGCCTCTAATATCGGTTTTGAGAGGGCGAGATAAATTCAGCTTTTTCGTCCATTCAGACGTAGTTTAGTTTTGGGCTACTTAAACTAATATTTCAGGACTTACGCAGGCACTTGACATATAGCGTGCCTGTGTTTGGACTATCACTACTGATTGAGCTGGAAGCTAAAAGTTGTTCGGGATGGAATGAGAACAGAAGTTAAAGCAGGCTCTAGTTAACTACTGAGCGCATTATAGTCATATCATAATAATCATAATTAATGTTTGTAACAAATGGAGCTTTTTCCTAGCAGCTTTCGTTAAGGCTGAGGTATAGTAAAAGCTGTCAATATTTATAGAAAAAATATGGTAGAGCGAGTGTTAAAAGAACGTTATGCCATTCAGCAAGGCCTGGGAAAAAATGGGGGACGACAAACTTTGCTGGCGCGCGACTTACAAACTCAGGAGTTAGTCGTCATCAAAATCCTTACTTTTAGTGCAGATTTCCAATGGGACTATTTAAAACTATTTGAACGAGAAGCCACAACCTTACAGTCACTTTCCCATCCGGTAATTCCTAGTTACTTAGACCATTTTGAATTCCAGACGCCAAAGACTAAAGGGCTTGCACTGGTACAAAGCTATATTGAAGCGAAATCTTTGGCAGAATGGGTTGAATCTGGACGGAATTTTAACGAAAAAGAAATAAAGCAAATCGCTAAAAACTTGCTGAAAATTTTGATATATTTGCAACACCAAAACCCGCCAGTAATTCATCGAGATATTAAACCGAGTAATATTCTGCTAGCCGAGCGATCGCCCCTCAAACAAAAACACTCCGCCCTTAATAAAGGTAGTTGGTTGGGTGAAGTTTACTTAGTAGATTTTGGCTCAGTTCAAACCTTAGCAGCGAGAGAAGGTAGCACCGTTACGGTAGTCGGAACTTACGGATATATGCCGCCCGAACAATTTGGCGGGCGCGCGGTTCCGGCTTCGGATCTTTATGGCTTGGGTGCAACGTTAATTTACTTAGTAACTGGAGTCCATCCAGCCGAATTGCCACAGGAGGATTTGCGTATTAATTTTGAGCCAAAAATCGCTATTAGTTCGGATTTTGTGGACTGGCTGCAGTGGATGACCGAACCAGATTTAAACAGCCGCTTAACCACGGCCGATCGGGCGTTACAAGCACTGGAAAAACCGAAACATAGGGGGCGATCGCTCCTGCGAAACCCTAGGGCGAGTAATAATGTAAAACTGAATAAAGACAGAAAGAGTTTGGAAATTGTGATTTCTACTTTTTCTCCTCTCTTTTTAGTTAGTGTCTATTTAGTAATTCCGTTAATTGCATCGTACCACGTGCTTTTAGTAAGTATATCCTGGATTGTTAGGGCGTTTACTAAGGGTTCTTTTCTAGGTGGATTATTCGCAGCATTCGGAGTTACTTACTTGGGCATTTTTTGTTTATTTTTACTTTTTCAACCCATAAAATTAGTATTTCTTAGACGTATCGCCACTCGACTACTAATCGATGAGGAACAAATTTATTTTACTTCCAACTTGTGGGGATTTTTGCGTTACAATATGCTGCCACCAAGTCCGAGGCAAGCTATCTGTACATTACGATTCATAAGAGATGAATATACATACTCCAGCCTGGGGCGCAATATTCAAATTTGGGCCGGAACGCGGGAATATCAACTTATTACCAGCCATCTCATCGATGACGAGATTGATTGGATAGCAGGGGAACTCAGCGAATGGTTAAATTTGCCTATTAGTGAATAAAGTAGAGATGGCCAATGAAATTAACAATAACTCTCCTCAAGAGGTTTGCAAAAAATGGCAAGTGAAGTTTTAAAAGAACGTTATGTAATCGAGCGACAGCTAAGTCAAACTGCGGGAAGGCGCACGTTTATGGCGCGCGACTTGCACACAGAAGAGTTAGTAGCGATTAAGTTACTGATTTTTGGAGAAGATGTTCGCTGGGATGACTTGAAACTCTTTGAAAGAGAAGCACAAACTTTACAACTGCTTTCTCATCCGGCAATTCCTCGCTATCTGGATTACTTTGAGGTGGATACACCAACGGGTAAAGGATTCGCCTTGGTACAAAGCTATATCCCAGCCAAATCCTTAGAAGAATGGTTAAAAAGCGGGCGAACTTTTAGCACAGCAGAAGTCAAGCAACTAGCTAAAGCATTACTGGAAATTTTGGACTATCTCCACGGGCAACAGCCACAAGTTATTCACCGAGATATCAAACCGAGTAATATTTTACTGGCAAATAGCTTGGGCAATAGTGTCGGTGATGTTTATTTAGTTGATTTTGGTTCCGTACAGACACTAGCAGCTAGAAAAGGCGGTACAATTACTGTTGTCGGTACTTACGGATATATGCCGCCCGAACAATTTGGCGGGCGGAATGTTCCAGCTTCCGATATTTACAGTTTGGGTGCAACATTAATTTATTTAGTAACGGGTAGGCATCCAGCCGAGTTATCTCAAGGTAATTTGCAAATTCAATTTGAGTCATTAGTTAATCTCAACCGAGATTTAATCGATTGGCTGAAGTGGATGACACAACCGAGTGTGAACCGCCGCCTTGCATCTGCAAAAGAGGCCCTGGAAGCGCTGGAAAATTCCCGCCCGAAAACAGATATCTCGGCGGCGAGACAAAAACTGATCGGGAGCAGGATTAAACTGAAGAAAGATGGGGAGAAGCTAGAGATTTTGATTCCCCCAAAAAAGTTGGGTTTTTGGAGAGGCTACTGGATACGGACAGGAATGTTGGTTGAGTTGGGGTTAGTTTTATTAATTTTTCAATTCATAAAAATCATGGTTGAAACCGGGTATATAGTCTTTATGTTAGTGGGTGGGCTGTTTTTACTCATTTTTTCAATTGTTTTGCTATGCTCACTTCTTACTACATTTTCGCAACACATTCAAACTTATTTCAAAACGACTAAAATAAAACTCGATAGAAAACACATATCCGTGACTAAGCGATACCCGTGGTGTAAATTTCGTGTAGCTCCATTTGTGCATGAAAATATTAGTCCCAAAATTATGTATATCCGGAAAGCCAAGGATTTTAGGTGGCAATATAAATCTTATAAAACTATAAATTTTTCTGATTTAACTGCCCCTGAAATAGAAGTGCTAGCCAATGAAATAAATGCAATGTCGCACGGAAAACTTGTTTTTATAGTGGGAAATAATTAACTACCTAAAGAGATAATAAGTAGAGAAAATCACTACCGCAAAATAGTCTATAGCCCTTTATTTGTGATTCTGGCGATCGAGCCGCATCCATTAATTTCCAAAAATCATCATATTCTATTTTACCTATTGCCTATCGCTCCACAGTAATAAGTAAGGTTCGTACTGCGAACTTGAGTCCGCAGCCGGAGAGAGGACTCAAGTCCTCACTACCAAAGGTTTTTATTATAGTAATAGATCGCAAATGATATAAATAGGATGAAAAGTAGGGACACGGCAATCGTGTCCCTACTGATATTGCGTACAATAAGAAGCCCATCGCTCTAGACAAACTGACCTGTTGGAGTCGATCGCACGCGACGAATTCCAATCACCGACGGCATCGGCGAACGACGCCGATCGTTCTCAATATTACTCGGCCACAAACTGCCGCGAGCAACACTACGAGTCTGATTGAAAACAGCACCGTTCAAATCCAACATTTCAATTTGCCGACTCAGTACAGTGCCATCATCGATCGGGCAATCTTCCCCAGGATGCTGCACCGAAAGCAACAGCGTATCTCCCACAAAAGTCGGCCCTGTCATTTCGCACCGATTTGGCCCGTAAGCAAACGGAATTACTGTTCCTGCATTCGGCCCAGAACTAGGAATATAAAAGAGCCAATTGTTGCCGAAAACTCCAGTAAAATCTGACACATTTCCCGTCTTTTTATGGTCGATCGTCGTTGGCTTTCCACTCGCACCCACATCAAAACCGTTGTGCGTGCTCGTAGACATATCAGTGACGCCCCAAACATTGCCTTGAGTGTCAAAAGCCAAATTGTCTACACTAGCAAATCCCGCCCCAGCTACCGCACCGGCTTCTCCACCTTGAGCCAAACGCTGCCAGCGGAACGTCAAACCTGCACCGTCGGGACTGTCTTCAATTATCTTATACAGTCCTCCCGACTGCTGGGTGCTGTTGACTGCGCTACCGTATTTAGCAACAGTAAAAATGCGAGAATCTGGATAGCCGTCGCTTCCGGGTGCGGCGTCAGTATAAGCAATAAAAACTTCCTTAGTAGTAGGATTAACTTCCAAATCTTCCGGTCGCGCCGTCGGAGTGCCACCAATCAAATTAGCAGCTAAGAAAGCATCAACTAAAACCGCACCTTGGCTGCTATAGAAGTTAGCCAGAGTTTTATTTTGGTAGCCCGGAAGTGCTGTTGCTTCATTGGTTGTATCTACTACAAAAGAACCGCCCTCTTCGGTTTGAGCAGCAATTCCGGCGCGTTTGGGCAAGCGAGTATTTGCATCTCTTTGAGCTTTGCCAAAACTTGCTAATTCTGCCTCGCCAATTTTAGAAGGACGCACCGGATTTGTCGGGGTATTTAATGTCAGTGGCAGCCATCTTCCAGTACCGTTGCGGTTATATTGGGCAACGTACAAAACCCCATCTTCAAACAATCGGCTGTTGTTTTTATCTGCAGGATTGGTAACAGTACCGTTGCTGACAAATTTCCAGGTGTGTCCGCCGCGCCGATCGTCCCCCATGTACCCTATTAACTTGCGGCCTGCTTCAGCGCGAATCGCGACGTTTTCGTGGCGGAAACGGCCCAACCATGTGTGCTTCCGGGGGCGGAAACTTGGATCTTGGGGATCGACTTCTACCATCCAGCCGTATTTTTCGCCGACTAAGCCGAATTCTTCACCGATAGTGCCCTTGGCGTAGCTGGTTTGGCCACCGTTGGGTTTGATGTTTTCCTGAACCCCGACGAAGAATAGTTCGCTACCTTGGAAGTTTTCTTCGGCGGAGAGGATGGTTCCCCAAGGGGTTGTGGCGCCGGAACAGTTGTAAGCTGTACCGATGATGCGGTTGCCGAGTCCGTCGGTGTTGACTTGCGCGAAGACTTGGGTAGCTGCAGGGCCCGTGCCCGTGAGGTACTCGTTATCCCCTTGTCTGGTTCCCCAGGAGGTGACATCTTTGTATTTGTCGGTACGCTGGCTGTTGATTCCGAGGCCCGAAAGTCCGTGAATACGGCGGTTGAGGGGGTCGCCGGCGATCGCCTGAAATCTACCATTAGACTGTTTGGTAATGCGAACGATCGAACCACCGAGATTGTACAGAAATTCGCCGAGGGTCGCCTGATTCTTTACCGATAAGTCTATACCGAGTACGGCGCGATCGGTGGTTGGAAATGGTGCCAGATCAGACGGCGCTTCCGGCGTCACTTTCGACATCGGAAAGCCTACATACTCGTGGTTAACCCAGAGATAACCGTCGTCATTGCTGCCGCGAAGGCCTACGAAGCCGGTGTAGTCGTTGTTGTAGCCGAAATAGTCTGCCGGATTGGGAAAAACTCGATCGCCCCAGCGGAGAATCACATACCGTTCGTATTCCGGCGGCACAACCACATCGTCAACAATGCTGTAACTCGTTAATTTAGTATCCTGTGAGGCAGCCATCACGGTTCCCTGTCCGTTTAAGCCCGTCGGCATAAAGCTGGGCAGTTCTCGATAAATCGGCAGCGGGTGGGGAAGTCTTAACGCAGTGAAAGATAGCGGAACTACAGCTTCGGCCGAGGTGGAATTGATGCCGAATAGTGTTTTAGTTAGTTGAGGGGCAAGCACAGTGGTAGCCGCACTGCTGCCGAAGAAAATTAGCAGTTGTCGGCGAGTTATTTTAGACATAAATTCCTTTTCAAACCAACATCCCTAATCTGATGATTCCGTATGAAACTCTATCACTTTTAAATTAAGGGGAGTTAACCTGAAGGTTAATTAAAGTTGAATTATATTTGGGTTAATAATTGGTTATTGGTTGTTTGTTATTTGTTGTTTGCTACCAATGCCCAATGCCCGATGCCCGATGCCCGATTTCAATCATCTCGAAAACCCGGATCATTTTCTCTGGATGTCGCTCGACTAGGCGGAGGTACATTAATCACTTGCGAAGACCCAGAATTTGCGGACGAAATATTGCGGTCTCTGAATCCCAGCAGCAATTGAGCATCGGCAAAATATCTAGTCCACTGTTCGATTCTCGCATCTTTTTGCCAGTCGTGGCGGGATACTCTCGATCGCAAAACTGGAACCCTTTGTCGGCTGCGGTCGGCTGTAATGATGATTGTAACTTCTGTTAATGCCGGATTTTCTTGAAACTCGCGGGCGATCGACTCTTTCGCTAAATCTTCAGCCTGCTGCACTAAACTCGCAAAAGATTGACTGCCGTCCGAATCTAGGGTAATGTAGCGCTCTTTGGTTTCAGCCAAAGCTATCGATATACTTGCTGTTAAACTAATAATTGCTAGAATGATAGCCGACAATAAGCGTAGGTACAAATTCATTATTTTTGAAACTAAATACTAACACTTGTCAATGATAGTTAATAAAATTTAACAGTATGTTAATGTTTGATTAAAATAATGTTTTGTGTCACCATATTTCCATAAAAAAGTGTCCTGTAGGATCAATTTACCACCAAAAATTAGGCTTTGAGGGGCGGGTTTTACTCGAAATATTTGTCGGTAGTAAAGGAGATCGATCAACCCGCCCCCGCGTTACTCTTCTTCCCTCTTCCTTCTTCCTGACATCCGTTACATCCGTTACATCCGTTACATCCGTTACACAATCCGTTGCCGAACCTTCTTCTTTATGAAACTAACAAAATGTGCGATCGCCCTCGGTAGCAACTTAGGCGATTCCCTCGCCACACTCTCTAGCGCGATCGTAACCCTCAACAATACCCCAGGAATAGCCGTAAAATCTCATTCAAGCTGGTATCAAACCGCCCCCGTAGGGCCGCCGCAACCCGATTACATCAACGCCTGCGCCATCCTAGAAGTTGCACTAGAACCAGAACAATTGCTAGCAAAATTATTAGAAATTGAGAGAAAATTTAATCGAATTCGCAGAGAAAAATGGGGGCCAAGAACCCTCGACCTAGATTTGCTACTGTACGACAATTTAATCCTAGAAACTCCGACACTGACTCTACCTCATCCCCGGATGACCGAAAGAGCTTTTGTATTAGTACCTTTGGCAGAAATTGCCCCAGATTGGGTGCATCCGGTGACGAAAAGTGCGATCGTCCAACTGCTGCAAACCGCAGACTGTTCCGGAGTGCAAAAATTGCAACTGTAAAAATTGAGTACAATTCACGGATCGTAGCAGTTTCACAAAAAATGCAACCGTAGGTAAGCTCCAAACTGTGATAGTTATCAGTCATTCCCAACCTAAAATCTAAAATCTAAAATCTAAAATCCTATGAGATCGCCTATGATGTCTTAAATCGGTGCACTCAAACATTATTCGCTTGTCGCTTATGTCGATCGGTCAAGAACTACCCCAACTCCTCAAACAACGCCTATTTTACCAAGGGCGCAAATTCAACTTTGACGTAGCCACCCTCCGTCTTCCCAACGGTTCCGAAGGCGAGTGGGAATGTATTCGCCACCCGGGCGGAGCACTTGCAGTTCCCGTCACACCCGAAGGTAAACTTGTCTTGGTACGCCAATATCGCTTTGCCACAAAAGGGCGAATTTTAGAATTTCCCGCCGGGACAGTCGAAATCAATGAAAGCCCCGCCGAAACTATCAAACGCGAAATTGAAGAAGAAACCGGATATCGCGCCGGAAAATGGCAGAACTTAGGGCAATTTTTTCTCGCCCCCGGTTATTCCGACGAAATCATTTATGCTTTTTTAGCCCAAGATTTGGAAAAACTGGAAAAGCCACCCGCACAAGACGATGATGAAGACATTGAAACAGTTTTATTCACCCCTGAAGAATTAGAAAAAGCTATTTTAGCTGGGGAACCAATTGACGCGAAATCAATTTCTAGCTTTTTCTTAGCCCGTCCATTTTTGACTTAAATAGGACTGACGAAAAAAACCCGGTTTCTTATAAAAATCGTGCATCAAACCGATAAATCTTAACTTAGAAACCGGGTTTTTGACCCCGCGTGTGTCCAGGACTGTAAAATCTAAAATCTAAAAATCTAAAATCTAAAATCTAAAATCGAATGTCCGATCTAATTTTATTTTGGCACCGCCGCGACTTGCGTATTTCTGACAACATCGGACTGGCAGCAGCGCGCCAGCAAAGCCCGAAAGTAGTCGGAATTTTTTGTCTCGATCGCAATATCCTAAATCGGGATGACGTAGCGCCAGCTAGAGTCACCTACATGATCGGCTGCTTGCAAAAACTCTCCGCGCGTTACAGGGAAGCCGGCAGCCAATTGCTGATAATACAAGATGACCCGATTCTAGGAATACCCAGATTAGCAACAGCTATAAATGCTCAAGCAGTATTTTGGAACTGGGATGTAGAACCCTACGCAAAACAGCGCGATCAGTCCGTATCAAACGCCCTCCAAGAAGCAGGAATTCAAGTTCAAAATTTCTGGGATCAAGTCCTGCACGCCCCAGATCAAATTCGCAGTGGTACAGGGACTCCCTACACAGTTTATACACCATTTTGGAAAAAATGGAATAGTAAACCCAAAGCCCAACCCGTAGAGACACTGCCGATAACTTATCTGGAATCAATGACCGGATTAACTGCTGAAGAACAAGCAATCGCCAACCAAGCAGGTGCAATGGAAACAGTGCCAACTGCCTCTAGTTTGGGATTTATTTGGGAAAATCCATTAGTCATAGAACCCGGAGAAGACGCAGCCCAACAAAAATTAGAAGAATTTTGCGATCGGGCAATTTACGAATATCAAGAACAGCGCAATTTCCCCGCAATTAACGGCACATCCCAACTCAGTGCAGCCCTCAAATTTGGCGCAATTGGCATCCGCACTGTTTGGCAAGCTACCCAGATAGTAATGGACACTTGCCGCAGCGAAGAAGCGTGTACAAGCATCCAAACTTGGCAACAGGAAATAGCGTGGCGGGAATTTTACCAACACGCCATGTATAACTTTCCAGAATTAGCAGACGGCCCCTACCGTCAAGCATTCAAAGACTTTCCTTGGGAGAACGATGAAAAACTCTTTCAAGCTTGGTGTAAAGGCAAAACTGGCTATCCTATTATCGATGCGGCAATGCGGCAGTTAAATCAGACAGGTTGGATGCACAATCGCTGCCGCATGATAGTCGCCAGTTTCCTCACCAAAGATTTAATTATTAACTGGCAGTGGGGCGAAAAATACTTCATGCAAAAATTGATAGATGGCGACCTTTCTGCTAACAACGGCGGCTGGCAGTGGAGTGCATCGAGCGGCATGGACCCGAAACCTTTGCGAATATTCAATCCGGCGAGTCAAGCTCAGAAATTCGACCCGGAAGGCGAATATATTCGGCACTGGGTTCCCGAATTGCGCCGCGTTGATACGAAACTTTTGCTAACAGGAAATCTTTCACCTTTAGAACGTAGACTTCTTCATTATCCCTCTCCTGTCGTAGATCACAACCACCAGCAGCGCAAGTTTAAGGAACTTTACAACCAGCAAAAAAACGCAGATTAGACTTCTAGATTTTTGGCTACAGTTACCAGTAAATTAAGTTGACGCGGCGCCGTGTCCTACTCTAATTAAAAGATTGTATCAGGTATAATAAACTTAAATAAATCGGAGGTTGAAATGGTAACGCTGCAATTAAGACAAATCAGTGTACCCCCAGGACATAGAGTGCTGTTCCATGATGTCAACTGGCAGGAATTTGAAGCAATTTTAGAAGAGTTGGGAGAACACCGTGCCTCTAGAAGAGCTTACAGTCAAGGAACTTTGGAGATGAGGCTGCCACTACCCGAACACGAGAAAGCTAAAATCATTATTGGCTATTTAGTAAAAATTTTATTTGAGGAACTAGAAATCGAATTTGAACCATTTGGTTCGACTACTTTCAAGCGAAAAGGTATGTTACTAGGAATTGAACCTGATGAATGTTTTTACATTCAGAATTACGCTTTAATGATTGGCAAAAAGCGGATTGACTTAACTGTCGATCCGCCGCCTGACTTAGCAATTGAAGTCGATTTAACTTCCCAAACTCAACTGGACGCTTACGAAGCTCTGGGAGTCCCTGAAATATGGCGCTATGAAAATAAGAAGCTTCTGATTAATGTGCTTCAAGATGGGAAATATGTTGAATCGGAAATTAGTCCTATTTTTCCCAATTTGCCAATTATTGAAGCTATTTCTCAATATTGCGAACAAAGCCAAACAGTCGGCACGAGTCAAACTCTCAGATTGTTTCGCCAGTGGGTTAAAAACCAAATACAAAATGGATAGGAAATCCCTAGTTAACGCACTTGCTGTCACAACTCCGGCTTATTTACGATCGCCAAAAAGCCATTTTCTGGCAGCCAGCCTCCTAATTCCGTTGTATTGTTAATTTCGCTTTTGGGAAATAGAGAGAGAGTAAGGGTGTTGACCTTGAGATCGATCGCCCACAAAAATAACATAAGTCCCCTTGTCCCCATAACCGGAAAATTCTACATTCCCCGCAGCAGCATTCGCCGGCAGCACGCAGAAACGCCCCCTCGGCCCCTGAATCATCAAACTCGGAGCTCCAGCGGTTTGTACTGCAATCCGCCAGTAAGGCAAATCCTGCGTTACTTCGATGACGTGGTTCGGTCCTTGGGAGACAAAACCGCAGTCGCCGCTATTGTTCGGGCCGCCGGAAACTCCCGAAACTCCCAGCGGTTCGGGAAATCCTGGAGCAATTTGTAGCGGTTGGCTCCGAAGGGCACCGGCATCCGCTAAAATCATTGCCAAGGCTACGGTCACGATCGCGCTAAACCACAGTTTGCCGCCATCGCCCGGATAATTGCTCTTCATGTTTCCTCACACAATGACATTTGGTTCTAGTTCTTTGACGGTAGGGGATAACGGCTGTTCCAAACACATTAATCTAAAATAACTTCGGAATTTTTTTATGAATCCTCAAAATAACTTCAATTGGCAGCAAGCGTTCGGAGAACTAAAAGCTAAAGTAGAACGATCGCCGCTCATCACACAAAATTCAGACAGCTATCAAGCCGTCGGAACCTTCTACAATCAATTATTGGACAAGTTTCAAAGACTCCCCAAACCCGGGCAGGTGGCAGCCTTTGGCGTCGGAGCGATAATTGTCCTGACAGTCTTCAATAGCGTCGTACAGCTAATTTCATCGCTGATGACTCTTGCCGTTCTGGGAGTGCTAATCTACATAGCGTATAAATTGGCAATTTCCCCCCAGTCCTCAAATACTAACGACAAATAATAGGAATTTCTAAATATGGCTAACCCCACCGCGCCCAGCGGCATCAATCAACCCGATCCGTCTTGGCAAACACAATCCAAGCAAATGCCACTGCTGGTTCGCAGGTGCGGCGCTTGGGCAGTGGAAATTTCGTTAATTGCCGCCAGCGCCCTCGTTCCCTTCAGTATCGGGGCATTGGTCAACAAGGAATCTCAAACCGTGCCGCTCAATTCCTCCATAGCAGCAGCATCGGAAACCGTCGCCCGTACTTTGGGCATACCCGTGCGCGATCGCAGCCCCAGAGTCGCACCCCTAACTAATCTATTCTGGTCAGGGGCGCTGCTGGCACCGGCAGTTTTAGCGGGGTGGCAACTGTTTTTGCTTGCCAGAACCGGTCAAACTCTCCCCAAACGCTGGTTTGGCGTCAAAGTTGTCACAGCGTCGGGTATTCCTCCGGGTTTTGGACCAGTGCTAATTCGCGAAAGTTTGGGGCGCTGGGGAGTGCCTCTGGGCGTCGCTTACGGCATTTGGCGCTTGAGCGGTGCGTTTCCAGATTTGCTGATTTTAGGGGGACTCAGCGGCTTGGCAGTGCTCGCAGACGGCGCTTTTGCATTGCGCTACAAACGCCAATCCGGACACGATCGCCTCGCCAATACTTTGGTCGTCAATGCTCGATCGAATCAACTGTCTGCCGATCCTGTCCCGACTCAAGATTGGACTGAGGAAGACGCGCAGATTGCGGCTTTGGTAGTGACTCCACAAAGCGGCCTGAAAGCAAATGCCAGTTTGTGGAATTGGATGCGCCAACACCCAGGCACAACTTTAGTGATAGTTACCGTCGGCAGCGCGGGATTGATTTTAACTTTGTTTGTCGGCACTCTCATCTACACTCAAAGTCAAGCAAATATGCGGGATTCCCGGCAGCGGAACGACGAATTATTTGTAGCTTTAGTTAGCAAATTGTCTCCCACATCGGCTAGCGGGGCATCGGGCAGGCGATCGGCCATTTTGGCTTTGGGGGCGGTGGAAGACTCCCGCGCCGTACCCCTGCTAGCGGATTTGCTAGCTCAAGAAGACAACCGCGCCATGTTGGACGCGATCCAGCAAGCTTTAGTCAGTAGCGGGCCGAAAGCTTTGCCTGAGTTGCAGCGGTTGAATCAAGCCCTCAGCAACGACCTCGATTCCCTGCGCTTTGGCGGCAAGGCCCCGGAACGCGAGTTAGCAGCCGCCCGCCAGCGAACAGTACAAAGGGCGATCGGCAAAATTCTCACAGTGTATAGCAGCCAGCTCAACGGCGCGGATCTCAGTCGCACGGATTTAGCTCAAAGTCCTGCCGGCCCGTCTCAGTTTACTTTAGTTTTAAACAAAGTTGACTTGTCGGGAATTAAGTTGAGAAATGCCAATTTAACCAATGCCAGCTTGCAGGGAGCTCGCTTTTACGGCACCGGCGAAGACAGGCGTCCAGGTACATTTGACGATTGGATTTCTGACTTGAGCGGCGCTAATTTGGAAGGAGTAAATTTGGTCGGGGCGTCTTTGAACAGTGCTGTAATGAACCGGACTACTTTTGTGCGCGCTGTGATGAACAAAGCTAATTTGTCCAGCGGCAATTTGAATTCAGCTAATTTCAGCAGTGCTATTTTAATAGGAGCAAATTTACAGGAAGCGCAGTTAAAAAATGCCAGTTTTACCGGGGCAGATATAGGAAGCGCGAATTTGTCGGGAGCAGATTTGTCTGGTTCGCGTTTGGCCAAAGTGAAGGCTCAAGGCGCTCAGTTGTCCTTGACAAATTTGTCTAAATCGGAATGGCAAGGTGCTGATTTGTCCGGTGCTGATTTGGGCGGCGCCAACTTACAAAATGCCGATTTGACTTCGACTAAACTCGCCAACGTGAATTTAAAAGATGCTCGGTTGCAAGATGCGAATTTTCGGAATGCGGAGGTAAGTTCGGTTGATTTTAGGGGTGCGAATTTAGCGGGAGCGAATTTTAAAGGCGCTGTGTTTCTGGGGAAAGCAGCTTCGGATCAATTTATTCAAAATCCGACTGGTAGTAAATCCGGTCGATTCCTAGGAGTTGATTTTGCGGAGGCTAAGAATTTAGATAAAAGTCAAATTGCTTACATTTGTTTGCAGGGGGGGATTCATCCGAAGTGCCCGCAGAAGAAGTAAGGATTGGTTGTTAGCGAGTAGGGTAATACACTCGCTCAAAGAACAGGTAGGGTAATTATGAGCGTTAAGCGAATCATTTATCTCATCCTAGCAATTCTGGGACTTGTGCTGCCTTGGTACTATAACTTGCAGTTTTTTAGCAATGCTGGCTTGCTCGACTTTGTAAACGAGAGTTCGGCTAATCTTGCTGCGAAATCGGTAAGTTTAGATTTGTTTATCGCAACTGTAGCAGGAAGCACTTGGATGTACGCTGAGTCAAAACGATTGGATATAAGTTTTGTAGGGCTGTACATACTTCTGGGTGTGCTTGTTTCGTTTTCATGTGCTTTCCCGCTTTTCTTGTTTGTGCGGGAAACCAAGATGGAAAAATCTAGTGAAGTCTCAAGTTGAGAAGTTGTTTCACCGGTTAGTGCCAGCCAGCACAATAATTCGGTGCAGGCGATCGAGGTATTATATAATTTCCGGTAAAATCACCGTTATAGGTTTGTAGTGACGACGGAAGTGCTCAGAATTTTATGAGGATTAAAGTCCTCACTACAAACCAACGTGATTGTTGTCGTTCCAGCGAACCTAATATTAATACCAATTTCACTCATTTCTTGCTAAAAACTTTTTGGTTTAGTTTCGTTCCCCCTGCAAAACATACTACTGAATTGTTTATTGAAATTGCTATTAAATCGTTTCCGGTTGCATCGGTATTTGTTCAAATGTCCAAACAGTCCGTTGTCCCGAAAGCATAATTTTAGTCAAAAGCCAACAGCAAACAGTCAACACTCAACAGCCAACAGTCAATAATCATGAGGAGTGCAAGCGGAATGGATATTACGCAATAGCATCCGAACTGGCAAGAGACTCGAATTGCGCCAATAGCATTGCATCACCACTATTGGGAGTTCCAAAAATTTTAGGTAACTGACCTGTTTCAGCGAGAACTTGTCTCACTTCTCGGTTAGATACATCGGCTAGATTTTTGTTATTTAGAATAGCATTAACCGCAGCGATACCCACACCTTGACCAACTGCAGCGTTGAATTCCACAATTCTGCCGACAGAACAAGCAAACCCTTCAAATCCAGAACACGGACTGACCACTGCCAGGTTAGGAACATTTTTAATTAATGCGTGGCGGATGCCAATATTAAAGATAGGGTGTTTAAAACTCAGACTTTTAAACCATCCTAGACCATTTGCTTTATCGCGAATACCTCGGATGCCTCCCCGTACATCAAAATGATAGCTAAATGTTGCCAGGGCTTCATTAGCAGGTACGCCACCTAACAGCATTTGTGCGCCAGTTAAAGGTTCTACAACTCCCGTCACATTGCCAGCGTGTCTGATATAAAGTTCTGAGGCAGAAGTAACAGAAGTAGCCCCCAAACTCTTCAGCCAAGTTGTAATAAATAACATCTCTCTTTGCATATTAGCCGTGGGTTTGCTCCCGCTTCTGGCTAAGGCTTCCGCTTCGCTGGCGGTGACGGCAAATAAAAGTGCATTCCACGAAAGTCTGTCATTTGGAAGTATGGCTATATTTCCCTCATCTAAAATTGTGCCGCTTTCAGAAAAAGATAGTTTTATTCCTCTAAAGGAGTGGTAAGCTACAGACAGAGCCGGCGAGCGAACATCGATGTAATCGTTACCCGCCCACAGAGTTTTGAGATGGCCTTTAGTGTCCTTCATTTCCCGCCGGAGTTCTTCTGCTAGTTGGGCATCTTTGTCGGCAGCGTGCAGCACAAATTTTTGACTCTCTGAATCGGCCAGGTTGGTGAAGCGTTTTAGATAAATATAATCGAATTCTTTCAGGGCTCTTGCACTGAGTCCTTGGGTTTCAAAAACGAGGGTGACTGGAAGTTCTGAGTTAGGCAGACCCAATGTTTCAAATCCCTTCAGCTTTCTCACACCTGCAGCTTGAGCTAATTCGGCATTGACAGTGGCATCAATAAATTGCTTGCCGGCATAAACTACGCCTTGAGAGGTGGTTATACTGGCAATTTTTTGACCTTCTTTACGAACTGATTTAATTTCTACTTTGCTGAGGAGATCTGCCCCAGCTTGTACTAGCATTTCTTTCAGCGCTGCACTGGCTTTGCGGGGGTCAAGTGCAATTGCCTTAACGCCCGATTTTTGTAAAAATTCTTTATAGATTGTCGCCGGTGAACCAAAGGTATCTAACTTTAAAGATTGTTGAAGTTCTTCACTAATCTGACTTCTATCTAAATAAGCAAGACCGCCTCTTACCAAATGTCCGCCAATTCCTTCTTGCAAGCTTGCTTTCGACATCAGTAGAATTCGCGGATAACGCTTTGTGCGGCGAAGATATTCTCTGGAGGCAGAGACAACAGCTAGAACTCCTGGAACTTCATCACCAAAACAGATGACATCGTAAGAACGCAGATCCATGACCATTATTTAATAACCTTTCCTGATTTTCATGTTTTGGAGCTAAATCTCAATGTTTGCCGTCAAACTCTCTGTTTTTCCCAAATCTAGCCCCATTTTTCCTGATTTTTGCGATAAATAATATTCACACATTCCTGGATGCAGAAACCGGGTTTTTTCCTGAAAATCTTTCGTTGAGGACGATCGATCTCGGTTGCAAAACCCGGTTTCTGACCCTCCAGAGTCCGTCAGTCTGGTACTCTTGATTGTCATCAGCTCAAATTATCAGAATCTATCCCCAACTCCCGCAATCGCTGAGCTAGTCGATCGGAACGTTCAGCCAGTCGATCGGCGCGCTGCGATTCCTGTTGGGCGCGCTGCGTGGATTCTTTCACCTGTTCTTCAGGAGTCAGATAACGTTTTCCATCCGCATCATACCAATACAACCACTCCCTTGTCACCCCAGAATAACTTCCCCTTTCACAACCAATCCCCAAACCAATTTCTGGCATCCAAACTAGATTTCCTGGCTGTAATTCATACTTTCCATTGACTAACTTGTGTACTTCTAAACGAGGTTTACGACGGCGGCGGGAAGAATAAATGACGTAATAAAGCACGCCTAAAGCTTGATATTCCTCCAACTTTGTGGTGTATTCTTTGCGATAAGTTGGGGAAACTACTTCCAGCACAAAAGTCGGCAGAACATTTTCATCCCACAGCACGTAACTGGGACGCAATTCTTCATCATAAAACCTTTCTACACCTAAACTCAAGAAAGCATCGGGCACAATGGCAGGTTTATCCGGGTGATAATAGATACCCATATCTCGGCCAAAAAACCAGTCCATGCGTTCTGACCAAAGTATGAGCAATATTGCTTTTAACAACCCTGGTATTAGCTCTTGCAGTTCGTTATCCACAGGCGTTTCATCCGAGTCTGGTAGTTCATCGGCGGAGGGCAAGTTCCTCGGCAAGTTGTACTGTAACATTGCGGCTTTCCTCAAAACTCACTAATATTATACCGTTGATTTGTTGAGCGATAGTATTTATTGAACGAACTGCGAAGAAGCGAAGGAAGAGAAGAGAAGATGATAGCTAATTTTGACTTAGTTAATCTAAAGTAATTTTTGTAAAAGATTTGCTGAGACTTACACGATCGAGTAAACTATGTCTAACCAGTCGGTTCTAATGGGGAGCAGCCGTTAGAGGAAACGGGGAAAGTTCGGTGCAAGTCCGGCGCTGTCCCGCAACTGTAATGAGAGTCATGTCGCTTTCTGAGTCAGGATGCCCGCCGATGTGTTAGTTTACATAGTCTCATCTGCGAGGTTCAGCGTGAAGACCAGAAATCGGAAATTGGTCAGCTTGGGATTGATGGCTGGCTTGAGTTGTTATATTGTCCTGGGTTCGGCAACGCCCGCCGCAGCTATGCACATTTCGGAAGGTTTTTTGCCGGTGCAATGGGCTGCATTTTGGTGGATGGTGGCGTTGCCTTTTTTTGCCTTTGGGTTGCGATCGATTACTCGCATTACAAAAGAACACCCGGAACTTAAACTATTGCTTGCTTTGGCGGGTGCGTTTACTTTTGTGCTTTCTGCTTTAAAAATTCCCTCGGTAACGGGCAGTTGTTCTCACCCGACGGGTACCGGTTTGGGTGCAATTTTGTTCGGCCCTTCGGTGATGGCTGTACTGGGGGCTTTAGTTCTGCTTTTCCAAACGTTACTGTTAGCCCATGGTGGCTTGACAACGCTGGGAGCGAATATGTTTTCGATGGCGATTGTCGGCCCTTTCGCTGCGTATTTTATCTATCAATTGCTGTTGCGAACTGGCAGCCAGCGCGCAGCAATTTTTTGTGCGGCGGCTTTGGCAGATTTACTGACTTATGTGACGACTTCGATTCAATTAGCGTTAGCTTTTCCGGCAGCAAATGGCGGTTTTATAGCTTCGTTTCTCAAGTTTGCTGGCATCTTTGCTATCACTCAAGTACCCCTGGCTATCAGTGAGGGATTGCTGACTCTATTGGTCTGGAATTGGCTGCATTCTTACGGGAAGCCGGAGTTGGAAACTTTGAAATTATTGAGACAGGAGTCATAAGCCGTGAATCGAAAACCTACAAAAAATTACCAATCTACTTCGCGGCAAAATTGGCTTTTGGCTGGCGCTGTGATTGTTCTGGCAGCGTTTCCTCTCGTCTTTGTGCGGGGTGAATATGGCGGTTCCGATGACCAAGCTAAGAAAGCAATTACCGAAATTCAACCGGGTTATAAACCTTGGTTCAATCACTTGTTTGAGCCGGCTAGCGGAGAAATTTCAAGTCTATTGTTTGCGTCTCAAGCGGCGATCGGGGCTGGCGTAGTTGGATACGTCATTGGGTTGTATAAAGGCCGATCGCAATCTCGGCAGCAGTCTGATAATAAATCGTCGGAATGAACCATCAGATTGATAGTCTGGCTTATACAAATCGCTTGCGGGGGTTGCCGCCATCTCACAAGTTATCCTTTGCGATCGCCCTTTTAATTCTGTCTCTAGTTTCTGGGGCGATCGTCGAATTGTCGATCGCCCTTTGGTTGGCCGTCTGGATCGTCGTCTATGCGGGTATTCCGGGGAAACTGTATTTGCGGTTGCTGTCGCTACCGTTGATGTTTTTGCTGACAAGTGTGCCTGCTTTGGCGCTGGGTGCGGTTGCGGGCGATCGTATCCCTACAATTCAGTGGGATATTTGGCAAGGTTGGGGCATTAGCATCGGCACTTTTTATCTGTATGTGAGCCGCAGCGGGATATACCAAGTGAGCTTGCTATTTGCCCGCGCCTTCGCATCGACAAGCTGTATGTATTTCATTCTCTTGACGGTTCCATTTACCGAAATCTTGCAAATTCTCAGACAATTACGCTGTCCAGAGTTACTCACAGAACTGCTATTACTAATGTATCGGTTTATTTTTAGCTTATTGGCGATCGCCGATGAACTTTGGATTGCTCAAAACTCGCGCTGTGGCTACCGCACTTGGAAGCGGGGAATGCACAGTTTAAGCATTTTAATCGGGCAATTGCTTCAGCGAACTTTGGAAAACTACCGTCAAGTTTCGTTGAGTTTAGCGTCGCGCGGCTTTAATGGAGAACTGCGCGTTTGGAATTCTTACCCTTACAAACCTTCGCGAAGATATACATTTGAAGCCGTGTTTGGTTGCACGGTTTTAAGTTTGTTAAGTGTCGTATTTCAACGCTAAATTTATTAGGAATATTGATATAACCCACAGTTAGCACACGGCACTGCCGTATCCCTACAATTTATCAGGCGATGGTTACATCTTTCGCGGGGATGAGCGATGATTTTGAGGTAGGGGAACGGCACTGCCGTGTCCTCCGACAATTAATCGGGTGATGGTTAGATGCGAGGGGAGCGATCGATTATTTTGGGGTAGGGAAATGGCACTGCCGCGTCCTCCGTTACTATTTAAGGGTACGAGTTTCAACCCCTGCAGAACTAAAATAATGACTTTTATGAACTAAAATAATGACTTTTATGAACTAAAGTAATGACTTTTATGAATTGACCTTACCAGAAATCTATTGAATGATTGTAATAAATAGATTTCTTGTAGGAATTATATTATGAAAAAATGGCAGTTCAAAAAAATACTTTGTTTCTTAATGACCTCCTTGACCGTCTTTCTGGTCACAGTCACTCAGGCACGGGCCCAACAACTACCGTTTTACTGGGATAACATCAACGTCACAATCGACGTTCAGACCAACGGAGATATGTTAGTTACGGAAAATCAAAAATATGTGTTCACAGCCGACTACAACACTGAACGATATCGCTATATTCCTTTAGGTAAGGTAGATGAAATTAAAGATGTCACCGTTCAAGAAAATAATCAAATAATTCCGAGTAGCACGGGGATTGAAAACAATGAACTTTGGATTCGTTGGCAACATCAATTAAAAGCGCCAGAATCACATACTTTTGTCATCAAATACCGCGTGGTAGGTGGATTGCAGGTAGATGGTGAGAATACTCTAGTTTATTGGAAAGCCATTGCAGCGGGTCGCAAAGCTCCGATTAATACGGGAAAAGTTACGGTGCAATTACCAGAAGCTTTGTCAGGGCAAGTTCTCTCGTTTACTAATTTTGGTACCGCCGCAGTTCCGCGTCAAGTAGATCCTAAAACATTTGAGTTTGTAGCAAGTCAGCCTATTCAACCCCAACAAGAATTAGAAGTGCAAATTGCATTTCCCCAGCAAATTCTGAATATACCTCAACCTGGTTGGCAACAAACTGGAAACCAATCTCAATCTTTTGCTGGAGAAGAAGGCTTTTTCATAGACACTGGAGCCATTTTTTTTCTAATGTTGTTCGGACTTTTTCCAGCTTTAGGAATTATTACATTCATTGCAAATCGACGCTGCCCTGAGTGTACAAAGTTCAATCTCAAACGAACTTATAAAGTTTTGATTCCTGCAACTACTAGCCGTTCAGGAAAGCAGCAAGTTACCCATCACTGCGGAAGCTGCTCTTACCATCGCGAGTACGAAGAAGTAATTCCAATCATTAGCAATGACAGTGCCGGTGGTGGCGGTGGCGGCGGTGGTGGCGGTGGTGGCGGTGGCGGCGGTGGCGGCGGTGGCGGTGGCGGCGGTGGCGGTGGTTAATATCAACGGGACTTACGCATCACAACCTTCATAACCGGGTTTTTACTGAATGTGCGGGTTGTAACGCGTCTTCTGGGCAAAAAACCCGGTTTCTGAGCACCCGCGCCTCCAAGACTATTGTTGATAATTCTCGTATTCTCGTTAGTTTAGCGGGCCGAATTTGAATAAGGGCGATCGCACTTCCTGCAACAGCTATTACAAATATGACTTTTATGAACTTAATTAATGAATTATATGAATTGACGTGGACAGTAGTTGAATGAATAATTACAGTATCAAAATACCGAAAAAAAATCATGTATCAAAATACTAACAAAAGAAACAGCCCGCCACCCATTTTTTTTATTATTGCCCTCGGCTTAATTGGGTTGGGCGCATACAAGTTCCTTCCCGGTTTATTGAAAGCCAAAACTTCAAACACACCTACATCTACATCTACATCGACAACGATCGCACCCGGAACGATCGCCAATCGCATCAGTTTTGGAAATCAAATATTGGTAGCCTCCCAAACAACAGCAGCCAAACAAGCAGGAGTTAAAGCTTTTGCTGAGGGAAAATACCAAGCTGCCACCGAATCTTTTGAGAAATCGCTGCAACAAAATCGCAACGACCCGGAAAGCATTATTTATTTGAATAATGCCCGAGCCAGCAATGGTTCTTACTTGAAAATTGCGGTCAGCGTCCCCATTGGTAGCAACCCCAATGTCGCCCAAGAAATCCTTCGAGGTGTCGCCCAAGCTCAGGATGAAATCAATACTAGCGGTGGCATCAATGGCGCAAAACTGCAAGTAGAAATTGTCAACGATGACAACAGTCCAGAAGTGGTCAGAGAAGTTGCAAAGACATTGGCACAAGATCAGAATATACTAGCAGTAATTGGACACAACGCTAGCAATGCGTCTCTTGAAGCTGCTCCCATATATCAGCAAGAAAAACTGGTAATGCTGACACCGACGAGCTTTGCCAATAATCTATCAGGATTTGGCAGCTACATCTTTCGGACAGTACCCAATATTAGCGTCATGGCGGCTCCCTTAGCAGAATATGTAGTTAAAACAGAACGCCAAACTAATATTGCAGTTTGTTATGACTCCCAAGCACCGGATAATATATCATTTAAAGATGAATTTGTTGCCTCTCTTACTGCGGCTGGTGGCAAATTAGTTCCCACTGTTTGCGACTTTTCTTTACCCTCTTTTAATGCCGAAAATGCCCTTGCCGATGCTGTCAGCAAAGGTGCACAAGGATTGATGGTAGCACCCCACATCGATCGCATTGACCGTGCGATTTCTCTGGCTCGCAGCAATCGAGGCAAATTGCCACTCTACGGCAGCACTACGCTCTACACCTTTCAAACTTTAAAAGATGGGCAAAAAGACGTTGACGGGCTTGTTTTGCCAGTTCCCTGGCATCCTGAAACTAATCCCGGTAGCCGTTTCCCAGAAAATGCCACCCGCCGCTGGGGAGGAATTGTGAATTGGCGAACCGCCACGAGTTTTGATGCGACTCAAGCTGTGATCGCTGGCTTGCGGCAAAGCAATACGCGGGAAGGATTGCAACAAGCACTCAGAAATGCGAGTTTTTCGGCTGCAGGATCGAGCGAGGATGTGAAGTTTTTGCCCACGGGCGATCGCGCTGGTAAGCCGATTTTAGTGCAAGTTAAACAAGGAGGAAGCACTGGCTATAACTTTGTCCCGCTGCGGTAACTTTGTTAAGTGCGATCGGGCAGGATGCCCACTTCACAATCAAATTAACTCTTTGTGGAACAGGCATCTTGCCTGTTTTTTAGCATGAATATTTTTTTTTATGTTTAATTAACATGATTTTTAAGAGAAAATGAAAGGAGGAAATTAAAGGAGGGCGTTGTATACGATCGCGCCAGGTAAAACTACAACCTACACGGCTGAAAAATATCTATAAGCTGAAGTGAATTCTCAGGATATCCATGAATTTATCCAGGGAAAAATTGTTCGGATGAGTGGCGACACACCCCATCACAATATAGACTTGAAAAGGAAGTCTTGGGCCGGCAGGAGGCCTAACCCCTACTCCCCACAAGAATTGTTGCAGATGTCCGATCGCTTTTTTGTCAAATATCCCCAATAGTGGTAATATCCCCGTATATCGATCGGCTCTGATGGAGAACAGCCATCAGACGCAAGGGGGAAAGTTCGGTGCGAATCCGGCGCTGTCCCGCAACTGTAATGAGATCGTTGGATCTCTGAGTCAGGATGCCCGCCGATTTGTTTACCTGTTGTTTTTCATCTGCGAGGTATGGATGATGGTGAGTTTATTATTTTTTTAATTATTGGATTGGGGTTTTTTAACCGCAGATATCAGCAGATAAACACAGATGAACGCTGATGTAATTCGCTCTGGGTTCTGAAGCGTATATTATTTTAATGGAAAAGAAATGCGAATCGAAGATAGTGTTTGGCAGGGTAGTTTTGGCTACTGGCAAAACTTGTTTATTCACCAAAATATTTTGCCGATCGGACATACTGCTTGGAATGGCTTTTTGCATCGAGGACGGGGCTTGGTTGCTTGCAAAATCAATACTCCCATTAGCGGCTATGTGAATTGGAGCGTAGATACTATCAAGTACGATCTGCAATTTATTTCCGACTTGGAGGCAAGCGTTTATTTGCCACAACTAGAAATAGAGGAAAACACTGTTTCAAATTTGCTCCAAATCATTGATAGCTACGAACCCAAGGAAGCAATTATATTTTTGTCGATCGCCAACGGTCAGATTGATATCAATTTGTTGCAAAACTTGGCAATTTCTCCTGTTGAGTGCTATGAACAAGTATGCAAGCGCTGGGAAGAATTTCAACTCTGCCCGAAATCCTAAAACTTACTAAATTTTCCGAATGTCGCAGCCAAAATCCATCGAAATTTCCAAGGTAACTCGCTACCAAAATGCAGCGCTTAATTACTATTTGGGCCTGACAGATTCGCCCTACCTTCACTACGGCTATTGGGAAACCCTACCTGTGCCCGCTGACGAACTAACGATCGCACGATTGCGCCTGGCTCAGCAAGCTTATACTGTAAAACTGTTGGATGCGATCCCCAAAGGCACTCATACGATACTCGATGTGGGCTGCGGGATTGGCGGAAATGCGGCTTATTTGCTCGATCGAGGTTTTGCAGTGGAAGGGCTGGCACCCGATCCGTTCCAACAACAGCGCTTTCTTAAGTGTACGGGCGATCGGGCAATCTTCCACCTCACGAGGTTTGAAGACTTCAAAGCAACCCATTTCTACGATCTTATTCTCTTTAGCGAAAGTAGCCAGTATATGTCGGCTGTTGATATTGCTAACGGTGCCGCTAAAATCCTCAATCAGGGCGGTTACGTTTTGCTGGCCGATATGCTGCGATCTGATGCTAATTATAAAGAGGGAATGTTCTCTAATTGTCATGTTGTTACGGAACTTCATGCAGCATTAAAGCAGGCTGGATTCACTTTAGTAAAAAGTGAGGATATTTCCGCCCATATTTTGCCGACTATCGATTTGTATGTCGATACTTTCCGCCGATATGGACTAAATACAATGATCTATGTTGCCGATTTGATTGCGATCACAGTTCCCCCCGTCCACAAATTCCTGCGCTGGATATTTCGCCGCTGGTTCAAGAAGTTGGTGGTTGAAGGATTGGAAGCGGGCCAACTTTTTGAGCAACATCTCTGTTATGAAATGCAACTTTGGCAGTTGTCAAAATCAGATCGAGGCTGACAAAAATATAGCAATCCTAAATCATTTGTGAATTTCTTACTCCCTCCCCTTGATAAGGGGAGGGTTGGGGTGGGGTAAAAAGTTTACGACTCCTGCAAGGATTGCTATACAATGGAAATCGGTAATCGGTAATTGGTAATCATTAATCGGGAATCGGTAATTGGAGGCATAGCCTCCGAGTATTTCTTCCCAGGTCGAGCCTGGGAACAAGGCTATAAAAAATAAAAAATAACGAATATGTCTGAATGGATTCTCGAATTCGCTGGCACTTCCTACTCCTATCCCTGCGGTTCGCGAGTGGCAATTCAGGGTTTAAATCTAAAAGTCCCCGCGGGGAAACGGTGCGGGCTGATCGGTCAAAATGGCTGTGGCAAAACTACCTTTTTTCTGTTAGCAAATGGCTTATATCAACCGCAACAGGGAATCATTAGCTGGCAAGGCCAACCATTCCGCTACGATCGCAAATCTTTGATGCAACTGCGCCAACAAATCGGACTCGTCTTTCAAAATCCCGAACATCAATTAGTAGCTTCGACGGTAGAAGAAGATATTTCTTATGGATTGTACAATTTAGGCTTAAGAGAATCCGAAATTGCTCAACAGGTACAGCAGGCGATCGAGCAATTCGATCTAAGCGAACTCGCCCGCGAACCAATTCACAATCTCAGTTTGGGCCAGAAAAAGCGGGTTTCCATCGCCGATATCATGGTTCTCAAGCCCAAACTGCTGCTGTTAGATGAACCTACCGCTTATCTCGACCCGCGTCACACCCGACAACTGATCGGTTTACTTCAACAAATTCACAGCGCCGGAACCACCATCCTTCTAGCAAGTCACGACCTCGATTTCATCTACCGCTGGGCTGATTGGGTGTTTGTAATGGATCGGGGAAAACTGATTTTAGAAGGAACACCGGAAACCGTTTTTGCTCAGCGGGATGTCTTGGAACAATTACAGCTTGGCGTACCGCTGGCGATCGAGCTTATGGAGCAAATAAGGGCGATGTTTCCAACAGACGATCGCTCAAAAATCCCCGCTTTCGAGCAATGGCAACAACAAATTTTACAAGCACGTCGGCTGCTTTAACGAGACTTAGACAATTGATAATTGGCGTTGCTGATTCACGGGATGAATCACCTGTGATCGGAAGTTACAAAACTCACCCGACTTCGTTTATAGCAATTGGGAAATCTTGAATTCATACCTGTATCCAGCAACGCCCCCCGTGGGAGGAAGTTCAGATTACACATTACCAATTATCAAAAATTGATTTAGGAAAAAGGCGATCGCCCCACTGCCAATGGGCACGGTCAGATTGTCAATTCCCAGCTTGGAAACCGACTCCAAAGTAGCAGCAGCCAAAGCTACAACAGCAGACACAGCCCAAGTTTGCCAAATATTGCCTTGAACCGCCAGCAAAATCAAACTGCTAACAGCACAACTCACCAAATACATAGTTGCAGAACCTTCCCAACTCTTCTGTATTCCCCAAACTCGATAAATATGTTTGCCGTATTTCTGGCCGATGACAGCAGCCAATCCGTCGCCCCAAGTCATCACTAAAATGCCCAAAGCAGCGTACTCCTGATGCTGTAGCGGCCAAAACCAAGCCACGAGAACGCTGATACTAACAGCATAGAAAAAAGTCCCCCAACTCTTGCGGTTGATACTGTTAAGACTGGGCAAAATCGGAACTTGGTAAGAAATTAGGGCGATCGCACCTGCTAAAATTCCCGCCGAAATCCCCACCCAACCGGGTATTTCCAGCCACCACGCCAGCAAAATCACATTTCCAGTACCCATGTGTACCACCTTCCGCGATACCTCAGCATCGACAGAAGTAAAGCGATTTAAGCCCTCAGCTACCAGTAAAATCAAACCCAACCAGACTCCCACGAGGGAAATTTGCAACCACACAGTCGGAATTTCAGAAAATATAGACACGATATTTAGGAAAAACTTATTTACATCAGGCACTCTTTACTACTTTAGTGGAAAGCCGATCGCTCTGTTCGGTGTTGGGAGAATTTTCAACCGTCGCTACGGTATAATTTACTCCTCTCCTGTGGTCTGCTTTGGAGACCAAGTGAGTTAGTCTAATCAAATTAGTCGTTTGAAGTTTTGAAACGCTCAGAGAATCTGATTACTATGCAGTATGTCTTAATTATTCATGAAGTAGAAAATTATGAAGCTTGGAAACAGGTATTCGATCGTGCTGAAAGCATCCGAAAAGAAGCTGGCGAGCGCTCCTATCAGGTCTTGAAGTATGACAACGATCCGAACAAAATTGTTCATTTCTCCGCGTGGACATCAATCGCAGATGCTAGGGCGTTTTTTGAGTCGCCTAGACTGGTTAAAATTAGAGAAGAAGCCGGAGTTAAAGCTCCTGAGTTTATTTATCTAGACCAATTAGAGTCAGGAGTATTGTGAAAGACCTATTTGTATAATGTAAGTTGTTCAAACTATGTGATTATGTTTTGAGTATGTACGACGGTAGCTACTACCAGCTAATGGCTGAGTACAATTGCTGGATGAACCAAAATCTATATTCGGTCTGCTCGGCAATTCCTGATGAACAGCGCAAACAGGATATGGGTGCCTTTTTTAAGTCGATTCATGGCACTTTGAATCACTTACTGTATGGTGACAAAGCATGGATGGGTCGTTTCACTCTTCACCCATTTTCGGGTACCGTTATCGGTCAAGAACTGTATGCTGACTTTGAGGTTTTGAGAGCAGAACGGGAGACAACGGATCGGCAAATTATAGAATGGTCTAGACACCTTAATTCTGACTGGTTGAGTCAACCGTTTGAGTACACAAGCAATGTAGATGGTAAATGCCGCGTGCTACCGACTTGGGTTCTGGTGACACATATGTTCAATCATCAAACTCACCATAGAGGGCAAATTACCACACTACTCAAACAACTTGGGTACGACCCAGGCGTTACAGATATTCCGTGGCTACCCGCTATATAAATCGGATAATTTCTGGTTGTAAATCGACACGCCAGAAGACTCGGCGGTTAAAACCTCGCCTACACTTACCTCTCGTCCGCCTGCGCTGACAGAAGAAAATCAAGAATTCAAACCTGTGTCGGTGGGTTTTGTCTGTATAAACGTGATTTTAACCCCCGACTTTTCAACCCTTGCCTTGTGAGTTTTGTGTGTATAGACGCGGTTTCAACCGCCGCGTATTCTCTAGAAATCCTCCGCCTTCACAACTCCCGTTTCATCAACTCTCGCACAAACTCAAACGCCCTTGGACGCAACTCCACTGGCAGCAACGACAATCCCAAACCCGCCCACATTTTCGCCGCAGAAACCGACTTTCCTGCCCGCACCATCAGGCGCCCTTTTGCAGTTTCACCCACCTCAAGCAGCCGCAAACCTAGCGCTAATTGAGTTTCGGCAATCCTTTGGAGCCTGACTGTTTCCAACTTCTCCGACTCAAACTCGTAGCCGATCAAATAGCGCAATTTATCGCTTAAATACGGAATTGCCCGATCGACTCCTTGCTGTCCTGCATGAACTCGATACTCCATCAACAGCTCCGGCAAGTAATAGCACTTTTTGCCAGCAATCGCAAGTCTTACAAACAAATCGTTATCTTCGCAATTTTGCAAATTCGGCCGCAGAAATCCTACTTCTTCCAGTGCGCGGCTGCGAAACAAAGTTGCCCCTATTTGCAAACTCTGTCTTAGAAAAACTGTGGAGAGTAAATCTTCAATAATTCCAGCCGACAACTCGGTGCGGCCCCACCGCTGCGAATTGAGTTTCGTCTGGTTTTCGTCAATATAATTGTTAATGTCAATCACCCAGTGATCTGTACTGACAAAATCGATACTGGGGTCTTTATCTAAAATAGCAGAGGTCCGCTCTAGAAATTGTGCGCTCAGGCGATCGTCATCGTCAAATTTGATAAAATATTCGCCCCTTGCTGCCGCAAAGCCCGATCGCATATTATTACTCTTGCCAATATTCTGCGGGTGGCGAAGGTAGCGAATCCCGCGATCGACAAATTCCGACATCAACAGTGGAGTGCTGTCAGTGGAACCGTCATCACAGATAATTAATTCAAAATCTGTATAAGTTTGATCTAACACGCTGGCGATCGCACAAGCCAGCAGATGCACTCGATTGCAAGTAGGAATGCAAACGCTAATTTTGGGTACTTTAGACAATTTTAGATTTGAGATTTGAGATTACGAAAAAATTCTGAAACCATTGATTTTCTTTCTTTTTCCTTCTTCCTTCACTCCACAGTTGATTTTAACTCAAACGAGCCGTACATTCGAGAATTAACTTTTGATTCACCAAAGCAAACGGTTGAATTTCCAAAGCGCGACGAAAAGCTTGAATAGCATTTATGTATTCTCCCAACGCAGCGTAGCACAAACCCAGACCGTGCAACGCCCCAAAATGCACCGGGTTCAGTTTGAGGACGATTTCGCAGTCGTCGATCGACTTTTTATAATTTCCTTGGGTATAGTGAAGTACGGCGCGTCGGTTCCAAGCTTCAGCAAAATCCGGCGCTTCCGCAATCAGTTTCGTCAGCAAATCCAAAGCGTGGCGAACATCGCCTGCATCCAGCGAAACTTGCGATCGCCTGAGAATTTGCATCCCATAGTCACCCTTCTGGTTAAACCAAGTGCGCCAGAGTTCTGTCGTTGCCCGATCGCGCACGCTTTCGTCGGATTTTTTCAAGTCTTCGAGCAGCGCCTTAACAGATAATTCGTCCATAGGTGCGAAGATTGTTAAAAAGATTTTATCAATCAATTTTATCGCGCAAGCGGCAACTTTATTTATTCCACATCCCATGAAGATTTTGATGCTTTCCTCGACTTTTCCCTATCCGCCAAGCCGCGGAGGAACTCAGGTAAGGACGTTTAATTTATTACAATACTTGAGCCAGCGGCATGAGGTAATTCTCGGCACTGTACGATCGCCCGATGTCACCGATGCACAAATCGACACATTGCGCCAGCAAGTCACAGAATTAGCAGTTTTTCCCAACCCGCGATTACCCCCCCAACCCCCCCTTGTCAAGGGGGGGCTAACTCTGCACCAGGGGCTTGAGGAGGGCTTCTTGCCTCCCCCCCTTAATAAGGGGGGGACTGAGGGGGGGTTCTCTGAAATAATAGGAAAATTCCAAAGATTGGGTCGATTTTTGCAGTCGGGAACACCTCCAAACGTACTCTCAAGCTACTCCCAAGCAATGCAGAATTGGGCAGACGAATTGGTAACAGCAGGCAAATGCGATGCTGTCACCTGCGAACACAGCGTTAACGAGATTTACGTGCGTCCAGAATGGCGGCAAAAAGTGCTGACAGTGGCAAACATTCACAGTTCCGTTTGGGGAACTTGCAGGGAAATGTTAGCAACCGGCACCTCGGAAAAACCCCTGCGCGATCGACTAAATTTACCGCTACTCGCCCGCTACGAAAAACGCTACTGTTCCAAATTCTCCCGCATTGTTGCGACCACATCCACAGACAGAGAGCAACTCCTAGAATTACTGTTGCCTCCGGTTCAGGTGCGAGGAAAACAAGATTTTTTTGTACCTTCCATAGATGTAATTCCTAACGGCGTAGATTTAACCCAATTCCCGTACCGGTCGATCGATCCGGGAGGACACACCTTAATTTTTGCAGGCGCAATGAACAATTTGCCCAATATTGACGCGGCGCGGTTTCTCAGTTTGCAAATACTGCCGCCTTTGCAGCAGCGCTATCCTGATGTCACCCTCACCCTAGTCGGGGCTTCGCCAGTCCCGGAAGTCCTCGCCTTGGGGAAACTCCCCGGAATTCAAGTAGTAGGTCGGGTGCAAAGGGTGGCAGAATATTTGCATCAAGCTGCTGTTTGTGTGGTGCCGATGCGGATTGGTTTTGGGATTAAAAATAAAACTTTGGAGGCGATGGCTGCGGGAACCCCCGTCGTTGCCAGCGATCGAGGTTTGGAGGGTTTAGCCGTCGATGGTGGCCCACAACCGAGAACGGCCTTGCGGGCGAACAAAGTTCACGAGTATGTTGAGGCGATTACCAGTTTGTTTGAAAATCAGCAGCTAAGACAGGATCTTTCTGTCAGCGCGCGATCGCTCGTGGAAAGCCAATACACTTGGGATATCATAGGTCGGCAGTACGATCGGCTATTGCAATTTTAAACTCTAAATTCTAAAATCTAAATTCTAAAATGGCATGATGGAACACAAAATTAACCCCTCAAAAAATCGAGCCAAACCCCCAGAAAATCGCCAAGTTGCTCCTCCTCCGACAAGACGCCGTCGCCAAACCCGACGCCCCAAAAATCTTCAAGAGTCCCAACTTCCCATACCTACTCCCCGAACTCGCGCCAGATATCCCTGGAAAAGACTGGTAGCTAATTTGACAGCCCTCAGCGTCTTGGCTGGCTGTGCAGCTTTGATGGGAGGCGGCGCTTGGCTGAGTTATCAGCTAATTGTCGATCCCAATGGCAACAGGTTGATCTCTCAGTTTGTGCCGGAATGGTCGCGCCTGCCTACAGGTAGCAGAGATTCGATCCAAACTCTCGATCAAATCAAAGCCAGCGTCCGCAAATTGGGATTCGTAACCGGAGAACCCCTGCCGCTTCCCGTCGATCAATCCAGCGATAATTCTATTTCCGATTTGCTATTGCCGGTGATGGTAGAAAGAACTGTTAAGGCTTCTACGGTTTGCAAAAATCCTTGCCGTCAAATAGTCGAACTTCGGGTGTACAAGCGGGTGCAGCTTCCCGATCGCAGTTCCGATAAAGAGCAGTATTTTCAGTTAGCAAGTTCTGTGAACGTAGAAGGCCCGGCGGAATCTTTTGTCATTGCTTCTTTAGCTGACTCTACATCTGACAATCAAGCCTCGAATCAGTCCCTACCCCTAACAGAACTGCGCCGCTTTGACGGAAAGCCCCCAGCCTCGGGCATTTGGTTTAATGTCAGCGGTCAACTAAAGCGGGGCGACAGGAAAATTCCCTACGGACAAGTCGTTCGCTACAACCCCAGCCAAAATCATTTAATGCCGCTGTTGGAGTGGGCGAGTGCGGCCGGACAACCGCCGAATTGGCAGCAAATTGTTAAGGGGGAAAACCCGCAGTTGGCGATCGACCAAACAGTTGGTTTAGAGCCGCAATTTACCCTTTATCAAATTGGGCCGCGCAAATTTTTGCCGAACCCCGTTCAGTTAACGGCGATTTCTTTAGAAGAAATTGCTTTCAATGACGAGACTTACCAAAATGGGCTGCGACTTGCCAAAAGCGGGCTGTGGTCTCCAGCATTAAATGTCATGCGTTTGGCGAAGGGGAAAGCGGGCAAAAATTGGCCTGCTGTCGCGCAAGCTCAGCTAGAAACGATCGAATTTCACGCTAAAATTACTCGGGCTCAGGCGATCGCATCTTGGGCCAGTCCCGGTCAACAAGTTCTCGCAGAATTGATCGACGGTCGCTGGAGCGAAGCTTTGCAAGTATTTGAAGCCGATCCGAGCAACAGTAACGAAATAGCCACAACCCTCAAAAATGACAGCGGGCGGATCTGGAACCGCATAGACGCCGCCTTGAGAGTGAATGCCGCTGACGCCGATGTCAAGGCTTGGGGTGCTCTGATTGTAGCTTCTCAAGACGGAACTCGCGAGGCGATGAATTGGCTCGACCAGCAATCAGATACTGACAGCGAAACAAGAAGTCGAATTCGGAATTTGGTCAACAAACTTCAGGAAGCAGTTTCTCAGGCTGAAAGTTTAGAAGCCCACAAAAGTCAAATTATGGGTTCTGCTACTTTAATTAACAGTGTCAATCCCGCTGAGTGGCTGGAACCCGAACCGAACAACGAGTTAAAATTGGCGGGAGAACAAGTTTGGTATCAGGTGCAAGTAGCGAGTTTTTACGACGGTAGCCGCTGGGTTAATTCGCCCTTTTCAGATGTAGAAGTGCGCTCTTTTCCTGCTACTCAAGTTAAGTGGCTCTGGGGGCGGCTGGGATTACTGGCTGACCCCAAGATTAAGATTGAGGTAGCGATGGCTAACGGTCAACAAAGAGTTGCTGTGGGAACGGTGAAAGCAGTGCAGGTTCAAGACGGAAGTCTGCGCTTGCTGGCGGCGGTTGACAAGCGATCGTAATCTGGCAGAAAGCAATCGGCAGATAGAACAGTCCCGGAGGCACTCTTGACACGAAGAAACCGGGTTTTTTTACCATTTCTGCCGATTGCAACAGAAGTATTTTCGTAAAAAAACCCGGTTTCCTTCCACCCGTGCGTCCAAAACTAGGAATAAGGAAAATGCTTTCTTCTTCCACTTGGGCAACTCATCGAGAGGCGCAATCTCAAAACTCTTCCCCTCCCCACTTATCGCTCTTGAACAACAATGCAGACAAAAATTTGGTTAATTTAATTAACACAACTTGCACGCGAAAAACCCAGATCTCTCAAATCGCGCCCTTTTTAGAGAGTGCTGCAATCATCTGGCGTTTCACTGCTTTAGCCCAAAGCTCAAACTCCAAACTGTTGATATTCTGAATTTTCACTTCCTCAACAGGCTGAGTTGGGGCTTCTTTCTGTGCTGTAGTCTCCATTGTTTTTTCCCTCGTCAAAAAATGTTAGTAGTCGATCGCAAACGGTTAGCATCATACATCTATCTTATGAAGTAATCCCTGCAATTAATTACACTAAAGGCAGAGATTTTACCCAGAAGATGCAGTAAATACATCTAGATAATGCAATTTATGAATTTAATGTAAGAAACTCCTACAACCCTTGCTCTATATAGGCTTTTCCTGACATTAAAATCTTACAATTTACATTGTATGGCACTATCAAACCACTACTTATGTTAGTAAACTTATTTTTTAATGAATGTATTGGCATATACAGCCCAAAATCATTTTATTGAATTCAGAGAGTGCCGTAAAGCCGATCGCCCGCATCTCCGAGTCCGGGTACAATATAGCCGTGCTCGTCCAAACACTCGTCAACTGCCGCCGTATAAATCTGCACGTCAGGGTGTTGTTCGTGAAAGTGCTTAAGTCCCTCCGGTGCCGCCAGCAAGCACAAAAATTTAATAGACTTCGGATTAACTTCTTTAAGCCTATCCACTGCCGCGACTGCTGAATTACCAGTAGCCAACATCGGATCGACAATTAAAACATCTCGCTGTTCGATATCCTGGGGAACTTTGAAATAATATTCGATCGCCATCCGAGTTGTCGGATCGCGGTACAAACCAATATGTCCTACCCTCGCAGACGGAATCAGTTCTAAAATACTATCTAACAGTCCCTGACCGGCGCGCATAATCGAAATAATAACAATTTTCTTTTCCGCAGCCAGCACCGGTGCATTCATTTTGGCGATCGGCGTTTCTATTAGTTCGTATTTTAGCGGCAAATCTCGCGTCACTTCATAGGCTAGCAGCATTCCAATCTCTTTCAGCAGTTGGCGAAATTTCGCCGTGCTCGTTTGAGTTTGCCGCATGAGAGTTAACTTGTGCTGTATCAAAGGATGCTCAATGACAGTAACTTTAGCACTCATTTTTTTGAATAATTAATTTGCTTTATTCTAACTTATCAGCCATTGAGGAATTCTTGACGAAAAAAAAAACGATTTCTGCGGTCTCTGCGTCCTGGACTACTTATATCAAACCCCTATTGAAAACACGAATACCGCGCGAATAAAATTCGCTCCTGCAATTGCCTTTCGTCCGCCCAGGGCGACACTAAGTATGCGAGTTTGGAAAATAGACAAATATGTCATTGTCTCGTTTCTCTCCTTTCTGCACTCTTCCTAAGAACGCAGCTCCGGCTCCAAAACCCTCCCCACTGGTTTCGCTGTCTCGCACTCCATCCAAGCCGATTAACACAGATCCGGAGTTTCTCCCCGAAATCTTCCGGAACTTTTACCAACAGATATGAATCTTAAGAAGTATCAACAAAAAACCTATTTTTTCGATTAATTCACTAATCGAAAAAACCTGAATAGGAACTGCACATGAGGTCATAAGCTTGGCGTGACTGGCTTTTCATCTTTCAACATGAAGGCGGTTATATCCAACTTTAAAACGCATTACCGAAATTCAGTTCCATTTTTTTAGGGTGCTCCTAACACACAACTGAACTTATTAAGGAGAACATCCATGAAGTTTGTAAAACTATTGCTAGCTACGGCATTAATGACTGCTTCTATCAGCCCCGCCTTGGCTAATCCGCTGGTTCAAATTTTAGGTGCAAGCTACGGCGGTAGCGGTTGCCCCGATCGTTCCGCCAGCGTCAGCGTCAGCCCCGACGGTCAAGAACTGACCATCCTATTTGACAAGTTTGCAGCCCTGGGAAATGTCTCAACAGAAAGCCGGAAAAGCTGCAATCTGAGCATTCCCATCAAAGTACCCCAAGGCTACCAAATTTCTATCTACGATGCTGATTACCGCGGCTACGTTGCTCCTAAAACCACAGGCAACCTGCGAGCAGAATACTTTTTCGCTGGAGCCCGCGGCCCCGTTTTTAATCGGAATCTCAGCGGCGAAACCAACTACAATGTTCGAGATAGCTTAGCCACTGTAGCTAATGTTTGGTCTCGCTGCGGCGACAGTGTAAATATGAGAGTAAATGCTGCAATGACAGCCCGCGGTGCCGGCATGGCCACCGTTGACTCCTTCGATTTGGCTCATCGCGGTTTAGTTTATCACGTCAAATATCGCACTTGTCGCTAAGCAGCTTGTTGGGAGTGTAGTGTGAGGTATAGTTTTCAGGTTTGAATTTTGAATTTTAAGTTGGAAGAGGGGATAATTTTCCCTCTTCCTTCTTGCTTCTTCCCTCTTCCCTTTTCCTTCTTCCTGGCATCCGTGACATCCGTTATAGAATCCGTTGCCGAACTTCCCTCTTCCTTCTTCCTTCTTCCTTCTAAAACACAGTGCCGTCACTTTTAATCTGAATTGGTGGCACTCCACCAGCCCTCAATTCGCCCGCAATTTTCCGCCCCGCCGCCCAAGTTCCTCCTTGCAAAATCTTCACCAGCGGCAAGTCTGTCGCACTCAAATGCAGCTTTTCTCGAATAGCTGTGGCAATTTTATCTAAAAGATTCACAGTCAGCGATCGCCATTCTACTATAACTTCCGAACCCGGCAAGTAACTCTGCTCAAAAATAGCCGAATCTTTTGCCCGCAGCAGCCCGATATCCAAACACAAACCGCCGTTGCGGTACTCCGGCAATCCCGTTAACTCATCCAATCCGGCGACTTCTAAACCGAGTTCTTGCAGCGGTTCCAACAGCGAATAAGTCAACCACTGCGACAGTTTGTGAAACGGCACGAATTCATCTCCCAAATTTTCTCCTGTTAAAGCCGGATGCCGCCAAACATCGCCTAAATTAACGCCACCAATTGCATATCTTCCCGGCCAAATTTCCCCAAAACCTGTTAAAACAGCGCTCAGTACTTCAGCAGCCTTTACAGTGTTGACTCCAGAAACCCGACTGTCGAGCAAGTATTTTGCCAAATTTCCGGGACGCGGGTTCTCGCTGCCAAATAATAAGGGATGCGGGCAAATCGCATTTCCCAAACGCTGCAATAATTCTAATCTGCCTGTTAAACCAACTAGCGGATTGTCTCGACTTACCTGAAATCCCGCAGCTAAGGTTTCGAGTTTTAATTGAGAAAGTCCGCGAGAATCAGCTTGCCAAGGAAAATTGGGATTGCTGGAAAAAACACCTTGACAAAACATCCGCAAGCTGGCTATTGCTAACCCTTCAGAACGGCGGTAAACCTGTCCGGTTTCAAGTTCGCAATACTGCCAATCAGCACCAGCACCGGCATCGATCAAAACGCTGACAATTGCTAAATCAAATTTGATCTTAGCTTTTTCAACCGGTGCAAAGTCTGCTAAAGCTGCATCCAATTCGGCGAGTCGCGGCAGGTTGCCAGCTTCAAAATGTCGCCAGCGACTGTGAAAGGGAATGTTAAAATCGGGATACTGTTGGCCCGTTGTGCCAATTACATAATTTGCTGCGTTGTCGAGTTGGGATAAATCGACGCGGAAGTAGCGGAGTTGGTCTAGGCGGGCTAAATCAAAAAGGCGATCGCACTTTTGGCGAATAGCAATCGGCGTTCTCAGATATTCTACAGTCTCAAGTTCAATATTTTTCAACGTCATACCACCAAACAACGGTAAACATCGTTTTCTTGAAAAAAGTCAAACTGACTGTAATCTAAAAGATTATCTAAAATCGCATTTTTATCGATTTTGATCAGCTTATATTCCCACTTCGATCCGCTGACTTCGCGTTTTATGTGATCGGAAACTATCACCGAGTTTTTTTCTTTTCCCGGAGATACTATTTTACTTAAATCTTCCAGCCTGTCGGCTATGTGAATATCTTTTCCGTAAGTACAAGACCTAAATATATATAGATTTCCCTTAGCAACTCCCACCGACAAGCCACAAGGTATTTGATTGGCGTTAATAAAAAGTTTCCAATTCTCACACAGACTTTCCATTGCCGCTAAGGCTGAGTGAGCTTCCGGGAAAGTCAACAAATGCGAATCCCCAACAATACTCCGAATTGTGCCGCCGTATTCTTCGCAAATTGTTTTTTCAAAAGTATCAAAATTGGTGAGCAAATATTCAACATCTTTGATGGAATTAGATTCTTGATAAGAAATAAAACCTCTCAAATCTGCTTTAATTATTGCTTGATTTTTGATGATCCGCGTTTTATAACTTTGGTCAACTTTGTATACTTTTTCAGGTTCGCTCATCCCTTTCAAAGAAAACTCGTTGACAAAAGACGTTTGCACTTCTGCTTTGTTGAGCGCCAACCATGCTGCTTGGGACAAATATATTTCATCCGGCGGAGTTACTGATTCTATGCGCGCTGTTAAATTCACCGTATCGCCAAAGATATCTTTATCTTGATGCAAGACATCTCCTAATGTAATTGACACGCGAATAGCCAATCGTTCGTCGTTCGCCTTGCTAGATTGTTGCGCTCTCAATTCTTGCTGCATTTCTATGGCTGCTACTGCCGCTGCTGTGACGCTGGGGAAAATTATCCAAAATGAATCACCTTCCCCTTTAATTACGCTGCCTTCATTTCTGGCGCTAATATCTGAAACAAAATTTTTATGCTCGTTTAACAAACTACTCAAGTCCGACTGAGATAATTTTTTGACTCTTGCGGTATATCCGCAAATATCTGTTTTTACGATCACACTAGAACGCAAATTAGCCATAACCTACCCTGACTGATCAAAAACCAGCAATAAATTTTATTTAGCAAAGACGCGATTGTTCGCATCCCATCGGTCGCGTCTTTGCCCTCTTAATCTCCTAAATCGCGTCCGATCGCTTCTGCAAGAATTGTAGCATCTGGCACCGGGTCTGGCGTGTAGTAGCCGGCGGCTTTTTTGGCGACAATTTCGACTTGTGCGTCTGCAGGAATCCAATCTTCTGGAATGGGGATGCGATCGATTACCTGAATGCCAGAATTGATAATCGCATTGTATTTCATATCGCTCATAGAAACTAAACTGTCAATTCGAGAGATCCCCAACCAGTGCAGCACGTCTGGCATTAGTTCTTGAAACCGCATATCTTGAACTCCCGCAACACATTCAGTGCGCGTAAAATAGGCATCAGCGCGATCGCCGCCTTCCTGCCGTTTTCTGGCATTGTACACCAAAAACTTAGTCACTTCCCCCAAAGCTCTCCCTTCCTTGCGGAAGTAAACTATTACCCCAGAACCGCCTGATTGTGCCGTTTGGATGCAAATTTCCATCCCGTGTACCAAATAAGGGCGACAAGTGCAGATATCGGAACTGAAGACATCTGAACCGTTGCATTCATCATGTACACGTACCGCCAACTGCTTATCCGGGTCAGAAATATTCGCGACATCGCCAATAATATAAACCGTAGTTCCGCCAATTGGTGGCAAGAAAACGTGTAAGTCCGGCCGCGTCACTAAATCCGAGAACATTCCGCCTGTTTGCTCGAACAGGACACGGCGGAGGACGCTTTCTTGAGCCCCAATCCGCCGAGCAATTCCCGGCAAATACCACACCGGGTCGATCGCAATTTTAGTTACTGCTAAATTGCCACCTGCTTTGACTATTTTGCCATCAATTTGCACTCGCCCCTTAGCGATAGCATCTTGCAATTCCGGCATATTAATGTGAGCTTTAGTGACCGCAATTGTCGGGCGAATATCATATCCCTGCTGGATAAATGAAGTATAAACTTCGCTGATTAAACCCCCAAAGGGATCGAGAGAAACAATCAAATTGCGATCGCCCCAACTCGGGTGCGGTCCGATGTGTGCGGCCGGAGAGGTGTTGGTAAAATCGGGGCGGTGATCGGCTTGCAGTGCCCCGGAAGCAACTGCTAGCGCTCGATAAACAGAGTAGGAACCCGAATGAGTGCCGATCGCGTTCCGGTGAGACGATTTGGTGAGGCTGCCGATCACAGGCCCCCGTTTCAGGGGATCGATTTCTCCCCAGTAAATCGGATGAGGTTTTGTGCCGGATCTGTCGGGATGGGATGTTAAAACTATATGCTTTGGTTTTGACACAGTTGTTTTTGACTCTTGCTATGGATGCTGCTGTTAGTTGAAAGTGAAATTGCAATTTGAAGCAGTGATTTATGATAGCAAAAGGATTCAGGCTCTGGAAGTATCCGGCATAGGCAAACTCGTGACGCTGACTTTCGCGCTGTCCTGAAAATATAAAAATTTTATATTTGTGCTTCAGTGCTCAGGGCGGCAGTACCAACAGCAAAGCTACCTATTTAATCCAAGTTTCTCTAGCATTTATATTTTGTTTCTGCATGATATTTGTTTAACTAACCGTAGAGGGCGTAGAGAATCTAGAAAAGAGAGAAAGAGGAAAAGAGAGATGTTCACAATTCCTGCAAGGGTTGTTATAGTTACAACTGGTAGCCAGTAATTATCAACAAAATACTAACTCACAAAATTAATGTTGCCAAGTACATCTAATTATTTGCTCAAAAATGGTCGCGTACCCGCGTCTCTTCTAGAGATGAAATCGATCGCGCCCTCAGCTTCTACTGTGGCGACAACGGGGAGTGAGAACAATTTTTGTTTGGTGGATTTGGAAATTGCAGCAGGGGCGATCGCCCAAATCATCCCCACAGGTACGGAACCTTTATCCCCAATTGCAGATATCCCAGTTGTAGATTTGCAAGGCGGCTTAGTTTGGCCTTGTTTTGTGGATATGCACACCCATTTAGACAAAGGTCACATTTGGGAACGATCGCCCAATCCCGATGGAACTTTTGCCAGCGCGATCGAAGCGGTAGGCGCTGATGCCCAAAAAAACTGGAATGCAGAGGATGTTTACCGGCGAATGGAATTTGGCCTCAAGTGCAGCTACGCCCACGGAACCAAGGCCATCCGCACTCACATCGACAGCGCCGGGGAACAGGGAACCGTTAGTTTAGAAGTATTTGAAGCGCTGCAAGCCGAATGGGGCGATCGGCTGATCTTGCAAGCAGTTTCCCTGGTTTCCCTCGACTATTACCTGACACCTGCAGGCGAAAAATTAGCCGATCGCATTGCCCAAATTGGCGGCATTCTCGGCGGCGTCGCCTATATGAATCCCGACTTAGACAAACAACTCGATCGAGTTTTTGCCTTAGCCAAAGAACGAAATTTAAACCTCGACTTCCACACCGACGAAAACGACGATCCAGATTCAGTAACATTGCGGGAAGTCGCAAAAACCGCCATCCGCCATGAATTTGGGGGTCAAATAATCTGCGGACACTGCTGTAGTTTAGCCGTACAACCGTCTGATTTAGTAACAGAAACTCTGGAATTAGTCACGGAAGCAAATATTGGCATTGTCAGCTTGCCGATGTGCAACCTTTACCTGCAAGACCGAGAATCTCAGCATACACCGCGCTGGCGGGGAGTGACACTGCTGCACGAACTAAAAGCAGCCGGAATTCCTGTTGCAGTTGCTAGCGATAATTGTCGCGATCCGTTTTACGGATTTGGCGACCATGATGTTTTGGAAGTTTTTAATATGGCAGTCCGCATTGCCCATTTAGATAGGCCTTGGGAAGATTGGCCGCGCACAGTCACAAAAACACCCGCAGACTTAATGGGATTGCCGAATCTTGGACGAATAGGAGTTGGTTTACCAGCCGATTTAATTTTGTTTAAGGCGCGGAATTTCAGCGAACTGTTATCGAGGTCGCAGCGCGATCGCACAGTTTTGCGACAGGGTAAAGTAATTGATACAACTTTACCCGATTACCGGGAACTAGACGACTTGTTAGCAATTTAAATGTCAAGCGTAAGGTGCGCAATGCGCACCCTTCATTGTCAACAGGTTTCTCTTCTCTTCTCTTTTCTTCCTTCGCGTCCTTTGCGTCTTCGCGGTTCGTTAAATATTTTTTTAAACAAGCATTTAGCAGTGCTATCTTGTCAATTGACAAGAGATTTGATATAAATATAAAAGCTGATTAGATCGAGGATGTTTTAAGTGAAAGCAGTTATTTTATTGTCGGGAGGGCTGGATTCCTCAACTGTTTTGTATCAAGCCAAGGCCGACGGCTGCGAGTGTTACGCTATTTCGTTTGACTACAAGCAAAGACACCGGCGGGAGTTGGAATCAGCAAGGGCGATCGCACTTGCTGCAGGTGTTAAGGCACATCAGATAGTAAACTTTGACTTAACACTGTGGGGCGGTTCCGCTTTGACCGATAATGAGATGGCATTACCGATCGATCGCAATCTTGCAGAAATGTCCCAAAACATCCCAATTACTTACGTTCCTGCTAGAAATACGATCTTTCTCAGCTTTGCCCTCGCCTACGCAGAAACTCTAGAAGCGGATCGCATTTACATCGGTGTCAACGCTTTAGATTATTCCGGCTATCCCGACTGCCGCCTCGATTACATCCAAGCCATGCAGGAAGTATTTCGGTTAGGAACAAAGCAGGGTAGAGAAGGAAATGCTATTAATATTATCACACCTTTGATCGAACTTAAAAAAACAGAAATTATTCAATTAGGTAACAAATTAGGAGTACCTTGGGAGCAAACTTGGTCATGCTACGCAGGCGGGGAAAATGCCTGCGGCGTTTGCGATTCTTGTCGGCTGCGGCTGGCAGCTTTTGAGGAATTGGGATTAAAAGATCCGGTGGCTTATGCTTAAACAGTATTCCGACTCGGCGGTTGAAAGCGCTCCTCCATAAACTCTCGTCCATCTCTAAGAGACTAAAGAATAAACGGGGTTGCTAACTCAGATTTGGTAGAAAAAGTTGCGCTATTTTGATCGCCCTTTTCATCCAAATCTTAACTCGAAAATTTCGCCATACCACTCAACCCGCTATTCTTTTGCCCTTTCCCCACAATTTCCCCATCGGCTGCTGCAATTTGATCTAAAGCTCGATCGCCCGCAGCGCCTTCCAACAAGTGAATTTGAAGTTGATCCAACCGCGGCCCGGACACAGAAACAACCGTAAGTTCCACATTTTCACCGCGCCAAACTTCCCCCACAGCCGGCATTCTTTGCAACTGATAGCTCAAAAAACCTCCGATTGTCTGATATTCGTCCGTTACTGGCAAATCCAAATTCAATATTTGATTCACATCATCTAAATTTAACTGCGCTTGCACTAAATAAGTGCGATCGTCCAATACTTGCAAAGCAATTTCTTTGCTGTCGGGTGACTCGTAACTGCGGCCGATAATTTCGGCTATCAAATCCCTCAGCGTCACTAACCCGGAAATGCCACCAAATTCATCGACTACGATCGCAATTTCTTCCGACGAACTCTGCATCAAAGGCAGCAGTTCCCCCAGCAGCATCATCTCCGGCACAAACCTCACCGAATCCATCCAAGTTACAATTGGCGTGTCGGGAGATAGCAAACCTTCAGCTAGGGGTTTGGCAAGTTGTTTGAAGCCAATAATCCCAATAATGTCGTCTAAAGAATCTCCCGTCACGGGATAGCGGGAATGGTGAGAAATAGCCATTTCGTCGAGCAAAGTTTGAAAGGTTGCTGTTTTGGGAAGTGCGACAATGCTAGGCCTCGGCACCATCACTTCTTCTACCCAAACTTCGCCAAATTCAAACACGTTGTTGAGCAATTCTCGTTTTTCTGCTTCCAAGCCGCTGGATTCGCTGGAAGTAGCTATAATTAATTGCAGTTCTTCGGGAGTAACCGGGCGATGCCTTAGATCGTATTCGATGCCCGCAAACCGCAAGAGCGATCGAGTAGATTGATTGAGAAACGACACAAAGGGCTTGAACAAACGGGCAATCAATAAACTCGGAGGCCCTAAAGTTCTGGCTAGCTGTTCGGAATACAGTAACGCTACAGATTTGGGAAAGAGTTCGCCCAGTACGATTTGCACGTAAGCTAGCAACAAAAAAGTTACTATTGATATGCTAAAAGAATGGGCGATCGCCGACTTGATGTAAATTGGCAGCGGCAAATAGCCGATCGACATTCGGACTAGCACAGCGATCGTACTTTCCCCAATCCAGCCCAGAGCTAAACTAGAAAGAGTGATTCCCAACTGCATTGTTGAGAGCAATCGCTCAATACTTTGCTGCAAAGATTGCACAGTTAAAGCTGCAACGTCGCCAGCTTCCACTAACTGATTGATGCGCGATCGGCGTACCGTCACCATCGAAAACTCAGCCGCCACAAAAAAAGCATTAATCGCAATCAGCAACAGCACTGACAGCAACCGCGACAGCACCTCTGTCGAACTCATCGCGGGTAAATCAGATATCTCCTGCACTCTCGCCCCTAAAAGTGACACAATGCTCCCTAAAAAAACTTTCTCGATCAAACCTGAGAATCTGTCTGCAGGTTTGGTCTTTTTTTATTTTACTTCGCCACTGGAATGCCAGATATTTGCAACTGAAGTTTTTGACCTGGATAATCTGTCAGCGTCAACGAAACTTCCTTAGCATTTTCTAGCAAAGCTGTGGGAATACTCACCGTACCGTAATACACCTGCCCGTTGGGGGGCAGTTCCGACGGCAAATCCTCGGCAGTCGCGCTCAGGGCCCGGCCACGATCGTCAGTGACGTTCAAGAAACTGTAGAGAAACCTCACAGCTTGCGATCCTTCATTTTTCATGCTCACGTCTAGCAGCATGGAATTGTTGCGCTGACTGGCCGCGCTCACTTCCAGAGTTATTCCCCCGTCGCGACTGTTCAGGGGAAACTTGGCGCTAGCATTTTGTGCAGCGGGTTTTTTGGCTGCGGCTGGTTTAGAGCTTGCCTTCTCTGTTTTAGTATTTGCTTGAGCCGTTTTTTCAGGATCGCGACCTTCTACCCGTGCTTTGACGGTGGTGAGAATGTCTTTTTCTTTCAAAATGCTCACTTGGTCTTTGCTAGCCGTCGTTCCAGGCTTGCCGCTGCCAGCATTGTTGCTGGGACGAACATCGGGTTGAGTCGTTCCTTGCAAGGCTTCGCGACCTATAGTAAATCCCCAAACAGAACTCGTCACGCCTGCTCCAAACATCAGAGCCAGCAGAATAAGAGTCAGCACTACCGTCGAATTCACTGCCATTGCCTATAAGTTTATGCCGAGCCCTAGAAACTGCTTTGTCCCGTCGATCGGCTTGCCTAACATTGGCTAACAGGCGATCGGAACTCAGCAGATCTAAGAATTTTGATTTTTGTTCTCTAGTTCTAGCACGGACTGAGAAATTATGTTATAATTCATTTTGAGTTAGATCAAAGAAATAGATTTAACGGCAGTTGGCCGAGCGGTTTAGGCAGCGAACTCATAATTCGCCCCAGGCAGGTTCAACTCCTGCACTGCCGATTTAAAATCAATCACGACGCTCCGCGCTCTGGCTAAAAACCAGGTTTCTTCCCAGATCCCAGTCCTGGACGGATGGGGGCCAGAAACCAGGTTTATACGAAAAATTTGCGACAAGAAACGAAAAATATCCGAATAAACCTGGTTTGTGAGGTCGCAAGTGCGATCGCCAACTAGAAATTTGGTCGATCGCCATCTGTTAAGCTCGCACTGCACTCGGAAAATTATTATTCTGATGCAAAGGTCAACGATATCAAGGCTTAATCAATTCCACATTATATCCGCTCGCTTCTGAGATAGCGGGCGCTGCGCGGCGACGCTCACACTGCACTCCAAAAATTATTATTCCGATTCCAAGGTCAAGGATATCAACCCTTAATTAACTCCACTCCGTCGCGCCCGTCGATCTCTTGAACGTAAACCTTAACTTGTTCTTCCTTTGCAGTCGGCAACTTTTTACCCGTAAAATCCGGCTGAATCGGTACTTCTCGGTGGCCACGATCAACTAATACCGCCAACCAAATTTTCTCCGGCCGCCCGTAATCGTTTACCGCATTCAAAGCCGCTCGACTCGTTCTGCCTTTATATATAACGTCATCTACCAACACCACGGTTTTGCCCGTCAAATCGAAAGGAATTTCTGTTTTAGCCGGTGTCCGCATCGCAACTCGATCCAAGTCATCTCGGTAAAAGGTAATATCCAAAGCGCCCACGGGTACTTTGACTTGTTCGAGAACTTCAATTTGATCGGCCAAAATTTGAGCTAAAGGCACTCCCCTACTATGAATGCCCAACAGCACTAAATCCGAGGGATTCCCTGATTTTTCGACAATCTGGGAAGCGACGCGGGTGAGAGTGCGCCTCACTTCATCAGGGGATAAAATTTTGATAATTTTAGTCATGGGTTGCTGCGAGCTAATTGTTGGCTGTTGGCATATCGAACAATTTGAGATTTTAGATTGTAGATGGACTTGACAGATGAATCTGGGGGTTTGAACAAAGGTCAAAACTTTTTTTGCTGCTGTCGGTGGCTGATCTGTGTCTTCTGCAGGACTTACCCCGAACGGATGAAAAGCAGATGCTGCGATTGCTTAGCCGAAGGCGAACAATGACAGAAATACATTATTTATGTCTCCTGGAGTGTTCGGGTGAGATCATCAGTTAGCGGCTCAAACCTAATAAGGTATAAAAAAGCAATGATAGTCCCAACCAAATCAGAAAGCAATACCGAGTTAATTGCAAGGCTTGGCAAATTAGTGGCGCTGTGATAGGGTGAACCGGCTCGCCTAACAGCGGTTTGTGTTTGAGAACTCCGCGATAGGAATTAGTACCTCCTAGTTGCACTCCCAAGATGGCGGCGTAAACGCACTCGCTCCAACCGGAATTGGGACTGGCATCTTTAACAGCATCTCTCTGACAAATTTGCCAAATGTAAATCGGTTTGCCAGATATAACGGCTAAAGTAATCACTGTTAGCCGGCAAGGAATCCACGTCAGCACGTCTTCTAGTTTGGCGCTAAACCATCCTAAATCAGTGTATGGCGCTTCTTTGTAGCCGATCGTAGAATCTAATGTGCTGGCTGCTTTGTAAGCGATCGCCAAGGGGACTATAGCACTCACCCACATCGAGTTAGGATCGATCGGGGCAGCGGTAACACTTAATAATAGATGCGGCAGAGCGAACCCAAGTAAGGCATAAAATAGCGGTGCTGTCACGCCATCGACTGCATTCTCTGTTACAGTTTCTAACAATGCTCGCAGAATTTCTGGCTCGGATAAGTTTTCGGTATCCCGGCCGACGTAAAGGCTCAACCTTTCTCGCGCCTTGACTAAATCTCCAACATTTAAAGGTGTTAGCACATCCTCCGCAGCCGCCCTCAAACTGCGACCTGCAAAACAGCTTGCCAGCAAAATGGTCTGTATGGCAATACCTAAAAGAGGATGCACCCAACTAGCAGCTTGGACGATCGACCAACTGACAGTATAACTGCCTACAATCAGCCCGATCGCTAGTATTGTACCAGCACATCGTAGCTGCTGTTTGTGCTGATCGCCAGCGGGACGATCCTCTGCTTCAGGCATTTGGCCTGCGGGATTATTCCATATATTAAAGACAAGTCTAGTATAACGGTCGATCGCCCAACCCATCGCCTGCACGGGATGTGGCCAACCCCAAGGATCGCCGATCGAATAATCCAACACCGCAGCTAAAATCAAAACAGGAAATTCATCCGGCATCATTATATATTGTGTCAAACTTGATAGTCCATCAATCGATTTTAGATTTTAGATTTTAGATTTTAGATTAAAGAATTGAAGAAAGCGACCCCACCGATCAATCCGCGAGCTGGCGATGGGGAGCGAGGAGGTTGTTTCTCGCTCCACGGATGAATCCGGGGGCCCGAACCATCTTCCTTGATTGTCAGAGCAGGAGCGATCGCCCCAGAGAGCAGCTTTTAACTCCTGCTACCATTGCGGACTTTGATTTTTTGAGGGGCCATTTTATAGTAGAAGGAAGAAGGAAGAAGCAATAAAGGCAAGGGTTTGAGCAATTCAAAACCTCATCATCATCAGGCGTGGTTGCTATAAATGCTGAGATTACTTTAGTCGCGGATCAAGTGTACGTTCTCCTCCCAATTAACACCGTCAAAGGGTAGAATCTCAAAGTGTTTGATGGCATCGTCGTCAAGACAGCGGACGTTGACATCGAATTGATCGGGATGCGATCGGGGGCGATAGAACGAGTGAATGCCGCAAATTCCGCAGAAAGTATGTTGAGCAGTTCCTGTATTAAATGTATAGGTGGTCAAAACATCTTGGCCACTGAGCAAGGTAAAACGTTCCGGCGGCACAATGAGGTGCAAAAATCCCTTCTTTTTACAGATAGAGCAGTTGCAATCAGATGCTTCGTGTTTGTCAACGGCGACACGGAAGCGGACAGCTCCGCAGTGACAGCCGCCAAAGTAAGTAACAAGTGTTGCGTCCATGTGTGATTGCTGGCGATCGAATGAATGAACTTACCATTTAAATGATAAAGCTAGTTTCTTCCCCAAGAGCCGCTTGCCAACTGCGGACATCATAGTATAAGTCTTCGAGGGAAATACTGTACAGCGCTTCGGCAAGTTTTTTGTGCAATCGGTTCCACAAACTGAATGTTACCCAGTCCTCTGCTTGCGTCGCGTCGGGAAAATGTCGAGGTAAAGGTTCAATAGTTTCACCTACAGCCTCTAAGATTTGTCCTAAAGAGATTTGAGCGGGCATGCGGGCTAATTGATATCCTCCTTGAGAACCCCGAACAGATTGGACTAAACCGGCTCGTCGCATTTCAATCAGCAATTTTTCTAGATACGGAGCAGGTAACTCCTGTCGCTTAGCTATCGATTTCACCGATGTCGGGCCATAGCGAGGTTGCAAACTTAGATCCAGTAATGCTTTGACACTGTAGTGTCCGCGTGTGGTTAACTTCATGGGATTTTAAGAGCGGGGCAAATATTCAGCTAGCTGATAGCTGATAGCTTATGCTACCGAGTTTAGAGATTGCTCGCACCGGCTGCGGCTACTCCTCAAGAAAGACTGCAGGTTGTTAAAAATATTTAGATAATAGTGGTTAACAATTGAGCCGATCGGTGTAATATGGTTTTACGACCAGCTATAAAGCTAAAGTTTCTTGGTCAAACCAAAAACCAACCGAGAAAAAATCCGTACACCAGTTGAATATTTCAGGACTCAGTAAATGGCTAAAAAGAAAAATATCGAACCCCTTGAAGGCGAAGATCTGATCAAAAAGGTCAAAGACCTAGAGAACCTTACCAAGGAAGAAAAAGCTAGAGCCTGTGGCTACTACACCGTTACCAAGAACGGCGTAGAACGGGTCAACATGATGAAATTCCTGAATGCGCTGATTGATGCAGAAGGCATTCAGCTAGACGGGAAGCAAAACGGCAATGGACGCGGCGGACGCTCTGCCAGCTATCGGATTAGCGTTCAATCTAACGGCAACTTACTGATTGGAGCTGCCTACACCAAACAGATGGAACTCCAGCCAGGAGATGAATTTGAAATCTCTCTGGGACGCAAGCACATTCACCTGCGCCAAATCGATCGAGAAGAAGAAGTAGCCTAGGCCTTTACGACTTGCTTTGACTTCTTGCTTGAACAGGTTGGTTTGACTTCAAGCATTGACTGCAAGCAGAGAATTGGCTCTGAAATCTTTCTGTGAGCCTCAAACAGTATGGCTTCTATAGATGGCAATGGCTGGACAAAAGCCACTGCCACTACTTTATATTTTCCGAGAATACCTATTCTCGCCCCTCGCTATATCCGTGTGGACAAGCGGGGGATTTTCCGCGTAGCTGTTAAAGAGAAGTTCTGCCGCCGATTGTGTACGGGATTTAACGGATGTAATGGATGTAATGGATGGATGTTCTGCCACCAATTGTGTACGGGATTTAACGGATGTAATTGATGAACCGAAGAGGTTTGAAGGAAGAATTAGGTTTGGTTGAGCTAGGAAACCCACCAAAGCAAGAAAATGGCAGAGGTATTCTCAGCTAACAGTGCGTCATACCAGTTGAAAAAAAGAAAGAATGCAACTGTAGCGAAGCTCGAAAGCACGAGCTTGATCATTCATTCCCAATTATTTAAGCTAAAATCTAAAATCTAAAATTTTATGTGTCTGTGTGGGAGGTGTTTTGAGGACAAGGAAACACCTCGATCGCCCCTAAGTGAAATTACAGGCTGGAACAGTTAAAGTGTTAGGGAGCAATTAGCCATCAGCCTATGCCGTTGCCCCGATTCGCGAGTAAAACTTCTCAACACCAACCAAAAATCTCCCTGCGTAGCCTTCTAGTGGCCTCTTTTGTGCTGCAAATCGTCGCAGCAGTCGGGATTGTCGGGTATCTGTCCTTTCGCAACGGAGACAAAGCAGTCGAAGATCTCGCCGAGAAATTGATCGCCGAGACGGGAAAGAGAGTTGAAGAAAAGCTGATTTCTTTTCTCGAACATACCCAGTGGGTAAATCAACTTAACGCTGAAGCGATCGAGCGCGGTGAATTAAACTTACAGTTAGAAAAGCCCCAGCCTCGGGGAGAGAAGTTCCTCTGGCAGCAAATGCGATCTTTTAAAAGCATTCAATGGATATCCTTCGGTGCTGAAAAATCAGGAGAATATCTCGGCATTTGGCGCAACCCCACGCATAACAGCTTGCAAATTGTCGCGGCGAACAAGTCTAGCAACTTTCACAGCATTTACTACGCTACAGACGGCAACGGCACTCGCACCGCTAAATTAAAGGCAGAACCCAGAACCTACGATGCCCGTCTCCGCCCCTGGTACAAGGAAGCTGTCGCAGCTAATAAACCGATTTGGACGAGCATTTATCCGGGTTTTACTCCTGGGACTGTTTTTATTGCTGCCAGCCAACCGATTCGCGAGCGAAATGGTAAATTGCTGGGAGTTAGTGCAGTAGACTTTTCGCTCTCGGAGCTTCAGCAATATCTCCATCGCATCAAGCTGAGCCAAACCGGACAAATTTTCGCGATCGAACGATCGGGCTTGCTGGTTGCCAGTTCGAGTCAAGAATCACCCTTTAGAAAGATGTCTGGAAAGCCGCAACTGCAGCGGGTGAATGTTTTAGACAGCCAAACTCCTGTCATTCGCACTGCAGCTAAATATTTGTACGAAAACTTCGGGGGCTTTGGCGACATTCAGCAGCGGCAGCAACTGAAATTTAGCCGAGACGGGCAGGAATATTTTGTGGAAGTGCTGCCCTTTTCTGATGTTTACGGTTTGAACTGGCTGATTGCGATCGCAGTTCCCGAATCAGATTTCATGGGGCAAATTAACAAAAATACGCGCACTACAATTTTACTTTGTTGGGCGGCGCTGGTGCTATCGACAATTGCTGGAGTGCTGACAGCTAGGTGGGTAACGCTGCCCCTGCTGCGGCTCAACGAAGCAGCTAAAGATATTGCCGCCAGAGAGTTCGATCGCGCTGTTAGTGTCAGTAGGCTTGAGGAAGTCGGCGAATTAGCCGAGTCTTTCAACGAGATGGCAGCTCAACTGAAACAGTCTTTTCAAGCTTTGGCAGAAAGTGAAGAAAAATTTGCCCAACTGGTAGAAAATTTACCCGTTGGAGTCTCGGCGATGACTTCGGGTGGCGCAGTTATTTTCATGAATTCGGCGGGAGAGCAAATATTGGGTAGGGGAGAAATGCCCGATGCTACCGCACAAGAGCTACCACAAGCTTATCAAATTTATATAGCAGGCACTAATCAACTGTACCCGGCCGAGCAAATGCCGTTTGTGCGGGCGTTGAGCGGCTTGGAGGTGATTGTTGAAGATATGGAAATTCGCCGAGACGGGAAAAATATTCGTTTGGAAGTGCGAGCGCTGCCGGTGTTTGACGGTGCGGGGAATATCCTTTATGTTCTGACTGTTTTTAAAGATATTACGGCTCGCAAACACGCAGAGCAAATATTGGCTGACTACAACCGTACTCTGGAAATTGAAGTAGTCGATCGCACGATCGAGCTAGCCTCGATGAATGCCCGCTTGCAGCTCGAAATTGAGGAGCGCAAGCAAGCTGAAAAAATTATCCGTCAAGAGCGCGACTTTAACTTAAAGATTATCGAAAATTCTCCGATTTTTTTTGTGGCGATCGACTCTGAGGGTAAAATCCTGCTGGCGAATAACAGTATGCTGGAAGCTGTGGGCTATACTGCCACAGAAGTTGCAGGCAAAGATTACTTAGCTACATTTGTACCCCCAAGCGATCGAGCCGGATTACATTCAATTTTTACTGGTGTAACAGCGCGGGAGCAAACGGTTAACGAACATCGCATTCTCACTTCGGACGATCGGACTTTGTTAGTCGAGTGGCACGGCACACCGGTGCTCGACGAAGGTGGCAGCCTGGATTTCTTGTTTGGATTTGGGATTGATATTGGCGATCGCAAACAAGCACAATTAGCCTTGCAAAAAAGCGAAGCTCTGTTTCACAAATTAGCGAACACTGTTCCCGGAGAACTTTACATTTTCGTGCAGCATCCCGACGGCTCAGTCAAGATGGAATATATCAGTCCTCTGTGCCGAGAAATTCAAGAATTAGAGCCGGAGGAAATCCAGAACAACTCTGCTTTACTATACGAACAAATACACCCGGACGATCGCTCCAGTCACTTCGAGGCAATTGTCAAAAGTGCGACCGATCTCGAACCATTTTCCCACGAGTGGCGGATTGTGACAGCATCGGGAAAACTCAAATGGCTGCAAGGTTATTCTCGACCAGAATTGCGCGAAAATGGAGATATTGTCTGGCACGGCATAATCATTGATACGAGCGATCGCAAACAAGCAGAACAAGAACTCCAACAAGCCAAAGAAGCCGCAGAAGCTGCCAACAAAACTAAAAGCCTTTTTCTCGCCAACATGAGCCACGAATTGCGAACCCCCCTCAACGCCATTCTCGGCTTCGCTCAATTAATGGAACCCAGCGCTAATTTAACTTTGCCAGAAAAAGAAAATATCACAATTATTCGCCGCAGCGGAGAACACCTGCTCCAACTGATCAATCAAGTCTTAGACTTATCTAAAATAGAAGGTGGGCGGATGGCACTCAACGCCAAAATTTTTGACTTGTACCGCTTGCTGGGGGACGTGCAAAATATGTTTCAAATTCCGGCTAAAAATAAAGGATTGCAAGTAATTATTGACTGCTCTTCCGATGTTCCCCAATACGTGCAAAATGATGAGGTTAAGTTGCGACAAGTGTTGATTAATTTATTAGATAATGCGGTTAAATTTACCCAGTATGGTTCAGTTTTAATCACCGTATGCTCCAAGCAAGAAGGAATAATTAAGCCTACCAAAAACAAATTTTTAAATAGTGGAGAACCGCAACAAAATATTTTTATTGGTTTTGAAATAGCCGATACAGGAGTTGGTATTTTGCCGGAAAAATTAGAAAGCATATTTGAATTATTGGTGCAAACTTCATCAGAAAAGAAAGTTCAAACAGGTACGGGGTTAGGATTAAACATCAGCCGCGAGTTCATAAGATTAATGGGGGGCGACATTACTGTCGAGAGCGAAGTGGGATACGGTACAGTCTTCAAGTTTGACATTCAAGTTGTTACCGCAGCGGGTGCTGGTGAAGCCATCAATAAATATGTTGAAGTCAATGATTTATCGCAAAGTTCAAGTATGGTACAAGAAAAAATATCTGATAGTGCGGCAATATTTACGCTGGACTCCAAGCCTAAAGTTTCCCCAGAATGGACGAGCAATCTAAAACAGGCAGTCCGTGAGGCTGACTTCGACTTGATTGCCACAACTATTGAGGAAATCGGCAGCGATCATGATGTTTTTGCGGAAGTTCTGATGAATCATTTATATAATTTTGATTATCAAAAAATACTAGATTTGATTGATGAAATTGAGCGGTAGGGTGTATCGAAGATTAACTTATACAGCCTTTCTAATTAACAGTCCGGTACCGTTGAGAATTGTCAGGTAATCAGTAAACAAGAGGGCATAAATTTTTGATTGATAGACAAACCGCAGATTAAGGCAGATGAACACAGATTAACGCAGATAATTTCAATATCTGCGGGCTATTGGCAATAGATAGGGAATAGTTCGCCTGCGTACCTCACGAAAGTTGAGAAAGGCTATATAATAATTTTTATTCTTGATTAGCAGCTAATAATTTAGCCATTCCTGGAGGCAACAACATACCTCAAAAAATCTTTAACTATTGTGACAGTTGCATCTAGAACTATTTGTGTTTGACTGTGACTTTTTTGAAACCATTGTTAACCCCCCCGATCGCCCTTTTGGTAAGGGAAATCGAGGGGGTTAACTGTTATTTGTCAAGTATCTGAGGATATCAAGCAGGGTTCGCTTCGGCTCGTCTTTGTAGCAGGCGGGCAATTTCAGCTTTTTCTACAAGTCCGACGAGGACACCATTTTCGCGAATGACGGGGAGTTCTTGTACTTTAAGTTGTTCGAGAAGGGTGACGACTTCGAGGAGGGATAATTCTGGTTTGACGGTTGTGGAAAATTCGATCGGCTTCAGGAGTTCTTTGACTAAAACTTGGGGCCAAGTTCCGGTAGGAATGGTTTTGAGGTCATCAAGGTCGATCGCCCCTACCAATTGTCCGGCATCATCTGTTGCCAGGAACCTGCGCCAGGTTTGAGTGCTACCGATCACGTAGTTGTTGGCAAATTCTCTGAGGGACAAGTCTTGGGAGACGATCGGACTTTCGGGAGTCACAGCATCTGCGGCTGTCAGGCCTGCCAGTTGATTTTGGACTGTGGCATATTGGGCAGATTGACCGGCATTTTGCAGTAAGAACCAACCGATTACTAGATTCCAAATATTGCCGAATATGCCTGTAGCAATGGCAATCCAACCAATTATTTGACCGACGCGGCTAGCAAAAATTACACCTTTGTAAGGGTTGCCAGTAATTTTCCAGACGATCGCTTTGAGGATGTTGCCGCCGTCGAGGGGCAAACCGGGAATTAAGTTAAATAAGGCTAGAACTAAGTTGATGGAAGCTAAAAGTCCGACGATGGCGGCTGCGGGGCCTGTGAGACCAGCACCGATGCCGATCGCTGTTAACAAACCCGATAACAATAAGCTGACCAACGGGCCGGCAATCGCTACCCAAAATGCTTCGGCTGGGGTTTTCGATTCTCTTTCCAAATTAGCCAGTCCGCCAAACAGAAATAGCGAAATCGATTTCACGCCAATTCCCTGTTTAATGGCTACCCAACTGTGTCCTAATTCGTGGGCTAAGACGGAAGCAAATAACAGTAACGCTGTGAATAATCCCAACATCCAGGGCGCTACGGGGCCCAATGTGGGAAACAGGGCAGCTAATGCGCCGCCGTACTGCCAGGTTACTAAACCCAGAACTAAAAACCAAGATGCGTTGACAAAGAAGGGAATCCCAAACAGGTTGCCGACGCGAAATGTACCGTTCATAATGGCTACCTCTGATTTTACGAATGAGAGGTTTTTCTCTCTGTCTCCTTATCGTAACGAAAGGTAACGGCGATGTTAATGCTTCAATTAGGGTGTTATCCGTCTGTGGAGGTTCGGTTTGCGGAATAAACCGCCGACTGGGGTTTGACCCGCTAGGGGTTAAAAATCCTTATCTCAAAACGGAAGTTCTTGCTATGAGGCTTGAGGAGGATATCTGTTTTAGTTTTCTGTTTTAGTTTTCTGTCGGTTTTAACTCAAATCTTGCACCTCTGTCATGAACAGGCTTTCCGGGCTGTTCCACAAAAATTAAATTTTCTTGTGGGCCGTTGATCCTAGCCCGCCCATAAAAGCTTTATTGAGAATGGTGCAACATTTCAGTTTTAACTGAATGCAAGCTTTGAGACGGAGAAGGAATTCCCGGCGGACTATTACACCTGTGGCAAGATCTCAGTTTCAAGCAGGTTTAACTATAATGACTTACCCTAAGAATAGTTTTGATTCTAATAATTATGCCAGAATCCTTTTTGCTCGGCCGGCTGATGCTGCAATTAAACAGCGAAGTCGCTGATATTATTACAGATTTATCCGCTGTTGCTTTAACTCCTGATGGCCATTTGTGGCTGGGTTCCGATGAAACGACTTCAATCGAGCGTTTGTCGCCTGTCGCGCCTCATATTTTTGGAGAACATCAAAGATTTGCGATCGCAGATTTTATCGATCTACCTGGAGAATGCGAAATCGATATTGAAGGAATTGATTTCAGCAGCGATTATCTTTGGGTGGTGGGTTCTCACAGCACCAAACGCAAAAAAGCTAAAGGCAAAGACCCCGGCAAAGACATTGAAAGATTAGCACAAATCGTGACAGAGGTCAACCGCTATTTACTGGCGCGCATTCCTATGAAAGACGGGATTTTGTGCGAGTCAATTCCCGATTCAGACAATCCCGAAATTCAACTGACAGTGGGATGCCTGCAGCGGACAGAAACAGGCAATTTGCTGACAGACGCGCTCAAAGATGACACCCACCTCGGCTTGTATTTATCTGTGCCGATTCCGAGTAAAGAAAATGGCTTTGATATTGAAGGGTTGGCGGTGCGGGGCGATCGCATTTTTCTTGGTTTGCGGGGGCCGGTGCTGCGGGGTTGGGCGATAATTTTAGAAATAGAAGTTGAAGAGGCCCAAGCGGGAGTTTTAAAGCTTAAGGAAATTGGGAAAGGAGGGAAATTGTACAACAAACATTTTGTTGATTTGAACGGTTTGGGCGTGCGAGAATTGTGCTGGAACGGGGAAGATTTGATTGTTTTAGCGGGGCCGACGATGACTTTATCTGGGGCGATGAGGGTTTTTCGGTTAAAGGGGATTTTAGGGCGCTCGGGCGACAGTATTACTGGGCAAGAGGGGGGAGATTTGGAGGTATTGTTTGACTTGCCTTTTAAGGTTAATACTGACAATGCTGAGGGATTGAGTCTGTTTCCCTATTTGGGGGAGGAGAATTCGCTGTTAGTGGTTTACGATTCGCCGGATGCGGGGAGAATGGTTGAGCAAAATGCTATTTTTGCGGATATTTTTAAATTAGGTTCGTAGTAGTAGGGTGCGTCATAACTGGAGATATTTGGGCTAATTAATCAGCCATGAACTGACGCACCATGCGATTAGGAAGGTGCGTCAGAGGTAATTTTTTCGAGAATTAATTAGACATTAACTGACGCAGCCTACAAGTGGGGTTAATTGTCGATCGCATCCCTTCGCCGCTGGCTGTAGCGTTTCAATTCATCAATTAAATGAGTATCGTTGGAGGCTGTTCTCGCGCCCGCTTCCGCCGCCCAGCGCTTCAAATCTTCAATTTGCGATCGCGCGATCGCAGCTAAAGGTACAGTATCCTCGATCGACCTCAAAATATCCTCCGTCATCAAATCCCGGCGCTGTCCGTTGACAAAAGTGCCAAAGGCCCGATACAACCCATCTATTACCACTTGCTCAATTTCTGCACCGCTAAAGTTCTCAGCGCGTTTCGCCAAAACCCCCAAATCGAACTCGCGCAATCTAGTTGGCCGCAAACGCTGCAAATGCACTTTAAAAATATCTTGCCGTTCCGATTCGGAGGGCAAATTCAAAAAGAAAATTTCATCAAACCTGCCCTTTCTCAGCAACTCTGCGGGCAAAATCCGCACGTTATTTGCAGTTGCGACGATAAACACCGGACTGGTTTTTTCCTGCATCCAAGTAATCAAACTGCCGAATACCCGGCGCGAAGTTCCCGAGTCGCCGTCGCTGCCGCTGATAATGTTGCCGAAGGCTTTGTCTATTTCATCGATCCACAAAACGCAAGGTGCGATAGCCTCGGCTAATTGTATCATTTGCCTGACGCGACTTTCGCTTTCCCCGACCACGCCCCCAAACAATCTCCCAGTATCCAATCGCAACAGTGGCAAACGCCATTCTGAGGCTATTGTTTTAGCAGATAAAGATTTGCCAGTTCCTTGAATTCCTACTAACAAAACTCCTTTCGGATTCGGTATACCGTAGCGACTCGCTTCGTCAGTAAAAGCATCTTGTCGCATCTTTACCCACTGTTTCAAATTCTCCAAGCCGCCCACACTTTTTAAGGATTCTCTGGAGTTAAAAAACTCCAAAATGCCAGTTTGGCGAATTGCTTGCTGTTTTTCCTCCAAAACTCCGTCAATATCTGACTCGTTAATTTGCTGTTTGGCAGCCAAAGCTTTAGCCAAAACCCGCCCGATTCTAGCGCGACTCAAACCCTGACAAGCTTTAACTAACTGTTCCCTTGCTAAACCACTAACTTGCAACTGTTGCGGCTTTTCCACAACGTGGGAAATTAAACTGTCGATTTCTTGGACGTTGGGCAAAGGAAAATCAATTACTGTTACTTCTTCTTTCAATTCCTCCGGCAATTCCAGCGTGTGAGAAGTAAGAACTATAGTTTTTTTGCTGCGCTTCAATTCTCGCGTTAAATTCCGCAATTCTCGCACTACCGCCGCGCTTTTTTCGCTATATGGATATTTCAAAATTGGGTGCAAATCCCGCAGTACAAATATGGTATATTCTTCAACAGCAGTTTTGCTGACGCGATCTAGCGCCGCCATTACCGAACCTTTCCCAGAACCGTTATCCTCCCAGCCGCGCACGAGATCCCAGAACAATACTCGGCGCGGGGGAGTTACTTGCAGCGCTACTTGGGCAATTACGGCTTCGACCGGTTCCTCCTCCGCGCCGACAATGTACAGCAGCGAATAGCGGGCGCGAATCATCAAATCTAGTCGCTTTACCAGTTCCTCGAAATGGTTATTTTTACTGCCCTTGACGACATCTAATTCTTTGGAGTTGGGGTAATTTTCTGTCATTTTATTGGATATTTTAGAGAGAAATTCAACTTTATTAAATATTTTGTTCGCAGTCTGGATTTTAGTCCTTAAAATAATTTAACCAACTAAAGGTGTGTAGTAAGGAAGTTAGTCCTTAGCCACTATTTAACCGGACTAAATTCCCTACTGCAAACGTTAAAATTATAACAGAATAGTACGCAATTGACTACTTAGCAACTTTTCGAGCTTGTTTCACCATTTCAATGAGAGTGTGGTGAGCATCTTCGGCGTCTTTTAAAGTGCGATCAAAATTTACTCTGACAGGCACTGTTTCGTCGTTGACTTTAGCGGTTAAATCCATGCCGTTGGCATCAATAGCGAGCATTTGAGCTTCCGTTGCTTGCGGTTGGTCGCCAAATGCTTGAGCATATAGCACGACAGCACTAGCGTGGTCTTCGTTCATGTGAGTGCAGATGCGATCGCTAATCTCAGTAGAAAACGGTTCTGACATGGGGAGATTCCTCAGATGCAATATCGATCGATTGTACTGCGATCGGTACAAAGATTTCAACCGCAATCAATTGCATCAAGAGTTATGAGTGAGATAAAAGGAGGAATAAGCAAGAACCAGAAGACAATAACACCGAGTCCTTCAGTAATTCATCAACTCCTAATTAAACCTAATTATTGCGATAAATAGTAACATTAACTTCACCCTTGCCACGGGTTAACTTCAAGCACACCAGAGGGTTGAAATACTACCTGAAATTGACTAAAAATCTTTGCTTTGTGAGCAGCTTTACGACAGGAAGGAAGAGAAGTTTCTTGGAGAAAACCAACCGCTTCTTGGTTCAGTGGCTGATAATCTATAATTCCCCCTTCTTCATCCACGGCAACCCGATAAACTAATGAAGTGTTGAAAGTTGGAGTCGAGCGCCAACTATTGTCAATTTCATCGTAAAGTTTCCGGTTCAACTGTGCAATTTTACCGGGCGAGATAATGTCATAAGATGTTGCTTCTACCTCGGACCCAGGAGAGTTAACCTGAGTCCCTATCGAGACAGGTACAGGCCAAAGCTTAATAGTTTCATCTGCACTACCGCTGGCTAAAACAGGATTTTGAGAGCTAAAAGCGACAGACCAAACAGGTTTAGAATGCTCCGTAAAATTTGTCAGAAGTCCACCGGTTTTCAATTCCCACAGCTTGATAGTTTTGTCGTAGCTGCCACTAGCTAAAGCCTGTCCATCCGCGCTAAAAGCAACTGACTGCACCGGACCAGAATGCCCTGTTAATGTATGTAGAACTTTGCCATTTGTAAACTGCCACAGCTTAACAGTTTTATCCGCACTGCCACTCGCTAAAGTTTGGCCGTCAGGACTGAATGCAACTGAGTTAGCCGGCCCGGAATGCCCAGTCAGGGTGTAGTTGCCGCTATCATCAAGCCACCAAATCTTAATAGTTCCATTCTCGCTGCCGCTTGCTAAAATTTTACTGTCCGGGCTAAAAGCGACAGATTTAATCCAGTCTGTATCTGGAAGTGTGCGGAGTAGTTTGCCATCGGGAAAATTCCACACTTTTACAGTTTTGTCGGTACTTCCAGAAGCGAGTAACCTTCCATTAGGACTAATACTTATTGCCTTGACATCATCCGCATGACCTTTCAAGGTATTGATGAGTATGCCAGTTTTGAGATTCCACAATTTAATCCGGTTATCCCAACTCCCGCTAGCCAGAAGATGACCGTCAGGACTAATGGCGAGGGATTCAATTGCATCGCTATGTGCTTTTAAAGTGTAAAGCAATTCGCCGGTTTGCAAGTTCCAGATTGTGATAATGCCGCCATAACAGCCGCTGGCTAAAGTTTTGCCGTCAGGACTGAGTGCGATCGCATAAATCCACCCTGAATTATATTTAAAACTGCTATAAGATTTAGTAAACAACCCCGATTTAAACTGCGATACACTTGTTTCCCACTCCGCAAAATACCTATATAACCCGATACCCGCCGCAGTTACAACTGCTGTCAATGTCAATGCTAAAGTATTCCATTTAACTGCTTTTGCTATCATAAACATAACCTCCAAAACTCAGTTTATGTAAAATAAAATTACGGATTTCAATTCCACAAATTTAGCGCCCAGGTTTCGGCTGGATTCTCACTTGTATAAATACTATCCAATACTTTTATTTAGCACTGTTATTTTGTCGGGGGTTTGCTGATGTTTTTGTTGTCTAGATTGGCACTGAATCCAGGTGCGGCAGAGGAATAAAACTATGATGGCGGTTATAGCGGCAATTCCAACAGGCGTTAAATATGTCCAGTGCTCGGCCATTTTGTCCCAGATATGCCAGGTTACTAAAAACATAGCGAGGTAAGTGAGACGCTGCAATTTTTTCCAATTTTTCTTAATTCTTTTCACGCTCCAATCGTTAGAGGTGATAGCCAAAAGAGTAAAAATAATGAATGTTGCTACTCCCTGGAAGTAAACAAAATAAGTTTTGATATCGAAGACATCAAAGTTTCTTTGTTTGAAAAAGAGGAATCCGTGAGCTACAGCTAAAAAGAAAGAGAGTAGACCAATAAAACGGCGATATTTCAGCAGCAATTGGGGAAAGCCAGTTTTTTTGGTGAGAGGGAAAACAATTATCAAATTTGTGGGAAGTAGTGTGAGAATATAGGCTGTTAAGGCCGCGAATCCCAGGAGACTCGGTTGAGAAAATGTATCTAAATTTATCGTTGAAAGTTGCATAATTTACTCTCACTGCTAAGTAGGTAAACTCAACTTGAAGCTAGGTTAGCATTGTAAAATTGCAAGGTCAATTAAGTTTTAAGCTTATAACACTCATTCGCAAAGATAGCTGGTTAAAAGTTTAGTTTTTAACTATAAAAAAAGCTCAGAATTAGCTAAGCTTGGGTTGAGGAGATTACCTGAACTTTTGGCTAGGTATGGCGCCAAACTACCAACTGGTAATACCCCCTTTCAATAACAGAGGACTAAAGTTAAATACTGCTGATTAAACTAAAGGCTAACAATCCCCCGTTTTAAGGCGGCAATGGCGGCTTGCGTGCGATCGCTAACTCCCATTTTGCTCAAAATATTGTTGATGTGAAACTTGACAGTGCTTTCGCTGATGTGCAAAACTTCACTAATCTCGCTGTTACTTTTACCAGCGACTATGAGGCGGATGACTTCTAATTCGCGATCGCTCAATTCAGGCCCACTCAGGCGATCGGCTAACTTAACACCCACTGCCAGCGGAATGTACTTTTTCCCCTCAAAAACAGCCCGAATTGCTGCTAAAAGCTCCTCTGGTGCCGCATCCTTCAGCAGATAGCCCTTAGCGCCTGCTTGCAATCCGCGATAGATGTTTTCATCGCCGTCATAAGTCGTCAGCACCACAATCCGGGCGCTGGGAAACTCCGCACAAATCGCAGCAATGGCGGCGACTCCATCCATCACCGGCATCCGCCAATCCATCAGCGTTACATCGGGCTGATGTTGGCGAAACATTGTCACAGCTTCTTCGCCGTTGCTTGCTTGCGCCACAACTTTAACATCTGATTCATGCTCCAGCAGCGCCACTAAACCTTGCCGCACAATATAATGATCGTCGGCAATTAAAACGCGAATAATATTTGATTGGTTAATCATGTTTACCCTGTTAATTTGATAAAAAAAAACTGAAAATCTCACTACAAACTTACTATGTATGGTGCGAAATGTGCACCTTACTTTACTGCCGCTCAACTGAAACTATAACTTCTGTTCCGTTTCCGGGCTTGCTGTTTACAATTAGTTGCGCGTTAATGCGATCGGCGCGTTCTCTCATTCCCAATAAACCAAAGCCATTCCTAAAACCGATACTTTCCGTATCAAATCCCTGTCCGTTGTCTTGCACCCGCAAAATAAACTGGGAGATTTCGTATACTAACTCTATTTTTATCGCCGTAGCTTTGGCATATTTTAAAGCATTTGTTAATGCTTCTTGCCCGATCCGCAACAGATTATTTTCTACCTCTAATGGTAGGAAATAGACTGTGCCAACCACTTCAAAAATAGTGCGCGTATCAGTATCTGATGACATTTGTTTGGCAATTTGGTTGAGAGCGCTATACAAGTCGCCATCTTCTAACAGTTGCGGGCGCAAACATTCTACGGATCGCCGCGCTTCAGCCAGTCCAGAGCGAGCTAATTCGCAGACTGTTTTCATGTGTCCTTGTGCTTGTTCTGGATTCGCTGCTATTACCCGTTCTGCTGCTCCCAAATGTATGATGATGCCTGTAAAAGTTTGCGCTAAAGTGTCGTGAATTTCCCGCGCCATGCGGTTGCGCTCTTCGAGAATATTTTGGTCTATGAGTTGTTTAGACATCCTTCTCAGACGCAATTGATTTTCGACGCGAACTAAAACTTCTTGTTGTTGAAAAGGTTTAGTAATGTAGTCTATTCCTCCCACAGAAAAGGCTTTTACTTTATCAAAAATTTCTTGCAAAGCGCTGATAAAAATTATTGGAATATTTTGAGTTTTCGGAGTAGCTTTGAGCTGCTCGCAGACTTCGTAGCCATCCATGTGAGGCATCATAATATCCAGTAAAATTAAGTCGGGTAAGTTGGCATTGATAAAGTTAAGAGCTAATTTCCCACTGGGAGCCAGGTGAACTTTATACCCAGCCGCCGATAGTATCCCGCTTAAAAGTTTTAAGTTCTCAGGACAATCATCAATAACTAAAATACTTTCTTCGCGGGTAAAACTGAGGTTTTTGTTCATGTCTCATCCCTCAATGTGTGTATTAAATTTAGCAACTGTTCGTACTGAAAATTTTTAATACAAGCTGCGCTCGCCCTAGCTAAGGGCTGATTGATTTCGCGAATTTGATTGATGACTATTTGCATCTGTTCTAAATCGAGATTGCTAATGGCTTGTTGAAGATTGGCTACTAAGTCAGGAGGCAGTTCAGAAAAAGCGGTGGTTGTCAATACATTTACTTCATTTTCTGTGAAACTGGGCGCAGCATTTAGTTCTTCAAAAACGAATTGCACCCCGATATGTTTGTGCAGAGCATCAAATATGTTTGCTTCTCTAAATGGTTTGCGAATAAAATCATCGCAGCCAGTAGAAAGGGTAATGGCTTTCTCTTCCTCAAAACTACTTGCTGTTATGGCAACAATTGCTGTAGGTTGACTTTTGATAGTGGCTTTAATTTGTTTGGTTGCTTCATACCCATCCATCAACGGCATCCGCATATCCATAAAGATTAAGTGCGGTGAATATTGCTCCCACTTTTCTATTGCTTCTCTCCCATTGTTGGCTTCGTAGACTTCAAAACCGATCGCGGAAAGCAGTTTAACTAGCAGTTGGCGGTTGTCAAAAGCGTCGTCTGCAACGAGAATTCGATAGCGGGGTTGATTGGGCGCGATCGCAATAACTCGTCTGGTTGGCTGTTCGCGTTGGCGATCGGCACTTTCAACTGCATTAACTTTAATGTCAAATTTGAAGATAGTACCGCCTCCCGCACGAGAACTGACTGTCATGTCACCTCCCATTAACTGCACAAAAGAACGTGCGATCGTTAAACCTAATCCTGTTCCTTGTTGCGATTCTTCCCCCGTTTTGGTTTGCACAAAAGCTTCAAAAAGCTTGTCTAATTCACTAGCCTCAATTCCCTCTCCCGTGTCTTCAACCTCAAAGTAGATTTGATGATCAAGCTCGTGATTTTTAATTTTCACATAAACCCCGCCTTCCGAGGTAAATTTAATCGCGTTAGAAAGCAAGTTAATCAAGATTTGGCGCAATTTAATTTCATCAGTTTGCACATATTGGGGAACGTCTGGCATCCGCTCCACTAATAACTGCAATCCCTTATTTTCTGCCGGAAGTTGAAACATATTTTCGATGTCGTCCAGCAGGCTGTGGAGGTCAAAATTTGTCTGGTTGAGAGTCGTGCGCCCCGCTTCTATTTTGGATAAATCTAATACTTGGTTAATCAGTCCGAGCAAATGTTCTCCGCTGCGGGTGATAATATTTAGGTGTTCTTGTTGTTCCTGGAATAGGTTAGAACCGCGATTCATCAGTTGGGAAAAACCCAGAATTGCGTTGAGGGGAGTCCGCAATTCGTGGCTCATATTTGCGAGGAATGTGCTTTTTGCTCGGTTGGCTTCTTGTGCTGCGTCTTCGGCTCGTTGTCGCTCGATTATTTCTCGCTGGAGTTCGAGAGTGCGATCGCTCACTTGTTGTTCTAAAGTGCGGTTGTAATCGGCTAAAACTTTTTCGGCTTGTTTGCGATCGGTGATATCTTGAAATGTGGCGATCGCATAATTAATTTTACCTGTTTTGTCAACAATTGGTGTGCTAGAAACCTCTAAAGAAACAATCTTATCAGGTCGGTGGAACTCGATATCATCTACTTTGACAGTTTCACCCCCCAAAGAACGCACGATTGGCATTTGTGCGGTGGGATATAACTCGTTAGTTCCCGCGACATAAAGTTGACAAGCTTCTGCTAATTTCTCAGTATTTGCTTCGGGTATTGTAGGAATGGCACTTAGTTGATGTGCTGTCTGATTTGCATAGGTAATTTGTCCGGTGGTGTCATGCACGGCTACCCCGATCGGCATAGCATCGATAAATTGAGTCAGGCGGCTTTCGCGTTCCTTGACTTGGGCGTAGAGTTGAGCGTTCGTAATGGCGATCGCCGCTTGTCCCGATAACAATTGTAAGACTTCCAGGCGATCGGGAGTAAAAGCTTGAGCGGTGAGGTTATTTTCTAGATAAACGATCGCACTCAGTTGACCTTGATTCATCAAAGCCGTGCACAAAATAGATTTGGGCTGGCGCGTTTTGATGTAAGGTTCGTTAGTAAATTGTCCTTCGCGGGTAGCATCGTTGAGCACTAAATTTTCTTGAGTGCGAGCAACATAATTGATAACTGCTTCGCAAAGTTCCGGGCAATTTTCAATCGGAATGGACGGCAATACTTTGATTCCAGCGTCATTTACCCCAACTTCAGCTTTGACCAGCAACTTACCTTGCTCTTCTAAAATCAAATAACCTGTTTGTGCGCCCACATTTTCAATCAAAATATTCATCAGTTTTGACAGTAAATTATCCAGCATAATTTCGCCGGAAATTGCCTCGGAAGCTTTCATTACTGTCGCAATGTCTAAGGAATAACTAGAACGGCTGCCCGTGGTTGATGTCGTAGTTGAAATAGCTTTAATTGCCGGTCGATCAATCCTAAATAATTCCGGATATCGGGTTTCTAAATCTTTGACTTTTGCCACCGCACCCCAGAGTTGATAGCAGTAACGAGCTTCCTGCATATAAGCTTTAGCTGTTAGTTCTTTCCCCCTAGATAAGTAGAACTTGGCGGCGAGTTCGTAAGCGAGGGCGGCTTCATTGATATACTCGTGTTCTTTGGCTAGGGAAATCGCGAGATCGTAATAGTCGATCGCTTGTTTATCTTTCCCTTGAATTCGACAAATTTCAGCCTCTACTACAGTGTATTTATGTAAATAAATTGACGGATTGTGTTCCGCCCATTTCTTGATTTTCTTTTGATTGACTTTAGCTTGCCTTAAAATTTGCCTCTGCTGTTTATTGGGAGCATTTTCATAACAAGCAAGCTGAATCAATGACTCAATAAAATGAAAGTAAAAATACTGAAGCGTTCCCAGCGAAACTTCTATATAGTCTTTCACTTTTACTGCATAATTTGCCGCTTCCGAATAATCTTCAAATAAGTAGCAAATAATTATTTTAAAAAAATAAAAAATGAATAAATAAAGCTGGTCTTCTGCTTCGATAGCCTGAGAAATCATCCTCTGCTCATTCCCTTCATCCCCGCTTAAATCGCAAGGACGCTCGGAGTCTCCTAATAAATTCACAACCGTTTGATAAAATGGTTGGAATTGAAAAGCAACTTGTTCTTCCTTCAATTTCACCACCTCATTTCTGTAAGTTGTGATTTCACGTTTGACTCGGGACAAGTCACAGCCAGCTAGATACAAGTAACCGCAATAGGTGTGAGCAGCAGCACAAGCAAATTGTAAATCTCCCGATTCTAACCCGCTCTTATAAGCCTCTAAGAAACCGGGTAATATTTGTTTCACAGGTGCTTTCCAATGCTTCAAAAAATCGTGAATGGGGTGAATTACTTGGGCTTTAAACTGTTTGTTTTTAGATTGCTCCAAAAGCTTCAATGCAAGTTCCCCAAATTGATAACCCCGTTCAATTTCACCTAGAAAACCACCCAGGATAGAGCCGTACATTCCATAGGCAGGGATAGATTCAGCACAGTTGCCATATTTCACCGATAAACTTACCTGTTTATAGGCAATAATCGGCATCAGTTTGGGCATTGCAATTGAGGCTGGAACCATGAGAGTGGGGAGAAGACGCAAAGCAGCGAGTTTGTAGGGGTCGCTCATCGGTGGGAGGTTTGCTAAATCTTCAATGCGTTTCCCTGCTAAAACCCACTTACTTACCAGTAATTCCTTTAAACTCGTCAAATTATTCGGGTTAGTCGGGAGTTTTACTCCTAACTCTTCCAATAATTGTCCCCCAAGTTTTAAGGCTTCCAGGGGTTTCTGTTGGGCATTGATTGCCCAAATATTGACTTCAATGACTTTGACTCTATCTAGTACAGTTTTGGCATGGTGGATTACCCAGCTAGTTAACATTTCCATTTGCACCAAATCATCGCAAAAGTAAGCAGCTTCTGTTGCTTCTTGATGCAATTCTAAGCTCAATTTCTCAGACATCAACTTGCCGTCTTCTGCTTCAAGTAATTTTATTCCGGTTTGTAAGTAGTTAAAAGCGGGCTGATAAGCAGCTACTCCTTTCGCTTTTTTGCCGGCTATCAAATTTAACTCAGCAAGTCGATCTCGCTCGGTACTGTCTGTCATGAGCGAACGCGCCAAATTCAGTTGATTAACAATGTCAAATATTTTTTCTTCCCGCTGTTCGGAAGGAGTATTTTGCAGCAGAATTTGCCCGATTTGTTTGTGGAAGATTGGCTTATCCTGTTCGGCAATTAGCGAATAAGCAGCTTGCTGAATTCTGTCATGAACAAATTTGTATTCTAGCGATTGGCTGCTGGGTAATTTCCCGGCAATTTCTAATTCCACATCTCCCATATTCCCCAGCAACACGACTAAATTTTCCGCAACTGCTGCATATAAATCATTCGCTGTTTCTCGGAGCGATTTTTTACAAATGGAAGCTAGGGTTTTGACATCAAATTGATTGCCAATGCAGGCGGCTATTTTTAAAGTTTCCTGCGTATTCTCCGGCAGTTGTTGAATCTTGCTCGACATCAATTCGACAACATTATCAGTGAATCGCCGGCCTTTAATTTCCCCTAAATCCCATTTCCACCCCCCCTGTGTTTCCCGTTGGTAAGGGGGGATTAGGGGGGTAAAGTCAAATTGTAACAGCCCTTCAGTATAAAGCGCTTTGAGAAATTCATTCATAAAGAAAGGATTGCCACCTGTTTTCAACAGCACTAACTCAGCAAGGGCTGTGACTCTTTCCTCGCGGCAATTCAGCGCATCGGAAATCAATTGAGTGACGGTGGCTAAATCTAAAGGCGAGAGAAAAATGCGATCGACCTTGGCTCCATTTTGGATAATTTCTTCCATTGTCAAGCTTAACGGATGAGCGGGAGAAACTTCGTTATCTCGATACGCGCCAATTAGAAATAAACCAGGTTTCCTACCGCTCATTAACAGTTCGATTAACTTGAGAGAAGCGCCATCAGCCCACTGCAAATCGTCTATAAATACAGTCAGAGGATGTTCGGGTTTAATAAAAACTGTAATGAAATTCTGAAACACTAAATTAAAGCGATTTTGGCTCTCGCTCGCTCCTACTTCTGGTACGGCTGGTTGCTTGCCTATTATTAACTCTACTTCGGAAATTACATCAATTATGACTTGACCGTTTATCCCTAAAGCTGTTAATAATTTTTGCCGCCACTCTTGGAGTTTTGCTTCACTTTCAGCTAATAGTTGCTTGACTAATTCTCGCAGGGCGCTGACAACAGCACTGTAGGGAATATTCCGCTGATATTGGTCGAATTTGCCGGAAATAAAATAGCCGCGCTTTTGAGTGATCGGTTTATAGAGTTCTTGCACGATAGCGCTTTTGCCAATGCCAGAATAACCCGCAATCATAAACATTTGGCTTTGGTCGGCAGCTCGATCGAAAGCAGTTAAAATAGTGGCAATTTCTCGCTCTCTGCCGTAAAGTTTTTGAGGTATTTGAAACTTATTTGAAATATCTTGACAAGCTAACGGAAAACTTGATATGGTATTATTGCTGTGCAATTCATTCAAACAAGATTCTAAGTCGGCTTTAATTCCCAAAGCACTTTGATAGCGTTCTTCAGCATTTTTCGCCAGCAACTTCATCACAATATCCGAAATAATTTTCGGAATTTCGGGATTAACCTCAGATGGAGATAAAGGCTGTTTTGCGAGATGGCTGTGTACTAATTCCAGCACATCATCAGTGTCAAAAGGCAGTTGGTATGTCAGCAGTTCGTAAAAGGTAGCGCCCAGCGAATAAAAATCCGTGCGGTAATCTAAACTGCGGTTCATTCTGCCGGTTTGTTCCGGCGACATATAAGCAAGAGTTCCCTCTAAAATGTTGGGATTTTTTATGGTGTAATTCTCCCGCGTCAACTGCGTGGAAATGCCAAAGTCGATGATTTTGAGTTCCCCACTAGCTGGATGGAAGACAATATTTGAAGGGTTAATGTCTTTGTGAATGATGTGGGCGCTGTGAATTTCTTGTAAACTTTCAGTGGTGGCGATCGCAATTCGCAAGAATTCTGCAATACTAAATTTTTGCTGCAGCATCCAAATTTTCAAGGATTCGCCGCCAAAATCCTCGACAAACATCACCAGCGTGTTTTGATATGGCTGCAAATCGTAAGCTTTTATACAGCCGCTCAGGTTAAGAGATTGTGTAATTTTATACTCTGTGCGATAGCGGGCGAGTTCTTGGGGTGTGGGATAATTTTCTTTGAGGATTTTGAGGATGATCGGGAGACTGTCGGGTTGTCGGAAGGCTCGGTAAACCAGGGAGTTTACGCTTTCGTAGATGAGCTCTGTGACTTCAACGCCAGGAAAAGTGAGCATATTCAGCCTGCGATCAACTTTGCAGTCGAACATAGCATAAATTTGCTCCTCACACCAGAGGTGCGTGAGCCATCAGTCGATTTTAGATTTTAGATTTTAGATTTTCAGCGCACGGGTTGTCAGAAACCGGGTTTTTTAACGAAATTTTTGCTTAAAATCCTGAATCTCGGTTAAAAAACCCGGTTTTTTTAGGCTTAACGCGCAACTTTTGTAAATTTAACTCAACAGCTTCGAGTATATACTTACGTGCGAGATTCGATACCTAGCCAAAAGTTCAGTTAATCTCCTAAACTAAAGTTTAGGTAAAACAGGTCTTTTTTTATAGGTGCAAAACTGACCTCTTAGCTAGCGACTTCGGCGGGGTATTTTCATAAACTAAATTTACGCAAAGACCAGCACTAGGTTAGCTGGAAACAACAAATAAAGGAGCAAATCTTATGTCTTTTGAATTTGAAAGCGTCAATCAGTTTTCCGCAGAACTTGAGCAAGATTCTACCATGCAAAAGCAACAGTCGCCAGCCCATTCTGTTGCTGAAGAATTGAATTCTGTTGCTCAAGAATTGAACGATAAGGAATTAGATGTGATCGCAGGCGGTGTTTTCGGTGGGTTTCAATATAACAGTAATATCCCCCATTTCTCTGAAGCAATGCAGTCCTATTACGGACAGAAGAAATGAACTGCTTGTGACTAGAAGCGATCGCGCTGCTGCTGAGTTTAAACATCTAAGGAGTAAACATCTGATGGAAAGCAACAATCAATTTTTGCAAGAAGTACCCTCCGAGTCGTCCGCAATCACAGCATCCGCACCGGACAACTCAACAGGTGAAGAATTGAGCGACTTGGAACTCGATGCGATCGCGGGCGGTATGCGTATTATCACAGCCAGCGGCCCAAGACCCAAATTTGCTAGTGGTTTCTCCATGTACGGAGAGGATGGGAGGAGCGTCTTCTAACTAGAAGCGATCGAGATTCTGCTGAGTTCAACCACATAAGGAGGAAACATCAAATGGAAACCAACAATCAATTTTTGCAAGAAGTCTCGCCCCAGTTATCCCAAATCGCAGCATCCGAATCGGAAAACTCAATCGATGAAGAATTGGACGAATTGGAATTAGAGGCGATCGCGGGTGGCCATTCCAATATGGCCGATCGAGCTCGGGCTGCTGGTATGCCTGTGATCACAGTCAGCGGCCCAAGACCTAATTTTGGTCCAGGCCCGGCTATGAATATGGGATTCTTTGAAGCATTAAGGAATTTCGATCGCTAACAGAAGAAATGAGCGGCTTGTAACTAGAAGCGCTCGCGCTTCTGCTGAGTTTAAACACCCAAGGGGAAAATATCAATGGAAACCCAGTTTCTTAAATAAACTGGGTTTTTATCTACCTCATATTATGTACGTGTGAAGCGAGCGCAATTCCTAGAGGAGCGGTTTTAGCTAACTAAAATCGACTAAAAGTAATAATTTTGTCAACCCGCTTCTGCCTCTATAGCGCGTCTAAATCATTATTATATAAATATTTTAAAAATATGGATGCAATACAGCCACTCTACCTCATGCAGCAAGCCCCCGATATGGGTAACACTACAATATTTGGCGTGGGCTTAGTTATCCTCTGCTTGCTGTTGTTAATTTTGTTGTGGCTGCCAGATTTGCTAACCAAAGAATAACCAGTTCGCCAACGAGCAATGTACGGGATGTAACGGATGTAAATGAGATGTTGCACCATTTTTAATAAGGATTTTATGAACGGGCAAGATGCCCGTTCCACAAAGAGTGAAGTTCTTGTGGAACGGGCATCTTGCCCGTTATTGAAAATGGTTTTACCTTGAATCTTTACTCTATTTGCCTCGCCACTAATCGAGCAAACAATCCTCCCTGTTTTACCAATTCCTCAAACGAGCCAAATTCCACCAAACGGCCGGCTTCAATTACATAAATGCGATCGGCATTGCGAATCGTACTCAGGCGGTGGGCGATGACAACTCGCGTCACATTCAACTTATCCAAACTCTCAGTAACGATCGCCTGCGTGCGGTTGTCCAAAGCACTCGTAGCTTCATCCATCAGGATCACCTTTGGTTTGACAACCATTGCGCGGGCAATTAACAATCTCTGCCGCTGTCCTCCCGAAAGATTCGTGCCGCCCTCGCTGACAACCGTGTGCATTCCCATCGGCATTTGTTCGATATCGGCGGCTAAACCGGCCATTTGCGCGGCTTCCCAAGCTTCCTCCTGCGTTACCATAGCCCCGCAGGTAATATTGTCAAACATCGAACCGGCATTAATTCTGCCGTTTTGCAGCACTACTCCTAACTGCCGTCGCACAGCTTGAACGTCGAGACCTGCTAAATCTTGATTGTCGTAATAAACAGTGCCGCTTTGTGCTATTTCAAATCCCAATAACAGCCGAAATAAAGTTGATTTGCCGCTACCAGACGGCCCGACGATCGCGATAAATTCCCCCGGTTGAATATTGATGCTGACATCATCTAAAATTGGGGGGCCGTCCTCCCGGTAGCGGAAAGTTGCCCTATCGACAGTAATTTGACCTTGCAAGCGGCCGGGATCGGCTTTTGTCGGGTCAGATTCCGGGATGCCCTGGACGATCGGTTTGGCTCGCTCCCACAGGGGTACAATTCCTAAAATATCAGTTAGGGTATTGCTCAAGTCAGTGACGCCGGAAAGAAAGGTTCCGAAGGCGGAATTAAAAGCAAGAAACGTCCCCATATTCAGTCCGCCGCCTTCTGTTTGAGGGGTTTGCATAAACTGAATTGCAAACCAAAACATCAGAATAGAACTTACTAACGGCAGCGCTTCGTTAAACACAGAAACGCTGTCGTCAATTCGTTTAATTTCTGTTCTTAGTTTAATTTGCTGGCTGTATTTTTTCGCCCAAGCTGCAAAGGCTCGCCCTTCTGCAGCCGCTACCCGCAACTTTGATACTCCGTTAATTAGTTCTACAGTCAGCCCGTTAATGTCCCCTTCTCCTGTTTCCATCTGCCGCTCTTTTGGGATTAAGAGCAAGCTGGATGTGACTGTTACTATAACCGCCAGAAAAGTTAAACCAATTCCGACTAAAGCCAGCGGCAGACTGTAAATAAACATCAGCCCCAAATTCAGCAGGGAAAATATGGCGCTCAAAAGTGTCCGCTGCGTCGCGCCGCTGAGTTGGGCGCGAATTTGATTAACTGCTAATAAGCGAGTCAGCAAGTCGCCAGAAGAATAGCTGCGAAAAAACGCCGGTTTTAATCTCAGCAATCGATCCCAAACTGCCGGCTGGAGAGTGCTGCTGGCAGCATTTTCGATCCGCAGTGTCAGAATTGTTTGGGCCATGCTAAATACAGCCCGTCCGCTCGCGGCAACTAACAATACCAGCCCTAACTGCCACAGTAACAAACGATCGCTGTCAGGAATAGCATCATTGACCAAAATCGAGGTAGCTTGCGGCGTCACCATCCCCAGCAGCGTTCCCAATATCCCCAGCCCGAAAGCAATGATAATATCTTTTTCGTAGCCCTTTGTTCCGAACCGAAACAGTTCCGCAGCGTTGCGAACTAATAGCGGCAGGGGTCGGTAAAACATGATAGTTTCTGACGACAACTCTTGGGCGATTGCTTTAGTTACCCGTTGACGGCTGCGGTCGATCGGGTCGAACAAAGTATAACGATCTCCCTTACCGGGCAACAAAGCTACAGGACGGTTGCCGAACTTAGTATAAGCCAAGAGCGGGCCGCAGTTCTGCCGCCACCAATCCCCAGCCAGGAGGACGCGGCGGGTGCGAAATTGGGACGATCGCGCGATCGCCTCCATCGGATCTTTAACTCGGCTGAAGTCTTCCGAACCCGCCGGAGGATTGACAGTTATACCTTGTGCCTTACCTACAGCCCCAGCAGCGATTAACAGCGGCGTTCCTTCCTCAGACACCTCAGTTTTCCGGGGATGCAGCACCTCAGTTAACTCTCCCAAAGCTGTCTGAGTCACTTGGCGGTTTAGCTGTTCGCGTTCCTGAAACCGGCGGAATTCCTCTGCTTTTTGTTGGGAAACCAGCAAGTTCAAGCAGCAGCAGAAATACTCGTGCAGCAAAGCTAAACTCGGGCGCAGCCAGTCGGCATTTTCCACCTCTGCTGTTGAGAAAATTTGCACCTCAACTTCCCCGGATGCCACCAGCAGCATATTCCCAGTCAGGGGAAACGCTGGGGAAGCGGAATTTAAGTTCAATTCCCCGACACTCGCATCACCCGACGAGACGCGCACCCAGACAACTGTTCCCGGGGGCGATCGCAGAATTTGACCGGGAAGTAGCGATATCTGCTGCGAGGCTGCTAAAACAACAGTTTCTGGCGCAACTTTTTCATCGGGGGCGTGAAGCGGATCTATCCCGTAGGGAATTACTCGTTCTCCCAAATGCTGTATCCACCCTTCCACAAGGGATCTCGTTTTGCCGTCACCAGCAGCAACTAAAGCGGCACAATCTGCGAGCGCGATCGGTTCCAGTTCCGTTTCGGCGATCGCGATCGCCAGAAGTCCCCAACCTGGTTTTAAATTTTCTCCCCCCCCTTCTCCTTCTCCCCCCCTTAGCAAGGGGGGGTTGGGGGGGGTAGCTGCGCCGAACAAAGCCTCGCGGGAACTGACGCTGAACAGATAATAGCGGTTTCCCGCAGGCTTCTCACTTTGTATCTGGGCTGCAAAAACTGCGATCGCGCCCGATCGAACAATCCATACCTGATGCGGGTCATTCAGCAGCAGCGGTTCATTTCCTTTAATTCGGTGCAGTTTCTTAACAGGATTTAGATCGAGCATAGCTAGTAATTGGTAATTAGTAATATCAAGTCTGGTTAGTTGCTTATACAGCAGATTGCAAGTTTATGAAGTACACATCTATCTGATTGATCGATACCCGTAGGTACACGGCAATGCCGTGTCCCTACAAGGACTCTGTACCTTACCTGCAAAGTTCGGTATTTCTGTTTATTGTTCGTTGCCAACCAAAAGAGCATAAGCTCCTCCCAGCTTTTGCAACTCTTCATGAGTGCCTCTCTGAACTACTTTTCCACCTGCTAGCATAATAATTTCATCGCAATCTCGAATCGTGCTCAAACGGTGAGCAACCACAATACAAGAAGTACCGCGACGCCTCAAATTGCGATCGATAATTAACTCGGTTTCAGCATCCAGAGCACTCGTTGCTTCATCCAGCACCAACACCGCCGGATTTCTTACTAACGCCCTCGCAATTTCCAAACGTTGCCGCTGTCCGCCACTCATATTTGTACCCCCTTCAGTGAGTTGAGCATCGTATCCTCCCGGCATATTCAAGATAAGTTCGTGAATTGCCGCATCAATGCACGCTTGCACTAAATCAGATTCCGGTACTGTCGGGTCCCAAAGCGTCAGATTTTCCCGAACAGTGCCGGCAAATAGAAATATCTCTTGTTCGACCATTGCCAGCGAATTTGGTAGGATAGAACGGGGAATCAAATTGCGAGGAACCCCGTCAAATAAAATTTCGCCATTCATTGGTTCGTAAAGCCCGGTCACAAGTTTGGCAATAGTAGATTTACCCGAACCGCTGCCCCCCACTAACGCTACGCGTTGACCAGGTTTTACACTTAAGTTCAAGTTGTCAATTAGCGGCGCTTCCAAGCGGCTGTAGCCAAAACTGACACCGCGCAATTCAATGCTTCCTTGCAGGTGAAAAGCATCTGGTGCGATGGCGGTGCGGCTGTTTTTACTATTAAAAGCATCGCGATCTGCTTCGGGATCGATCGGGTTTTGCAGAACGTCATCAAGTCGGTTTAAATCGGCTTCTAATTCTTGCAGAGTGCTGCCAAAGTTGACTAGATTGTTGACGGGTCGGAGGAATTGTTGAGTGAGACTTTGATAGGCAATTAACATCCCGATACTCAAACCGCCGTTCATCACCCGCAAGCCCCCGACAACTAAGATAGCAGTTGCAGCTAATGCCGTTAAAAATGCTGGTAATATTGACAATATTTGAGTGGGCAAAGCCAATTCTTGCTGGGCGTTGCTCATTTTGGCATAGTACCCGGCAAACTTAGAAAATAAATCGAATTCTAAACCGCTAGCTTTGACAGTTTCAATAGATTGAATGCCTGCAATTGCAGCACCGCCAACCTTACCTGTTTCCTGAGCTAATCTGGTGTTAGCATCGACGCGGCTGCGGGATAAAGATTGCAGTGCCAAAAAGTTTAAGGCTGCAAAAACAGCGGCAACGCTGGTCAATACCCAGTCGTACATCACCATAATTATTGCATAGAAAACCATCATCACCGCGTCGATCGCAGTTGCAGCAAGTTTTCCAGATAAAATTTCAGCAACCTTGTCATTAACTTGGCAGCGGCTGCTAATTTCACCTGCAAACCGCTGGGCGTAAAATCCCACAGGCAAGCGCAAAGTATGCCATAGAAACTGTCCCGACATCGAAATCGCAAGCTTGTTTGCCAGCCGCCGCAAATAGAAAAGCCGCATCCGCGCTAGCAGCCCTTGGACGGCCGCCGCCAACAGCATTCCCAGTATTAAAGGCCGCAGCCACTCGTGACGGTTTTCGACGAGAATTTCATCCACAAAAATTTGGGTAAATGCCGCGCCAGCCAAACGGGGAACAGTCAGTAATAAACCAGCAATTAAACAAAATGCGATCGCCCAACGGGAACTTTGCAATCGGGAATCTAAAGCACTGGCAATACTCGGTTTTTTCCCACCCTTTTTAAACTCCGGCCCAGGCTCAAAAGTCAAAACAACGCCAGTATAAGCAGACTTAAATTCTTCTAGAGAAACAGTCCTCGGGCCCGATGCGGGGTCGTTAAGGTAAACGCGCTTTTTCTTCATCCCCTCAACCACCAAAAAGTGATTGAAATTCCAAAAAACAATAAAAGGCGGCGGTACAATTTTCAACTCTTCGACAGTTTTTTTAAACCCTTTAGCATCTAAGCCGTAAATTCGGGCTGCTTTGAGGATATTAGAAGCTTTACTGCCATCGCGAGAAACGCCGCACTCGCTCCGCAATTGGGCTAAAGGTACTGGGTGTTGGCAGTAACTCAAAATAATTCCTAAAGCAGCAGCACCGCATTCTACTGCTTCCATTTGCAGCAGTGTGGGAGTACGAACTCGCCTTAAGTTGCGCGGCGTAAAAAACTTGTCAATCCAGGGAATTTTCATTGGCTATTAATGGGTAAAATGACTGATGAATGCTGACTAATACTCTCGTTAACTCTCGTTCCCAGGCTCTGCCTAGGAACGCATGGTGCGAGGCAGAGCCTCTTGATCGGCATTCCCACGCTCTGCCTGGGAACGAGAAAGCGAGCGTGACCGCTGTCAACTGTCAACTGTCAACTGTCAACTGTTAATAAACCCCAGTCAAAGACCGAAAAATAGGAATCACGTAAGAAATCGGCGCTAACTGCCCGATTTGAACCCGAACTAGCGCCGTAGTACCGGGGGAAATCTTGAGAGGAGGCCCGTTCGAGGAAGACCATTTGTAACCGCTGACAGTGTTCGGGTCTTGTTGCAATTCCACAAAGATTTGCACGGGAGCACCGCCGCCAGCGATGCTTTTTGCGATGCTGTCAGCCAAATTTTCATTGCCGATAATTGACGACATATCTTGATTAGTAACCGGAAAAGGAGAAACTTGGGTTACTTTGCCGACAATGCCACCGTAGCGTTCCCGCTTGACGACGCTAGGGGTAACTTGTACAGTCATTCCCGATTTAATTTGCTTGCCGTCTCTGTCAGCAAAATAAACAAGACTGACCATTTTTTCGCGATAATTCTCAGATTCAACTGTCCCGATTCTTGTACCGATGTTCAGCATTTGACCTGCAACGGCGCTAACTTCTAAGACGCGACCGTCATATTGGCTGGTAATTTTGCTGTCGGCGCTCAACTGATTCTGCAAGTGGGCAATCTTACGTTTAACTTCCTGAATTTGATTGGTTTGGGCGATCGACTTCTCTAAATCTTGTTGAGCTAGTTTTACAGCTTGGGTTTCTATGTCTTTAATTTTAGTTTTGATTTCGTCAATTTTGTTCAGGTTTTGCCGATTATCTCGTTCGGCGTTACTTTTCTGAACTTTAAGTTCTTGGAGATTGTTTTTAATTTCGTTAAGGCGGTTGAGATTTTGCAGGTACTCTCGTTCGGTATTGGTAGCTTCTACCTTGAGTTGCTGCCGGCTGTTTTTGAGGTCGTCAATTTTATTGAGATTTTGCAGGAATTCGCGATCGCTATTCGTTTTCTGAACGTCGAGTTCCTTTAACTGCGTTTCAATATCCGCCAGTTGCATCTGAGAGTCCGCAAATTCCTGTCTCGCTTGCAGCATTACATCCTCGCTGATCGCCCTCTCTTGTTCGTAAAGAACGCGGCGAGTTTCAAACCGCTGCTGTAATGTTTCCACCAAAGAAGTGATGTGCTGTTTTCGCTGCAAAAGACTGTCGCGTTTTTTGGCGATCGCGGCCAGGGTTTGCTGCCGCAATATCGGCGCAACTTGTTCTCGCCGCAAACTTTCTTCCAAACTTTGGCGTTTTTCTGCTAATGCTGTCAGAGTTTGCTGCCGCAGTACCGGCGCAATTTGTTCGCGGCGCAAACTTTCCTCCAAACTTTGGCGTTTTTGCTCTAATGCAGCCATACTTTGCTGGTGCAATATCGGCGCAACTGACTCCCTCTTCAAGCTTTCTTGAAGGTCTTTTTGCTGCTGTTCGAGGCTTTTTAATTCCAGGGCAATCTGCTGTTTTTGCAGCTTATTAGTATCTTGTTTTTGCCCTTGCAGTTGGGCTAATTTCGCTTTTTCTTGTTCTAGTTGCTGCTTGAGGTCTAGTTTATTTATTGTGCCGATTTCTTGACCCCGTTTAACAATATCTCCCGGCTTGATATTTAGCTTTAGCAATTGACCGGAACTAGCAGCTTGAAATTGCACGACGCGGCGGGGTTGAAGCAACACGCCTTGACCGGAAACAGTCAGCGGAATTCGCCCGATCGCACTCCAAACCCCCGCAGCAACAACTAAACAGCCAATTGCAGTTAGTGGCAGCCACGATCGAGGACTAACCACCTGCATCATTTCGTCGAGGCGTTCCGGTGAAGATAAGCGATCGATCGCTTCGGTAGTGAAAAGTTTGTTTTGTTTTACCTGCATCAGCTATTCCTTTCGAGAGTGCGATCGCGCTGTCAGCAGGGGTGTATTTGAAGGGGAAATTCCTTGCAAGTCAATTGAGGCACAAACAATTTCCCAACAAACTTTCAAAGCTTCCGTGCAATTACTTGAATCTTCTCACTCCTGTTTGCAGCCTGCCTGTAAAATCACTTTACGACAATTAACCCTCGTAAGACCTAACTAACAGTAGAGTTTTCAGCTAACAAAAAGACCAGCTTGCAGCCGATCTTCCGACGGGGGAATTACCAGAACTTTCGGCTAGGTATCGCCCGCAGCCAGTGCCTACACATTGTAACCAGTTAAGCTAAAAACACTTTTGTCAATGAGTAGAATTACTCTAAGCTATCGAAGTAGCAACTTAAAATGTGGTGCGATTTGTTCAAGGCGGTTAGAAAAAAAGCTGTTCAGGACTTCGCCCAGTAGCAGAAAAAGGGGAAACAATTAGCCGATTTTTAGGTTTTTGCGATCGCTGGACTATTCCTAAATCCAGATTGTGGGGTTCAGCCAAATACTCAACTGAGTCTAAAGCTAATTCTTTTTGTTCAGCTACATAGCAATTTTAAATCATTTGTGAATTTCTTACTCCCTCCCCGCGAGTTCCAGGAGAGTTGGGGTGGCGTAAAACATTTACGATTGCTGCAAGGATTCCTATATAGTTTGATTTTTGATAAGATTACTGAACCCACCCTAGTGCAACAAAAGGTTCTAGTTTTGCTTGGTGTTTCTCTAATTTATACGCAGTAAACCGGGGGCAAAAATCTTTATTTCAAAAGCTTACTACACTGAATATGCTTTTTGTCAGTTGGGGAAGTTCAGTGTAATTGGTGATTGGTAATTGTAGGTGGGGTAGAAGGAAGGGAAACCCCACCTACAATTACTATTAACAGTCAAACTCAAAGCCAAACGTCAACAGTCAACAATTAATTGTTAACTGTTGACTGTTAAACTGAATGCCTCTGCCGAACTCGCTAGAAACTGCCTGAATGGATGTTCATTCTCTCGATTTAGAACTTTTGGAGAGCTTACCCTCAAAAGGTTGAACTCCACTATTTGGATAGTTGTCATCACTGGGGCTAAAAATCCGCACCGCTGCTTCCGAAACGTAACGCATCGCGTTTGCCAAAGATTTAGAAAGATTCATAGAATCTGCCTCTCTTATCTGGGTTCTGATACTTTTAATATTACCCTGATTTTTGGGCTGTGGATGAGTTTAGCAATATTTATTTGAATTACTTATTGGTCTGCAACATTGAAGCAAGCTGAAGGTTTTAGGAATTACGCATTTTTGGACGATCGACCTTTTGCTGGTAGATTTTTCCTTGCTCAACTCAATCAGTGGCGATCGCCCTCTCGACGCTCAAAAACCGGGTTGTCTAACTCTATTCAAAGGCTGCAAGGAAATATTTTCGCAAAAAACCCGGAACGCTTGAGTGTTTGTGCTTAATTCCTGAGTTTGTTAAATTAAATATTTATATTGGTTTTACCATAATATTAATGTACAAATTAACCGAAATCCGCTATGAAAGGGCATAATCAGCGAATTTCTCCGACAAATATCTGCAATCTTTATCAAATATTTACAAAAAGATATGGTATTTGTCACTATAATTAAAAAAAAGAAGTTTGTTCGGGGTTTTTCTTATGGAAACTGCGACAGAAAGCCTGCAGCTCACAGGTTTTGAAGAAATCTTAGAAGACCGGGAACTAACGGTTTCTTCAGCAGATTACAGCCTTTTGACCGATCTCTACCAGCTAACGATGGCCGCTTGTTATGTCGGGGAAGGACTCGACGGGCGGGCAGCAAGTTTTGAATTATTCGCGCGCAGGCTGCCAGAGGGTTTTGGCTACGCGATCGCCATGGGTTTGGCTCAAGTTCTCGATTATTTGGAGAAATTTCGGTTTTCGCCGGCGCAAATTCAGGCTTTGCAGTCCAGTGGGATTTTTGCCGGCGCCCCGGAGCGATTTTGGACTTTACTCGCCACAGCCCGCTTTACTGGCGATGTTTGGGCGGTGCCGGAGGGGACGGCGGTGTTTGCCAACGAGCCTCTGCTGCGAATTGAGGCTCCTCTGTGGCAGGCTCAGTTGGTGGAAACTTATTTATTGAATGCCATAAATTATCAAACTTTGATTGCGACGCGGGCAGCGCGGCTGCGCGATGTGGCGGGCCCGGAGGCTAAGTTGCTTGAATTCGGGACGCGCAGGGCTTTTGGGCCTCAAGCTGCTGTTTGGGCGGCTAGGGCTGCCCTGGCTGCGGGATTCGACGGAACTTCTAATGTTTTGGCTGCTTTGAAGTTGGGCCGCAAGCCTGTCGGTACGATCGCCCATGCTTTGGTAATGGCTGTGGCTGCCCTCGAAGGCAGCGAGAATCAGGCGTTTGCAGCTTTTCACCGCTATTTTCCGGGGGCGCCGCTGCTGATCGATACTTATGATACTGTGGCGGCGGCGCGGATGTTGGCAGATCGAGTAAACAGCGGTGAAATGCAGTTGGAAGGCGTGCGGCTGGATTCGGGCGATTTGGGGGTGCTGTCTCGGGAAGTTCGATCGATCCTTCCGGGCGTTCCAATTTTTGCTAGCGGCGATTTGGACGATCGAGAAATTGCTAAATTAAAAAGTAGCGGCGCTTGCATTGACGGTTACGGTTTGGGAACCAAGTTGGTCAGCGGTTCCCCTGTCAACGGTGTTTATAAGTTGGTGGAAATTGACGGAATTCCGGTGATGAAAGAGGCAAGCGGCAAGGTAACATATCCAGGAAGAAAGCAAATTTTTAGACATATTGAAAATGGGCAAATTCTCGGAGATTGTTTGGCATTGTCCGGAGAAAATATTAATAATTGCGATTCTATACCATTAATGAAATTGGTTGTCAAGGACGGCAAACGAGTCCAGAACCAGGAAAGTTTGGACGATATCGCCAAACGAACTGCTGCTTCTGTCGCCAGTCTTCGACCCGAAACTCGCCAACTTGACAACCCAATTTCGCCGCAGGTGGAAATTTCTCCAGATTTGCAGAGTCTCACCCAAAAAACCAAAAAGAGTCAGTAGTCATTAGTCAAAAGTCAACAGTCAACAATTACCCATTACTCATTACCGATTCCCTATGCAGAAGATTGCTCTTTTTGGAACCAGTGCCGATCCACCCACAGCAGGACACAAAACAATTCTGAGTTGGCTTTCGCAACATTTTGATTGGGTAGCAGTTTGGGCGTCGGACAATCCTTTTAAGTCGCACCAAACTTCTCTAGAACACCGATCGGCAATGCTGCTGTTAATGATTCAAGAAATTAATTCGCCCAGACACAATCTTTGCTTGCATCCAGAACTCAGCAGTCCGAGGACGGTGGAAACTGTGGAACAAGCAAGATTGCTGTGGCCGAATGCAGATTTGACGCTGATAATAGGTTCGGACTTGGTGGGGCAACTGTCTCGGTGGTACAAATTTGAACAATTGTTAAAACAAGTGGAGTTACTGATAGTACCGCGACCCGGTTATCCGTCAGAGCAATTAGATTTGTGGCAGTTGAGGCGCCTGGGTGCAGACGTGGCGATCGCATCTTTGAGTGCTCCCAATGTTTCTTCTACTTCCTATCGGGAAACAGGAGACAGGGAAGCTCTGACTCCGACCATCGAAGATTACATAAATAGGGAGCATTTGTACGCATGGCACGAGGCACGAAAAAGGGCGAAGGTTGCTCATTAGCTGACTTTAAAGTAGGAGTAGATAATGTGATTTTCTCCGTCGATGCCGTGCAGAACCGCTTGTTGGTGCTGTTGGTAATGCGGCAAGACGAACCGTTTATCGATTCTTGGAGTCTTCCCGGTACTTTGGTGCGTCAGGGCGAGTCTCTTGAAAATGCGGCTTACCGGATTTTGTCTGAGAAAATTCGGGTAAAAAATTTGTATCTGGAGCAATTGTATACTTTCGGAGAACCGGGGCGCGATCCTCGAGAGTATACCAGGGGCGATCGCTATCTTTCGGTGAGTTATTTTGCTTTGGTTCGCTTTGAGGAAGCTGAGTTAATTGCTGGGAGTGTAGTGGCGGGTGTGGGCCACCGCGTCGGCGGCATTGCTTGGTATCCCGTGCAACAAGTTCCACAGCTTGCCTTCGATCACAATCAAATTCTCGAATACGGATACCGGCGACTGCGTAACAAACTTGAATACAGTCCGGTAGCTTTTGAAGTTTTGCCGGAACTTTTTACTTTGAGCGATTTGTACCAACTTTATACAACTATTTTGGGGGAAAGCTTTTCTGATTATTCTAATTTTAGATCTCGATTGTTGAAATTGGGTTTTTTGTGCGATACCGGTGTTAAGGTTTCGCGCGGGGCTGGCCGCCCTGCTAGTTTGTACCGCTTTGATGCGGCCGCTTTTGCTCCTTTCAAAAATAAGCCGCTGGTGTTTATCTAGCTGTTCCTTGGATGACATTCGGGGATCAATTTAGTAACATTAGAATAGAAGCTATTAAGGAGTGCAGACGATGAAAGACCCTGATGAATGCGCTAATATTCACGAAGTTCGGGAGGAAATTGATATTATCGATCGAGAAGTGATCGATGCTTTGAGCAAAAGATTTCAATACGTCATCGCGGCAGCAAGGTTCAAAACGAGTGAAGCTAGCGTTCGATCGTCGGAGCGCTTTCAGGCTATGTTACAGCAGCGGCGCGAGTGGGCTCAAGAATCGGGTTTGAATCCTGATGTGGTTGAAAATATTTACCGGGATTTGGTAAATTATTATATTGAGGAAGAGTTGAAACATTACAAATCTAAGTGATTTTTCGCTACATTCAAATCTAGGACTATAGGAAAGTGAGTCCGCGCGGGCGGATTGTTAGCAATATTTATTAAGTGATTTGGTGATATGAAAATTGCGATCGCACAACTCAATCCTACTATTGGTGATATCTTTGGCAACTCCAACCTAATTCTGGAGGCTGCGAAACAAGCTGAGGTTGAGGGCGCAAACTTATTGCTAACACCGGAACTTTCCCTGATCGGTTATCCGCCGCGCGATTTGTTAATCAATCCGAGTTTTATTGCAGATGCAGGTGCACAGTTGCTGCAACTGGCGCAAGCTTTGCCGCCGGAGTTGGCAGTCATAGCAGGTACTGCCTTACCTAATGCTAATGCTGTTAAACTCGGCGGAAAATCATTGTTTAATAGCGCTGTTTTGTTGCAAAATGGCGCCGTCAAACAAGTTTTTCATAAACGCTTGTTGCCTACTTATGATGTATTTGATGAAGATAGATATTTTGAACCGGGAGAAAACAGCAATTACTTTTCTATTGGCGAACTCAAAATCGGCGTGACAATTTGTGAAGATTTGTGGAACAATGAGGAATTTTGGGGTAAACGCAGTTACGCAGGCGATCCTGTTTCCGATTTGGCAAAATTGGGTGTAGATTTAGTGCTGAATTTGTCGGCATCGCCTTATTCTGCGGGGAAGCGGGGAGTGCGATCGGCGATGTTGCAGCACAGCGTCATCCGCTGTGGGATACCGATTATTTACGCTAATCAGGTAGGGGGAAATGACGATATTATTTTTGACGGCAGCAGTTTTGCTGTGAATTGCAAGGGTGATTTAATTCAGGTATTAGCTTCTTTTGAAACGGGTTTTGCGGTGCTGGAATATGACGCAACTAAACAAGATTTAGTTGGCAGCCATCAGCAAAATGCAGCAGGAATTAAGGCGACGCCGTTGAGTTTTTATCCTGCCGAGGGAGATGCAGAAATTTGGGCGGCTTTGGTTTTGGGAGTGCGAGATTATGTTCGCAAATGCGGTTTTTCTAAGGTTGTACTCGGTTTGAGTGGCGGGATAGATTCGGCTTTGGTGGCCGCGATCGCCAGTTGCGCGATCGGGCCCGAAAATGTTCTAGGGGTGTTGATGCCTTCTCCTTACAGTTCAGATCATTCGGTTAATGATGCTTTGGAATTAGCCCGAAATCTGGGCATCGCGATCGAACTATTGCCGATCGGCGATTTGATGAAAACTTACGATCGCACTCTCGCCGATTTGTTTGCCAATACAACTTTTGGGATTGCTGAGGAAAATATTCAATCGCGGATTCGAGGCAATCTGTTGATGGCAATTTCTAATAAGTTCGGACATTTGCTGCTTTCGACTGGCAATAAGTCGGAAATGGCGGTGGGTTACTGCACTCTCTACGGCGATATGAATGGGGGATTGGCGGTGATTTCTGATGTGCCGAAAACTCGCGTGTATTCGCTTTGTCGGTGGCTGAATTCTGGGAGTGAGAAAATTAAAAATCAGGCTGACTTTGGAAAGGACATTATTCCGGTTAATATTATTACTAAGCCGCCGAGTGCTGAACTGAAACCGGGACAAATTGACCAAGATTCTTTGCCGGATTACGATGTTTTGGATGACATCTTGCAGCGGTTAATAGAAAATCACGAATCTGCCCAACAAATTGTCGCTGCAGGACACGAGGAAGCCGTGGTTAAACGTGTAGTAAAATTAGTGAGGCAAGCAGAGTTTAAACGGCGACAAGCAGCCCCGGGTTTGAAAATTAGCGATCGAGCTTTTGGTACCGGTTGGCGGATGCCGATCGCCAAATCTTCATTCTATTAAACGCATCATTAAACGCAAAATGGTTAACATCGACGGTAGTTTCGGCTTCGATTTTCTCCTGGGAACTCTCAGCAACGATACGATTAGAGGATTTGCGGGTAATGATACTGTTCAAGGTTTGGGGGGAAACGACCGAATTTTTGGCGATCGGGAAAATGATTTGCTAGCAGGAAATGAAGGCGCTGATACGCTGTCTGGCGGTCAGGGAAGCGATACAATCTATGGAGAACAAGACTCCGATTGGATGTTTGGCGATCGGGGTAACGATTTGCTAATAGGCGGCGAAGGCGGGGATGTCTTAACAGGAGGCGCGGGGGATGATTTATTTGTGATGGAAAAAACCGTCGCCGCATCTACTATTACTGAAGCCGATATAATTACAGATTTTGGCAACGGCAATGATAAAATTGTCTTGACAGAAGGCATGAAGTTTAGCGATTTAGAGCTTTCTGTTTCTGACAACCAAACTATTATGAAAGATAAAGATTCGGGCAAATATTTAGGAGTTGTTTCGGGAAATTCTAATCTGACTGAATCCAACTTTATTTCGCTGTTTGGCGGACTAGATAGGGGTCAGCTTTTGCCAATTTCGGTTAACACGATTATAGCCGATCGCGCGATCGGACTGGAAGTGGCGCAAACTCCCCAAGAACAAGCCACAGGTTTAATGTTTCGGACAGAATTACCGGAGGACAGAGGAATGTTTTTCCCGATCGAACCCGCGCGAAACGTGCGTTTTTGGATGAAAAACGTGTTTATTGAGCTCGATATGGTTTTTCTGCGGGAAGGCGTAGTGCAGGCAATAATTCCTAACGTACCGCCGTGTTTGAGCGAAACCTGCCCCAACTACGGCCCGGATGTTCCCGTTGACGGAGTGATCGAACTAAGAGGCGGAAGGGCGGCCCAATTGGGACTGAAAGTTGGCGATCGGATTCCCAATTTACCCTAAAAGGTATATGATTTTATCGCAGCCTTCAACATTTGTGCATCCAATGAATCCTATTGAATTAAAAATAATTCCCCATCAAACTCAAGACGGTTTAGCTTACCAACATTTGCGCTTGCGTATTACAACTCAAGACGGTATCATCACGCCAAATGATTTACAAGGTTTGAAACTTCCTCAAGACGTTCAATTGAGCCAAGGAATTGTCATTGAAGGTAGAGGAGCAATTTGGCTTTACGGGTATTTAGTACACGAATGTCATCCTGCGGCTTGGGTTGGATGTTACGATCCGCGATTAGAAGGTGCCGTGGTAGTAGCGACGCACAAGCACGAGGTATCAGTTGGACAGGTATTAAAATTGAGTTTACCGAGCGATTAAAACTCTCCTGAGTTTGAGGTGATAATAAATAAAAATAAAACTTGCTTTGGTGGGGGCATTTTACCTGGGTTAGCGAAACGCTAACTACTGTTTCCACCACAAATCCAGGAGAGTCGCGATTAAATTAGAGCGTGTTGAGTGAATGGTCCGAACTATTGTGCACCAGAATATCCCGCTATGAATGCCACTCCAGAAATGCAAATCTTGAACAGGCAGGATGCCTGTGCCACAATAATATAATTTTTGGAGAAGTCTATTCAGAAACATTAGTCGATCGCCCTACAAGCGCGCGAATCTGTTTTGTCAGAAGCTTCGGGCGATCGAACACTCGTCAATTTATCAAACGTGCAAGTTTAGTGTGAGGACTTATGACCATTACTCGCGTCTCTGTAGACTCAGCAGGTAATCAGGCGAACGGCTTCTCCAACGCTTACTCCATCTCAGCCAACGGGCGGTTTGTGGCGTTTCAATCTCAGGCATCCAACCTCGGGTCGGGAGACACCAACAATAAAAACGACATCTTCGTGCGGGACTTGTCAACCAATACTACCACCCGCGTCTCTGTAAACTCAGCAGGCAATCAGGGAAACAACGACTCCTTCAATCCCTCAATCTCAGCCGACGGGAGGTTTGTGGCGTTTGCATCTTTTTCCAACCTAGTGCCGGAGGATACTAACAATCAAAGCGACATCTTCGTGCGGGACTTGTTAACCAATACCACCAGCCGCGTCTCTGTAGACTCAGCGGGCAATCAGGGGAACTCCTTGTCCAACAATTCCGCCATCTCGGCCGACGGGCGGTTTGTGGCGTTTCAATCTTATGCCTCCAACCTAGTGCCGGGAGACACGAACAATCGGTTCGACATCTTCGTGCGGGACTTGTCAACCAATACCACCACCCGCGCCTCTGTAGACTCAGCAGGCAATCAGGGGAACAGCGACTCCCTCACCCCCTCCATCTCCGCCGACGGGCGGTTTGTGGCGTTTACTTCTTATGCCTCGAACCGATTGGGAGAGACGAACAATCGCGACGACATCTTCGTGCGGGACTTGTTAACCAATACCACCACCCGCGTCTCTGTAGACTCAGCAGGCAATCCGGGGAACAGCGACTCCTCCATTCCCTCCATCTCAGCCGACGGGCGGTTTGTGGCGTTTCAATCTCAGGCATCCAACCTCGTGCCGGGAGACACTAACAATTTTTTTAACCAAGTTAAGATCTTCGTGCGGGACTTGTCAACTAATACTACCACCCGCGTCTCTGTAAACTCAGCAGGCATTCAGGGGGACGAAAACTCCTTCAACCCCTCCATCTCCGCCGACGGGCGGTTTGTGGCGTTTTCTTCTGCTGCATCCAACCTCGTGCCGGGAGACACTAACAATAAACAGGACATCTTCGTGCGGGACTTGTCAACCAATACTATCACCCGCGTCTCTGTAGATTCAGCAGGCGATCGGGGGCAGTATGACGACGCATTATTTGGGCCCTCAATATCAGCCGACCGGCGGTTTGTGGTGTTTGCATCTGGTGCATCCAACCTCGTGCCGGGGGATACCAACAATACCGCCGACATCTTTGTTTCTGACATCGGCAACACTTCAGGCGGCATCAATAACCCTCCAAACGCCATCAACGGCACGAACGGCAACGACAACCTGACAGGCACTCCCGGCAACGACACCATCAACGGTTTGGCAGGCGATGACCTGCTGAGTGGTTTGCGGGGCAACGATATCATCAATGGTGGCGACGGCAGCGATAACCTGTCTGGGGGCAAAGGTTTTGACACCCTCAACGGCGGTTTGGGCGACGATAATCTAGTCGGCGCCGCGGGCAACGATGTATTTGTTTTAGGTGCGGGATTGGGAGTTGATATCATCTCTGATTTCGGCAACTCTCAAGATACCATTCAATTAATCAATGGCTTGACCTTCGGACAGCTATCAATTTCTCCTGGAACTAACAGCACATTAATTAGAGTAGCCAGCAGCGGTGAAGTTTTAGCTGCTTTGACAGGCGTTGCTCGGAACCTCATCGGCCCTGAAGATTTCCTCTCTGTTTAGATATCTGCCGATTCTCAATTGCCTACTGTAGAAACACAGCACGGCGCTTCGTCCTTTTACCGAATATTTCACCTTTACTCAAAGAACGCGATCGGGACTTATGCACTCCGACAGAGAAACCGGGTTTTTTACCGAATTTGCGGGTCACAACGCAGTATTTTCGTAAAAAATCCGGTTTCTGAACCGGCGTGCACAAGCCCTAGCAAAAAATGGCTTGACGCGCAATATACTGTTGTTGGCTTTTAGTTATTAATTATGGCAAATTACAGAACTGTATTGTTGTTCAATAGTTTAACTTTAGTGCTAGTGGGGCTAGTGACGGCGTGTCTGAGTTTATTTAGTTCTTCGGTAAAAGGGTTATTTTTGCCGCCTTGCTCTGCCACGTATCCGGGTGCAGGTTTCTTTTTTTTGGCGTTTCAAATGTTATTTTATTTATCGGTAATGGTGTGCGCTTTTACCTTTGGATTGCTGAGAATTATTCAACCCGATCGCCCAGAAAATCGATTTATTTTATATTCGGGACTGTTTGCAGGTTGCTTTCTGTTCAATGAAGTTTTTCGCACCCACGTTCATCTGGGACGTGCGGGCTTTCCGAAAGTCACAATTGTCATATTTTACGCCGTGCTGGCAATTGCATACGGATTAGCTTTTCGGAGACAAATTCGCTCGACTCCCTATCCTTTACTGCTGAGCGGCGTTGGTTTGTTATTTGTTGCCTTTTTTGCAGAAGCGCTGCCTTTAAAAAACGAGATAATTTCGAGCTTGCTGGAGGGAATTCCGAAGCTATTGAGCGGAATTAATATTGCACTTTATTTTTGGTTTTTGTGCCAGGGTTTGATAGTGCGATCGCTCAATTTATCAAAATAAAATCATATTCAGAATACTTGCTTCACTTCCTGCGAACTCCAGGACATTTTATTTGTTAGTAATTACGCTCATCAACCCCGTTTCTACGAGAAATAAGAGGTTGATGAGCGAATCACCTATTTACAACAGATTTAGCATCAAAACAAAAAGTATCGCTGCGCCATTGGCAAAACTGTTGCCGGTTCGCAAGTTAACAATTCCCCATCCGCCCTAACTTCATAAGTTTCTGGATCGACTTCCATTTGTGGCAAATAATCGTTGAGTTTCATGTCTCTTTTGCTAATTTGTCGCGTCCCGGAAACTGCTACAGTCGGCTTTTGCAAACCGAGCTGTGCGGCAAGATCTCGATCGCGCGCAGCCTGCGAAACAAACGTCAGACAAGTCGCCCCAATCGCCCCGCCAAAACTGCCAAACATCGGCCGCATATGCACCGGTTGCGGCGTCGGAATGCTGGCGTTAGCATCTCCCATCTGCCCGTAGGCGATCGCCCCTCCTTTAATTACCAGTTCCGGTTTCACCCCAAAAAAAGCCGGCCGCCACAAACACAAATCCGCCAATTTCCCCTCTTCCACCGAACCGACATACTGACTAATTCCGTGAGTAATTGCCGGATTAATTGTATATTTCGCAATGTACCGCTTCACCCTAAAATTATCGTTAATTTCCTCTGTTTCCCCCCCTTGGTAAGGGGGGCTTAGGGGGGGTAAATGTCCCCGCTGCACTTTCATTTTATGTGCCGTTTGCCAAGTCCGAATAATCACCTCTCCCACTCTTCCCATCGCCTGAGAATCCGAAGAAATCATACTAAACGCACCTAAATCGTGGAGAATATCCTCAGCAGCAATAGTTTCCCTTCTAATTCTCGATTCAGCAAAAGCCACATCTTCAGGAATGCCTCGATCCAAATGGTGGCAAACCATCAACATATCTAAATGTTCTTCTAAAGTATTGACAGTGTAAGGGCGAGTCGGGTTAGTTGACGAGGGCAAAACATTAGCTTGTCCGCACACTTTAATAATATCCGGTGCGTGTCCGCCACCAGCACCTTCAGTGTGGTAAGTGTGAATAGCACGATTCTTAAAAGCCGCAATTGTAGCTTCCACAAATCCCGCTTCATTGAGAGTATCCGTGTGAATTGCAACTTGCACGTCGTACTCGTCAGCAACACTCAAACAAGTGTCGATCGTTGCTGGTGTAGTTCCCCAATCTTCGTGGAGTTTCAAACCCATTGCACCGGCAAAGATTTGTTCAATTAATCCTTGCGGTTGACTGCTATTTCCTTTACCTAAAAACCCTAGATTTACGGGGAAAGCGTCGGCTGCTTGCAGCATTCGGTACATATGCCAAGGCCCGGGAGTGCAGGTAGTGGCGTTTGTACCCGTTGCAGGGCCTGTGCCGCCGCCAATCATTGTCGTGATTCCAGAGGCGATCGCCACTTCAATTTGCTGGGGACAAATAAAGTGAATGTGAGTGTCAATTCCCCCAGCGGTGAGAATCATTCCTTCGCCCGCAATTACTTCAGTACCAGGCCCGATAATAATATCTACCCTATCTTGAATATAAGGATTTCCGGCTTTACCAATTTTGTCAATTTTGCCGTCTTTAATGCCGACATCTGCTTTAACAATTCCCCACCAGTCTAATATTAAAGCATTAGTAATCACCGTGTCAACAGCGCCGTCTGCATTAGAAATAGGCGACTGTCCCATGCCGTCGCGAATGACTTTGCCACCGCCAAATTTAACTTCATCCCCGTAGGTTGTGAAGTCTTTTTCAACTTCTATGAATAATTCTGTATCGGCTAACCGGACGCGATCGCCCACAGTCGGTCCGAAGGTTTCTGCGTAGGCGCGGCGATCCATTCTGTAACTCATGCTTGCTCCTAATATTAATAAATTTTTAGTTAGCAGTTGAGACCCACTTGAATTATAGTATGTGCCGACTTCCTCAATCTGCAACAGTAAAAAAAATACCACATTAGGCAAGCTTTAAAACCCCGATCGTCCTCAATTCTGCCCCTCGAAAATCGCAAATGCTATGAAGGGGCAAATTTACTCCAGCATTTTCTGGATTTCCCTTTTCAAAATCTCCACATCTACCGTCATATCCATGCCAATGAAACTCCAATCTTCCGCTACATTGTTGTCATCAACGATACGCGAGTATTCTATTCCCAATAGCTGACAAATGTAATAGAAATATGGCGGAGTGTACCCTCCATAAAAGAATTCCAATACTTTCGTTCCCGGCTGACACCACAGCAAATTTGTAAAACCAGCCCCGTGAGGGCCGACAACCACCGCCGCTTCTGCAAACAGACGAATTTGTTCATCAACAGTGCGCGAGATATCTTCCAAAATTTCAAAATCAAATTCTTTCAAAACCTCTCGCACTTGTACTTCATTTTTAACCTTGCGCCGGCCGCTTCTCGACAGATAAAGTTTTCTATAAGGCTTTACTTTTTCCTTAAGACAGAATTTTTTCCGCAAAAGCTCTATATCGTAAGGACTGGGAAAATACCAGTCTTGATTGTTTCCCACCACCAGACTTTCTCCATGATATCCCGTATCTCTAGCCCTAGTGTCGATTAGTGAACTTTCCGGAATACCGAGTTTGGTCATAAAGCCCAACTCAAAATCTGTATGTCGTAAAGGATAACAAATTTTGGCTTCTTGCCAAATTTCCTTACCTAAAGCCTCCTCAATTCGACAAAGTTTAGCCAGCACAAAAATCACATAATCATAATAACTGCACCACAAATGCGACCAAGGAGCAACTACCAGCGGATAGGTAATTTGGTTAGGTTTGTAAGGCCATTCCAGAATGCCCGCACCGCTAATCCGAAAATCCAAGTCTAAAAGCAACTTGTTATTCAAAAGCGTGTTGCCAGAGGTACAAATAGTTAGAGAATTTATTTTTTGATTCAGGGAAATCTTCCAAACATAATCTGGGTCAAAAGACACGGTTTTTTCCGTGGCAAAAAAGCGAGAAGGTACTTTATTTACCGAGGTTAATGCGGGTATATTAATGGGTTCATGCTGCTTTTTATAAACGATGCTGTCATCTAACAATTTGATGCTGGTGCGCCGGTCTAACGGGGTTCTCCAGACACGCCTTGATGTTGCAAGCAAGCTCTGCTTCAAAGTCTGTTTTATCTGGTCAACTAATTTTGGGTTCATCACGCACTTTTGCTGTATATCTTGGCAATTTTAACAACTACGGTATACCCCAAACGGCAGATTTTAACTCGCTCAAAAGTATGAGATTTAACTAACAAAAGAAAGGCAGAAGGGACTTATACAGAAGGCATAGAAACAGTTTTGAAATTACTTGAGCACTCTCCAGGCGTAGGGCTGGAATTGATACCATTTTCGATGGGGGATTGGGGATGACTGATCACTATCATAGTGTGGAGATTCCCTACAGTTGCATTATTTTTGGAAACTGCTTGGACTTTTAAGTTAAAAAGTTTCAAATTCAAAACTCAACAATCGTGAACTACCTTCTGGCTTCATACTTCAGCATCCAGATTACCGTTCACTTTTCCATTAAAGCCGTAGACTTCACGATTACCTACAAAAGGTACTAATTGCACTTGCTTTTCATCTCCGGGTTCAAACCTGACTGCTGTACCTGCGGGGATATCCAATCGCATTCCTTTTGCTTGTTCTCGATTAAATTCTAAGGCTTCGTTTGCCTCATAAAAGTGATAGTGTGAACCAACTTGTATGGGTCTATCGCCTTTATTTCCTACCAGCAACCGCACTGTTTCCCGCGCTGCATTTAGTTCTATTTCGCCTGCTAAAACAATCATTTCTCCTGGAATCATTTTTTCCTCCTGTGAGTCTGTGTGGTTGATTTTTTTAACGGATCGGATCGTGTACTGTAACGAGTTTAGTTCCATCGGGAAAAGTCGCCTCAACCTGGACTTCATGAATCATTTCTGGTATCCCTTCCATCACATCTTCCCGCGTCAGGAGAGTTGTTCCATAACTCATTAAATCGGCGACGGTGAGACCGTCTCTGGCTCCTTCTAAAATGGCTGCAGAAATGTAGGCTAGTGCTTCTGGATAGTTTAATTTTAAACCTCTTTGTTTCCGGCGCTCTGCTACCAGGGCGGCGGTGAAAATCAGCAGCTTGTCTTTTTCTTGGGGGGTGAGTTGCATTTTTATTCTTGTAAGTGCGATCGCATTATTTGGTTATGATATCGTTTACGGTTGTTTCTGAATGAACGATTAAACCGCAAAAGGCGCAGAGGAAGAGAAGAGAGAGATGAATAATCTAGTTAGGAGGGCAACTATACATTGAAACTCAAAGATCATACTATTTTATCCAAACTCTGGGCAAACAGCAAGGGCGTTGTGAAAAAGACAAGCGCAGCAACTGCCAAATATTGACAAACCAGTCTCTAGCTGCGGTTGTGGATGTACCGCGATATCGGCACAGCAAACCGTTAGGAATACGAGTCACGCCGACGGTGGAATTACCAGGATAAATTTTTGCCTCAGATGGCAAATCTCGCACTTTTTCCACGAGTTCGGTGGTGACGGGTTCGCCTACCCAAGCGAGGGTGGCGACTACGGGTTTTCCTGCGAGTCCGTGAGGACTTTCGAGCATTTTTTCTCCACCTTTGAGCAATTGTCTGTCAATCCATAAGGGGCTGTTTTGTTGCCAGACTTCGGTGTGCGATATCCATTCTCCAGACAAGAACTTTTCGCCCCTAGCACTGCGTCCAAAGCGGGTAATTTCCCACAGTAAAATCCTCGCTGTTGGTGCTAATTCTACCCGCAAATTTTGCCGATATATTGCGCCGTCAAAAACTATTGTTTCCTGTGGCAGCCATTCTAAATTAGCATCGGCTTCTAGTTTGATGTCGATATTTTGTTGTGATTCTAGTCCGCTGCTGCGATAGATTTTACCAGCGGCTGCCGTGGTAATCAAGGCTTTGGCGTTGGGTTGGAGGTGAAAATGGCTGGAAAGTCGATCGCCCCCGACAACTCCCCCAGCCGTGTGCAAAATGACGCTGTGGCAAATCTCTTTCCCTTCAGGATAAAACGGACGCTGCACCTTTAGGGGCGCTTGCATTTGATTGTGAATGATTTGAGTTGCACCGCTGCGGTTGGCATAGACTAAATTCAGGTGGCCGTGCCATCCATTTTCAACTTGATCTATATGTTGTTTGGTCAAATTTTCAGTCACTAATTTTTTAATTTAAAAACATTCCCAATCTAAAACATACCACGACTGCGGCGCTGCCCTGCAATTAAAGAAATAATGATAATCGTTATCTGAAATATTTTTGGTTTCTGCACTTATTAGTATAAGAATTTACATTTATCAACCATCAGATCGGCGAAGATGCGCGTACCATGTAAAAATCAGTAACTAGAGGAGCGCAGAATATGCCTCAAGTTCTCTTCAAAGTTGATTTGACCAAACCGATGTCAGAACAGGAATTAGTCGGTCACAATCGCTGGCATCCAGATATTCCAGCAGTAGTTTCCGTCAATCCCGGCGATGTATTTCGCATCGAGTGCAAAGACTGGACAGACGGACAAATTAAAAATGACGACAGTCCCGACGACATTCGCGATGTAGACTTAACAGTAGTTCACGTTTTAAGCGGGCCCATTTACGTTAACGGCGCGCAGCCGGGGGATATTTTAGTAGTCGATATTCTCGACATCGGAGCTTTGCAAGGAGACGAATGGGGTTTTACGGGAATTTTTGCTAAAGAAAACGGCGGCGGTTTCTTGACCGAACATTTTCCGACTGCTGCTAAAGCAATTTGGGATTTTCAGGGAATTTATACCGCTTCCCGACACATACCAAAAGTTAGGTTTGCTGGGATTACTCATCCGGGTTTAATCGGCTGCGCTCCTTCTCAGCAATTGTTGAATAAATGGAACAAACGGGAAGCGGAATTAGTAGCAACAAATCCCGATAGAGTGCCGCCTTTAGCAGCACTGCCGAACCCCAAGAATGCAGTTTTGGGGTCGCTGCAAGGGGCAGAATTCGAGCGAGTTGCGGCAGAAGCGGCGCGCACTGTTCCTCCCCGGGAACACGGCGGTAATTGCGATATTAAAAACCTGTCGCGGGGTTCGAGAATTTATTTCCCGGTTTATGTCGAAGGCGCGAAACTTTCGATGGGAGATATTCACTTTTCTCAAGGAGACGGGGAGATTTCATTCTGCGGGGCAATTGAAATGTCGGGGTACATCGACCTCCACGTTGATATTATCAAAGGTGGCATGGATAAATACGCGATCGTTAACCCGATTTTCAAACCCGGGCCGGTGGAACCCCGCTATTCTGAGTACCTCGTTTTTGAAGGCATTTCTGTTGATGAATTTACGGGTCAGCAGTATTATATGGATGCCCACGTTGCTTATCGCCGAGCTTGTTTGAATGCGATCGAATATTTGAAAAAGTTTGGTTTTACCGGAGAACAAGCGTATTTGCTATTAAGCTGTGCTCCGGTTGAGGGTCGCATCAGCGGCATTGTGGATATTCCCAATGCTTGCTGCACGATTGCTTTACCGACAGAAATTTTCCAGATGGATATTCTGCCATCTTAATTACAGGATTTACGCACAGATTCGCTTTTGTAGGGTGCGCCGAAGCGCACCTTACCCCCACAAATAGTCTAAAAATTGCTTTCTTGCGTAAGTCCTCAATTAGTAGGGCGGGCGCTGCCCGCCGCCTAGTCATTGCAGCCAAATTTACCATCAAAAATTCATATGCCTCTTTACGATTTTAAGTGTGAAACTTGCGGCACTTTTGATAAGTGGCGCCCTCTTGCAGAAGCAGATACACCGGTGCTTTGCCCGAGTTGCGAAACAGTTGCTAAACGCATCTTTTCGCCGCCGATGATTCTAACTGGAAAGCTGCGCTTGAAAGGTCAAGAAAATCGGGAACCGCAGGTAGTTAAGCGTTCTGAGGAACCTAAACCGCTGCGGAATCGCGAACACCGAGGGGGACGACCTTGGATGATCGGTCACTGAGCCAATCCGACACTCAAGCAGGGATTTCAACCCCTGCCTCAAAGCTGAAGTCCTCTTGCATAGGACGGGAAAATTAGTATTTCAGTCGGTTTCAACTTACTTTTGCTATTAGACAGGGACTTAAGTCCCTGGCGAGCCAAGGAAGTATTTTATACTTATTTCTTTGTCAAGATAACATCATCCTAAACTGAATAATTTAAGTCATATTAAAGCTGCTACAGTATTAAAAGGGAAAACGTTTAGGAAGGAGAAAGGCGATCGCGCTTCGCTCTTACTACTTCACTGTACCGCACTTAAAAAATGTTAGTCAAACACTGGGGAATTACTCCCATTTACAACAAGTTTTTTAAATAATTAACAAGTCAGCTCTTTAAACTCACTGACCGCGACAATATTTTAGCAAAAGTGCTGGAATTAAACCTAGAACTGGCAAAAAAAGAAAAACGGGGAGAACCCATAGTTGGGCCTTGTGTCACAACTGACTAAAAATACTAATCGCTGTTACCATAAATTTGGCCATTCTGCGTATAATCACATAAATAGTTGATATAGATCACAAACACTCTAGTATAAAAATAGAGATACTAGAGGAAGAGTTAAGTTGTGAGATAAAGATTTCAAAATTCAAAATTCAACACTCAAAACTGCTTTCCGCCTTCAGCATAAGTGCATTCTGCTTTTATTCGCTCAATTACTCCTAATTTGTTTGGGAGGAACTTCCCATGTTATTATTTACCCACAGTCAGTCCAAAAATAGCAAGGTAGAGCAAAAGCACTATGCTCAAAAACATTTGTTACCGACTTCAACTATTAATCTAACTGGGCTAAAGGCAGAATGCAACCATTTGCGGATCGGCCAAAAAATTAGCTATGGCTATGCTTTAGCTATCGGCATAGCGATTTTGGGAACTGGTGCGGGACTGAGATTGGGAGACTACTTTCGCAAGCAAGCTTTAGTTCAGGTGAATGTTGCTGGGCAGCAGCAGCAAATGCTGCAAAATTTGCAAAATACCGTATTTGAAGCCCGATCGCACGCGGCGAGATTGCCAGTCGTTTTGGGAAACACTGTGGCGCTGCAATACGAACAAGATCGGTTTTTCGGGCAAATCAATCAGGCCAAAGTCCTGATTTCAGAAATTGAATCTTTCGCACTAGAAAATCCCAAGAGACTAGCAACAGAAGAGGCAGCATTGCACGCTATATTGAAGAAATCAGCCCTCGTCATTGATTACTACGGTAAGCTAATTAAATTGCAGTTAAAAGAAGCGGATGTTTGGAACTTGCCACCCAACAGCATTGAGTCCGCACAGCTACAAATGTTGAGGACTAGCAGCGGCCAAGAGGCGATCGTACTAGATAACCTTGCTCAAAGTTTAACTGACCTAATTTCTACAGTAGAAATTCACAAACAGCAAGGAACCCAAGCATTAGAAGAAGCTGGAAGTTTGCGAAACCGAATTATTATCGGAAGTATGCTAATTTCAGCACTCATCGCCGCCACCCTAGCGGACAAAACCAGCCGCGCGATCGCCCAACCCCTCGAAACCGTTACTAATGTGGCTCAGCAAGTCGCTCGCGAATCGAATTTTAACCTGCAAGTACCAGTCACAACAAACGACGAAATCGGAGTTTTAGCGGCGTCTTTCAATAAATTGATTCAGCGAGTTAGCGAGTATACAAAAGAACTCAAACAAACTCAATCCCTATTAATTCAGACCGAAAAAATGTCATCTCTCGGTCAAATGGTTGCAGGGATAGCCCACGAAATCAACAATCCCGTCAACTTCATCGGCGGCAACATTAACTATGCCAATCAATACATCGAAGATTTGGCAGGTTTGGTAACTCTCTATCAAGAATATTATCCCAACCCACCAGATGCCATTCTAGAGCGCATCGAAGACATTGAACTCGAATTTCTCAGAGAAGATTTACCAAAAACCCTCTCTTCGATGAAAATGGGAGCCGATCGCATTCGCGAAATTGTCGTATCCATGCGGAATTTTTCGCGATCCGACGACGGAAAAATGAAATCAGCCGACATTCACGAAGGAATTGATAGCACCCTCGTCATTCTCAATCACCGACTCAAACAAGGTATTCAAGTTATTAAACAATACGGCAAGTTGCCGGCGCTTGAGTGCTATCCCGCGCAACTGAATCAAGTATTTATGAATATTATTAGTAATGCAATAGATGCGCTGGAGGAGGTGAAAAAGGAAGACAAAGGCTATTCGCCAACGATTTGGGTTAACACGGAAGTTACGGCCGACAATACTGTCACCGTCAAGATTCGGGATAACGGGCCGGGAATTGCGTCCGCCAGTACCCAACAGATATTTGACCCATTTTTTACTACAAAGTCGATCGGCAAAGGTACTGGATTGGGATTGGCTATTTCCTATCAAATCCTTGCCAAACATCAAGGCAAAATTGAGGTAAATTCTCAAATAGGACAGGGCACGGAATTTGTGATTACTTTGCCAGTTGCTGCGTAATAAGCTGTTACGAATCTAGATTGTATTTTTGGGCGGGCGGGACGCCCACCCCACAAGAATTTCATCAAACTTGACTGTAAAAGTTAGATGGGCAAAAGTTTATAACGCGGGGCGACTTCGTTTTTGTTTGCGGGGACGCTCGCATTTGCCGTTCGCAATGATGGTAAGCGAGCGGGGACGCTCGCTTGCAAGGTATAATTCCGAAATTTTTATGGGGGCGGAGGGACTTGAACCCACACGACCGTTTCGGGTCAACGGATTTTAAGTCCGTAGCGTCTACCATTCCGCCACGCCCCCCTTTGGTCAAGCTGCTGTGGTTTTGAGCTACTAGCAGCAACAGCCTTTTATTCTACAGCCAAAACCCGAATTTACGCAACCCCTAATCAAAAAATTCCCAAAAGTCGCGCTGGATCTCCGCAAGCGGTACAATAGTTAACCAGCCAACGGAGCGTGTCAACTGACTTACCCGTGTTATTATTCCCCTAAAGCAAATCTATGTATATTACCTTACTGCTTTACGCCGTCTTGGCAGGAGCCTACCTCCTGGTAGTACCCGCGGCCACCTACGCTTACCTGAACAGCCGCTGGTACGTCGCTACCTCTTTTGAGCGCGGCTTCATGTACTTCTTGATGTTCTTCTTCTTCCCAGGTATGTTTCTCCTAGCTCCATTTTTGAATTTTCGGCCCAAACGGCGGCAGATAGAAGCCTAAATGCGACGTATTGACGTAATTGGAATCAGTGTCGGCTTTTTTGTAGCAGGTGGGTTTGTCTACTTGCTACTGCAATTTGCCGGACTAGACAGCATGAATGCAGGGATTTGGAGTCAGTTGTTTTTGGTCGCCGGCTTGATTGGCTGGCTGGTGACTTATTTATTTCGAGCACTGACTCAAAATATGACCTACAGTCAGCAATTGCAAGACTACAAAGAAGCTGTCTTGCAGAAGCAGCTAGATGCACTCACTCCTGAAGAATTAGCCCAACTTCAAGCCGAAATAGAGCAAGAAAAAGATAATTAGTCAATAGTCTTTAGTCCTCAGTCATTAGTTATTAGTGAGTTATTAATGATTAGTCATTAGCAATAAACTCTGAACTAATGACTGGGGAATAACAACTCATCAATAGTAATATTGACTGCTAATTTAATGACTGATGATTGATATCACGTTCCCTAAAATAAGCGCGATAGGTTTGTAGTGAGGACTTCAGTCCGAGGGAGTTTTATGAGGAATGAAGTCCTCACTACAAACAAATTTAATTGCGCTCGATCGAGGGGACATCCTATGATGACCAATGACCAATGACTGATGACTAATAACTAATGACTATTTCTAATTGTTTTGAAACGTTGCGAAAAAGCAACCAATGTGCATTGATTCCTTTTATTACTGCTGGCGACCCAGACTTGGAGACAACGGCTAAAGCACTGCAAATTTTAGATGATAACGGTGCAGATGCGATCGAGCTTGGCGTTCCCTATTCTGACCCGCTAGCTGACGGGCCGGTGATTCAAGCCGCTGCTACAAGGGCGCTACAGCGGGGAACGACGTTAGATGCGGTGCTTGAAATGGTAGCGAAAGTTAGTCCGAATTTGCGATCGCCCATCATTCTATTCACATACTACAACCCGATTTTGTACCGAGGTATAGAAACCTTCTTGCAGCAAATTAAAAGTGCTGGAGTTCAGGGATTGGTTGTACCAGACTTGCCCTTAGAAGAAGCAGACAGTCTCATCCAACCTGCCAAGAAATTAGGGATTGAACTAACATTATTAGTTGCTCCCACCAGTCCCAAAAGTCGTATAGAAGCGATCGCCCGTCAGTCTCAAGGATTTATTTACTTAGTCAGTGTGACGGGGGTTACGGGAGTACGCGAAGGCTTAGAAACGAGAGCAAAAGAGTTGCTGCAAGAACTCCGCACCGTCACCGACAAACCCATCGGCGTCGGGTTTGGTATATCGCAACCTGAACACGCTCGCCAAGTGAAAGAATGGGGTGCAGATGCTGCGATTGTTGGCAGTGCTTTTGTCAAACGTTTGGCCCAAGGAACTCCAGAACAGGGTTTAGAGGCGATCGGGGAATTCTGCAAGAGTTTAAAAACAGCGATTCAAAATGCTTAGTAAGTGTGCACATACTTTCAGCCATTAGACAGATGTGTGCGATCGGGATGTGCCGCCACAATTGCGATTAAAGACCTTGTTGTACTTGAGATCATACACCACCTTCCTTCTAGTTCCTGACTAGAAGGTTTTTTTTGGAGCCGAACACGCACAATATTTCAACATAGTGCGCGCATGGAGAACCAAACAGCTATGTATGGAAACGACTTTGCCTTCTCCGGTGCGGGGTGCTGCGACTTTTAATAATTGGTAGAAGATTGAGGATTGTCCATTCCTTCTTACTGATTGCTGATTTCTATCCGCTCGAAAAGCCGAAGAGCCTTCTTCGTTCTTCCTTCTTCTTTCTACTATAACTTGAGGAATGTAACTTCGGATAGATGAAAAGCTACGGTTTCTATTCGTATACTTAAAAAGTGTTTAAGTGCCTAATTTGGTAAGGCTAGACATCTACAAAGCCACAAGGCATTTGAGGATCTCACAATAGAAAGGAGCATTTTTATGAACAGACTAACTGCATTTGTGAAAAAAATTCGAGCTGTACAAATCTTAACAGTGTTTCTGGCTGGCATTTTAGTATTAGTGAGTACAGCCTGTAGCCGCCCTGATGTGACGGCAGGAAAAACTGATGTGATGGCAGGACAGGCTGATGCGAGGGTAGGAAAAACTGCCGACAAAATTAGAGAAGAAGTGCCTTCAGGGGCTGTAACGTCCGAATTCAAAGGCGGGATGAACGACTATAGCGAGGTCGATCCCAGAAACAAAAAGATGACCACAACAGAAGCAAAAGCTGAGCTTCTCAAAGAGCAAGCGCAGCACCGCATTGACACGAAATCTAGCAACAATGTAGGCGAAAATGTGCGGCGGGTAGCGGATGACGCACCTGAGAAACTAGGCCAAATTGGGGAAAAGGTGAAGGAAGATGCTCGCACCGCCCAGCGCAAAGCTGATAACTTTGGCGACAAAACCAAACAAGGATTTTCTAATCTTAAAGAAAACACTCGCGAAGGCTTGAAGGGAGCAAAAGATGTTGTTAAAGAAGCCACGCAGGGAGCAAAAGAAAGAGCAGCAGAGGGTACTGAGTCTCTGAGATATAATACCAGCGGCGGCCAAGAAAATATCAATGATGCAGCACGAGATGCAAGATAGAATGCTCAAGATGCCTCAGACAATATTTGCTAGAAAGTGAATTGAGATACTGACTGAACTCAACGAGCGGCTGAAAAAGCGACAGACGACTAATCTCAAATAACGCTGTTTCCTTTTCGGGAAGCTAGATTCCGACAGGGGTTAAAACCCCTGTCGGAATCTAGGTAAAATCAATGGATTTTAGATTTTAGATTTTAGATTAAAGAATTGAAGCATTGACCCCACGGATAAATTCGGGGGGCAAGTTTCATCGGATACACGTTTTTTATTTCTGGATCCTGAGTCTGCGAAGGAAGGAATCCGGGGGCTTGTATCCTGGATGCTTTCGGCCATGTGAAGACTACTGCCTATTAATATTGGATTGGGTTTTAACCCCTGGGAGGGCTATTAGGCCGGAAGTAGAGTGGAGGGGGGTTTCAGCACAATCCAACGTCCCTGTCCTTTTCTAGGGGGGACTGGAATGCCACTTTTTTCACGACGGATTCTTTATAATTTCTAGAGATTGTATTTGGATTTTTTAAGATAAAAACTTTTTGACCGACGTAACGGAAATTTGGGCGATCGAGCTATATTAAATTCAATTAATTACCCATTGTATTTTTCAATATATGATAAGGCAGTGTTTCTACGGTATTTCGCGTTCATTGAATCGCATTTGAGATTAACAGCAGAAACTTATACGTAAGTAAAAAGCTTTAATCGCGATCGCCAAAGTATAAAATGTTGTTCATTAACAGACAATTGGAATTTTCGATCTGGCGATCAAAAATTAGGTGATTTATGCCCTAAGATAGATACACTAAGTTTTGTCAAGCTAATGTCGGAGTTGAGGTCAGCCGATATGGACGCAACAATAGATGTAGTAGATTTGACTGCGGTAATGCCGGGATATCGCTCGATCGCGCAATTGTACACAGATTCTCGATCGGCTATCGATCAGTTCGTGTCCGAGAAAGACCAACCACCCGCCGCTAAAATTCTCAAACCTACGTCGTTGTGGCTGAGGCTTTCCGGGACGCGGTGCTGCCAAAATACCAAAAAGTTGCATGAGCGACCGTTAATGGGATGGGTAGAAATAGTCCTCAACCGCACAGACATTCTCGACAAACTCGAACGCAGGCCGATTATTTACAAATACATTAAACCTTCCAATCTTTCAATTAATCTTAACTGTTATCTGCCACATGGAGGTGTATAAGTTTTAGCAAAAAGAGGCCACGGATTCGGGATATATTCGAGCCGTAATCCGCCGCCAATCGACAGGGGAAATGGAGGCAAACCTTATCTTGGGAATTGTGTTTTGATGCTAGTAACGATGATGCACGACTTTTATGATGCGCTGGCAGATTTGGCAATCTATGCAGATGCCGCACCGGCGGAGCGCCAACAAATCCTTAACCGCGTTGGGGCTAGTCAGAAAAAACTAAAAGAATTCGCGCAGCATACGCCGATCAATTACCAACACAAGTTCGATCTGGTTGAGGCAGAATTGCTGGGCGTTTTGGGGCAGACAGCAGAAGCAATGGAACTGTACGATCGAGCTATAACCGGAGCTAAAGCTAACGAATATGTCAATGAAGAAGCTCTTGCCGGCGAACTCGCTGCTAAGTTTTACCTGTCATTGGGAAGAGAAAAAATTGCCAGACTCTACATGATAGATGCCTATGATTGCTATGTCCGCTGGGGAGATAGAGCAAAAATTGATGACTTAGAAAAACGTTATCCTCAATTATTAAAACCGATTTTAGAACCCGCAAAACTCCCGGCAAATCCATTAGCAAATTTTCCAACACCTGCTGGGGAAAATCAATCGCTTCATCCATCCATTCATCCATCCATTCATCCGTCTGTTTCGGCGAGCGTCTCAGATTTTGGGAATTTTTCAACACTGCTAAAAGCTTGTCAAGCGCTCTCTAGTGAAAGAGAACTCGCTCGACTGATTGCCAAACTGATGCAACTGGCGATGAAAAATACAGGAGCTGACAAAGGAGCGCTGATTTTGCCAAACGGCAATCAATGGGAAATTGCGGCTACAAGCGCGATCGACAATTCGGGAGCCGAGTGGGCGATCGACTTATCATCGGCAACACTCGATGAAAACAGCGATATCTTGCCCCTCAAAATTGTTGACTGCGTTAAAAATTTATTGAAACCTGTGATTGTTCGGGATCTGGCTCAACAACGTGATTGGGATTCCGACTCCTACATCCTCAAATACCAACCGCAGAGCCTGTTGTGTTGGCCGATTCTCGATCGAGGCAACTTAGTCGGCATTTTGTATCTGGAAAATCGCTTAACCGCAAGAGTTTTTACCCGCGATCGCCTGCAACTTCTCAATCTCCTGTGTTCCCAGGCAGCCATCTGTTTGCAAAATGCTCTGCTCTATAAAAAATATCAGGATTACAACCAACAATTAGAGCGATCGCTAGTAAAAATTAGCCGAACCGAAGCTCAGCTTGCCGATCAGAAGAAAATGCTCCAAGCGATTCTTGATGTCGCTCCGATTTGGATTTGGATGGTGAATCCCAGTGGTAAAGTTCAGTTTTTGAACAAGACATTTTCTCAAGATGTGGGTGTGCCTCTGAGCGATTTCCTAGCTGTCGATCATTATAAAGATCTACTGGGGGAGAATGCAGCGGGCTGTCTAGTTTCCGATGCCGCCTGCCTTGCTCAAGATTTGCCGCATTACTCCAGCGAAATTCTCAGATTGGTTGACGGCAAACTACACGATTTAGAAATCACAAAAGTGCAGTTAAAAAATTCCCAGGGCGAGACAATAGGGATTATTGGTTTGGGTGTTGATGCCACTGAACGCAAGCGAGCAGCCGAACTTTTGCAAGAGCAAAATCAACAGCTAGAACGAACTTTAAAAAATTTACAACACGCACAACTGCAAATCGTGCAAAATGAGAAAATGTCGGCATTGGGTAATTTAGTCGCCGGAGTCGCACACGAAATTAACAATCCGATTGGGTTTATTTCTGGGAATTTAAGCGAAGGTAAAAGAAGTTTGGAAGATGTTATCGAACACTTAGAATTGTATCGCTCCGCTGCATCGCAATCGGAAATAGCAGACCACGCCGAAGAGATAGACCTCGATTATCTTTTGGAAGATTTACCGAAGATGATTGATTCAATGCAACTCGGGTGCGAGCGCATTTGCAGCATCAGCAACAGTTTGCGTACCTTCTCCCGAGGCGACAAAGACTACAAAGTTCCTTTTAATATTCACGAAGGCATTGATAGCGCGATTTTGATTTTGAAACACCGTCTCAAAGCAAACGAACACCGCCCGCAGATCGAAGTGATAACTAAATACGGCAATCTCCCTAAAATCGAATGTTTTCCCGGTCAATTGAATCAAGTTTTCATGAATATCCTTGCCAATGCGATCGATGCCTTAGAAGAATCAAATCTAGGACGCAGTTTTAGCCAAATTATCGCCAATCCCAACCGGATAACGATTTGCACGGATGTACTGGGCGAAGGGCACATTAAAATTAAAATTGCTGATAACGGCACGGGGATAAAAGAGGAAGTTAAACAGCAGATATTCGATCATTTGTTCACGACGAAAGGTGTCGGCAAAGGAACTGGATTGGGGTTGGCAATTGTCCGCCAGATTGCGGTAGAAAAACATGGCGGAAGCATCGAGGTGAATGGGGAGCCAGGAATTGGCACTGAGTTTGCGATCGTTTTGCCTGTGAAAGGATAAATTGGAATTAAAATTCAATGTTTGTGGGGCGATCGCGTAATAAGATATACTGACTTTGATTGGGGTATTTTTTTTAAAGCCTTGGCATAACTCTTTTAAAGTAGCATCATTTTTTTGATCGAGCAGTCTAGTTTACAAGCTGTTGCTACTGTACTTAATGAACCTGGAATATGCTGTATTTTAGACCCCCTATAAGTGAGCGCGGCACCCATTTTTAGTTGCGAGATGTCTATTATACAAAAAAATTAATCACCAAGGCTTCGCCCTACAAAAATTTATCTTAAATTTAACCAATCTTGAATTTCTTGCGCTAACCAAGCCGCCTCAACCTCTCTCACATTTGTTGCTAAAATATAAAAGTAAGTTCCCCTATCGTTACCTGAACGAATCCTGATTTGATTTCCCTCAAACATGCTATATATAAAAGTACCCAAAATTTCCGAAATTTCGCCAGTTTGTTGTAAATAACTCCAACCAAATATCTGATGTTCCAGTTTAAAGTAGTTCCGATTAAATTTAATTTTATTACCATTGCCCGAAATTTTAACTAAGATACTTGCTATAAGCGTAAACAATCCTAATCCAATATTGAAATTTAAGTACACAAATGCTAAGATTATTAGCCAAAATAGCAGTATAATTAATATTCCTATAAAAGCAGCTAAAAAAGGGTTTCTGAGTAAAGCAGACGGAATTTTAATGTTTAATTCCGTCGCTGATTTGCTAACTTGAATGCGACTGTGAGGGGGTTTAGCAATTTTCCAAACAGTCGCATTTTTAAGATTAGCCCCTTGTATGTTTCCCGATTTCAAAGCTGCTAAAGCGTCTCTAGCCTTGCTGAAACGCTTTTCTAACGCGATTTCCGTCATCTTCTCAATCCAGCTTACCAAACTGGGATTCACACTCACGCGATCGCTAAACTGAATCCGAGAATCTTTCTGTGGCAAATCCGCAGGAGTCATCCCCGTTAACAAATGAATTAAAGTAGCTCCCAAAGCATACAAATCCGAAGCCGCCACCGCCCGCCCCCAAAACTGTTCTAACGGTGCATAGCCACTGGTTCCTACCACTGTAAACGTTACACCTGTCACCGCCGCTTGAGCTTGTACCGCACCAAAATCTACTAGATAAACGTGCTGATCTTCCCCCCAAATTAAATTACTCGGCTTAATATCTCGGTGCAAAACTGGGGGGCTTAATTCATGCAAATAAATTAAAATTTCCAGCACTTCAGTGGCAATTTTCCGTACTTGTTTTTCGGAAAATCTCTTGCCTTTTTCTAACAATTCCTGAAGTGAAAATCCCGGAATATAATCTTGCACTAACCCAAACCAAGGCAATCCTGCTCCGGCTTCCCGTTCCAGGGAAAAATAATCTCGATAACAAGGAATGCGGGGATGATTCAGCGCCTGCAAAACTTGTGCTTCTCTTTCAAAAAGCTTGAGTTCTTCCCAGTGCATTTCCGGGCTAAAAGCTAACATTTTCAGCGTCACCTGTTCTTGAGACTCTAAATCTACTGCTAGCCAAGTTTGATGACCGGCCGCTGTGCGTCCTAAACGCTGTTGCAATTGATAACGTTCTTGTAAAATTTTTCCTGTATCTAACACAGCATTGCCCTCCAGTTGTGAATGCTAAAAAATAGCCTTAACTATTAAATTAATGACGGATCTCCTACCCAGCTCATTTTTACTCATAATTGTTAAATCACAGGGTCGAAGATTAAATCTTTTGGTGACAGCCGGAAATTGCTACTATAAGTAATTACCCGTGCATTTCTCCATTCGGCATAATTGTACCGCGCCACTGAGCACCTGATAAATTAGCAGTGCTCAAATCTGCCCTAATCAAAGTTGTGCGGTGCAAAATTGCCTCCCGCAAATCTGTTCTAGCCAGGTAAGCATCAGTCATATCAGCTTCACTCAAATTGGCCTGATTAAAATTTGCTCGACTCAAATCAGCCCGCACCAAATTAGCTCGACTCAAATCAGCCATGATTAAATTAGCATTGCTCAACTTTACATCAGTCATAAATGCACCGCGCAAATTAGCGCCAGCCAATTCAGCATCTAGTAACACAGCTCTTTCCAACTTAGCATTAGCCATTACAGCCCAGGAAAAATTTGTTTCTACCAAAGTTGCTTCAGTCAAAAATATGCCATCTAAAATAGCTTCGCTCAAATTCGCCTGAGTCAGATTTGCTTCTCCCAGAAATGCTTCAGTCAAATTAGCGTGACTGAGATTAGCTTTAGTCAAATCAGCACCTTGCAAATTGACGCCCCGCAAATCAGCACCTTGCAAATTTGCACCCCGCAAATTTGCACCCTCAAAAAGCCGCAGCTCCTTCCGCAAATTTGCACCCCGCAAGCACGCACCGCGCAAATCTGCACCTTGCAAATTCACACCTCGCATATCTGCATCGCTCAAATTTGCATCAATAAAAACTGCCAAAGAGATGTTGGCTTTGCGAAAGTCTGCACCTTGCAAAGTCGCTCCGTGGAAGTCTGCATCGGACAAATTTGCTGCGCTCAAGTTTGCTTGATTTAAGTTAGCACCGCACAGCTTTGCATTAGTTAAATTTGCGCGCTGAAGGTTAATTCGGCTCAGGTACGACATCGCTAAGTTTGCACCCCAGAGGTCAGCACTGCTTAAATTGACGCCAATTAAATCGGCACCGCTCAAGTATACTCCTCTAAGATTCATACCTTGAAAATCTAGTTCTCCTGATGTATATCGCCTTAAAATTTCGCTGGCATTCATATTGGTTTTTGTTGTTAATTAGGTACAATCTGCTATTTCTAGACTGCTTAAATTTCTGTTCGCGCAGGCGGACTTAGTTTTTGTAGCCCCAGACTTGAGTATAAGAAATTTGATGAAATTTCTTGAATTTCAGTTGACGCAGGCCTACTTAGTTGGTGTAGCTTCAGACTTGAGTTGGGGCATTTAATGAGTTTGATTGACAAATTCTTGAGTCCAAAAGACTGTTTTGTTACCTAACTGTCGCCCGTGAATTTTCACATGAGTAAGATATTTGGATTTTAAAGTACACAGTTTTTTGTGAATGTATGTAGCTGTAGCCTGTTGGTTTGGTACTTCCGCAGACTCCAGAATAACATGGAGCCAACCGTCTTTAAATCCCGCTGTAGCAGCAATTCCCTTAGGTTGTAGCAATTGATTAATCAATTGGGCAATCGCCTTTGGTTTGCCTTGCTTTGCCATTTCCAAAAGCTGATACTGATTTGCTTTATGGCTAGAGTTTTCCTGCGGTAGGTCGGAAATATTGTCATCCAGGTTTTCTGTGATTTCATAAGGATATTTCCCGCTTTCTTTTGACTCCAATTCGATCAAAATCTCCAGCATTTTATCGGTAAACTTCTGAACTTTTCCTACATACTCTCTGAGATTTTTATATTTCCAGTACAAACGCTCCTCTGGACTTCCCGTAGAAAATTTTCCGTTCAAAGCCGTTTCTAACTTGGTAAATATATTTTCTATTTGCGCCGTTGCGGAGTTAGCACTTTGACTGACTAATTCTGTCATTTCTTCTTCCAATTCCAACTTGCGTTTGATGGAATCGCTAATATTTATAATAACAGGAGCCGCCGGTTCTAAAGTTTCGATAATAGTCGCCATTTCTGCAACTGGGAATGTTTCTACCATTTCATGTCTGAAATCGGTAGCATAATTATTGCTGGTTTCGGCTTCTTTAAACTGTACAGTTTCTGCCGTGTCCGGCACTAAGTAACTCTTTTGGGGGTCATAATGATAGTGAGATGGAGCAGCTTGAAGGATGTGAGTAATCTCGCCTGGATCAAAATAATCGGTGCGCCTGTCCACCAGCTCGCTCTCTTGATAAACACTGTTGTTTAAATGTGTCTGATCGTAATCTTCACTAGCAGAAGATTCGGCTTCATCCGGTTCTTCCTGTTGCATTTTTGCGTAACAAGGATTCATCGCTTTGATGATTACGCTCGCAGCTTGGTCGTTTTCATCTCTGTTGTCTAGATTGCTAGCAGTTGTGTACAATCGAGATTCGAGTTCGGCTAGGCTGCCACAGACATTAAACAGTTGTCGCAGTAGATTGTCAAGTTCTTGAGTTTTCAGCAGTAGCCAATCGCGATCGCTAAAAGTAAATTCGTGATAAAGAGTAGAAAAAATTAGGATTTTCGCCCTCAGCGGATTTGTTTGCTGCAAAATTTTTTGTCTGACATCAAATAATTTGCCGGGGTTCCTTGCACTTTCTTCGCTGCTGCTGGGTATTTCCGAACTAAAGTGCTCTTCAAATGCGGGAGCTTCCTGACCGCCAAAACTAGATATGTTTATTTCTAATTTGGTGAAATCTTCAAATTCATACAGCCTGCTAAGTTGACAGACTATGAGGTCTGCTACTAAAGCATACTCGGTTTTTTTATTAACCTTAGAGACTATACTATTTAAAACTGATTCAATATCTTCTAACCTGCTGTACTTGGCGCACAGCTCTTCAATTAAAATCCTTACATCTGCGCTGGCGAGTTGGGCGGGGTCGTTTTCCCAGGACTCTTTACAAGCAAAAAATATTATTTTTTTTATGCGCGAGAGATTCACGTCTTGTTCTAATTCGCGAACAACTTCATCTAAAATAGATAAAGCTTTCATAGTTTTCCTCCCATAAAAATACCCTGTCAACACTCAGCAAGAAATAATACAATTATACCACATTTGATAAATGCAAGACTTTGATGCGATCGTAATTGGTAGCGGTATTGGGGGCTTAGTCGCCGGCTCGATGCTAGCTCGTTACGGCAAGCGGGTGCTCGTCTGCGAGAGCCACACAATAGCGGGCGGGGCAGCTCACAGCTTTTCCCGCCGGGGATTTCACTTTGATTCGGGGCCTTCTTTTTATTGCGGTTTGACTGACCCCCGGTCGTTCAATCCTTTGCGGCAAGTTTTTGATGTTTTGGAGGAATCGATCGCAGCAATTTCCTACGATCCGCTGGGGCATTACCATTTTCCAGAAGGAAGTTTACCGATTTATGCTGATGCGAGAAGTTACTTAAATGCTGTAGCTAAGTTCGCACCGGAAGGTGCTGTAGAATTGCAGCAATTTCAACAAAATTTATTAGTTTTGTATGAAGCTTTGCGTGGAATTCCGGCTTTAGCGCTGAGATCCGACTGGCAGTTGATACCTGTTTTGCTGTCTCGGTACTCGCCTGCTTTGCTGAAGCTGTTGCCGCTAGTAGGTGCGATCGCGGGTTCTGCCGGTTCCTTGATGGATCGCGATGTGCGCGATCCTTGGGTGCGGCGTTTGATCGATTTGGAGTGCTTTTTGCTGTCGGGTTTGAAAGCGCACGGAACTGTCGCGCCGGAAATAGCTTTTATGATTGGCGAACGATCGCGCTGTGCGATCGAATATCCTGTAGGTGGCAGCGGTGCGATCGTCGATGCTTTAGTCAGAGGCTTGCAGCGCTGGGGAGGAAAGTTGCGCCTGGGAGCTCCCGTCGAGCAAATATTAGTTGAAGCGGGCAAAACCACGGGCGTTCGCTTGAAAAATGGCGAAATTATCCGCGCCCCAATCGTTATTTCAAATGCCACAATCTGGGATACTTATACAAAATTACTGCGCCCTGAAGATTTGCCGGAAAGCTACCGAAAAAACGCTTTGTCGATGCCAGCAGTAGACAGTTTCATGCACCTGCATTTAGGAATTAAAGCCGAAGGACTCGAAGGTTTGACCGGCCACCACGTCGTCGTTCACGACAGCAAGATTGACATTACAGTACCCGGAAATACTTGCATGATTTCGATTCCTACGGTGTGGGATGCAACTCTGGCGCCGCCCGGACATCACGCCGTTCACGCTTATACATTGGAACCTTACGAAGGTTGGGAATATGGCGAATTGTATCAGCAGAAAAAGCAAGAGCGATCACAATCTCTGTTTCAAGCTTTAGAAAAAATTATACCCGATTTGCGATCGCGGATAGTCTTAGAGTCGATCGGCACACCGCTAACCCACGCCCGATTTTTACGCCGATATCAAGGAACTTACGGGCCTGCAATTGCCGCCGGAAAAGGCACATTTCCCGGGCCGCAAACACCAGTCAAAGGCTTGTATCGCGTGGGAGACAGCACCATGCCGGGAATTGGCGTCCCCGCCGTCGCAGCATCGGGTATTTTGTGCGCGAATACTTTGGTAAATTCGGATGTTACAGCACAATTTTTGTAAGTTATCGCAGAAGGAAGAAGGAAGAAGGAAGAAGTAAGAAGGAAGAAGTAAGAAGGAAGAAGTAAGAAGGAAGAAGTAAGAAGGAAGAAGTAAGAAGGAAGAAGGAAAATTAACTGGTTCCCTGCCTCTGGCTGGGAACCGAGCTCCAGAGGCTCTGCCTCGCTTGCAAAAAAACAGGAGGCAGAGCAATAGTGAAATGCGTTCCCAGCCAGAGCCAGGAAACGAGGAAAACGAGGAAAAAACTGCTTTTTACAAAATCTGCCTGTTCCCAAAACTGATTATCCACCAGCGGCAAAAGCGCCCATAATTGCGATCGACAAAGCCAAACCTGGCAACAGCAGCAATCCTAACATCAAAGCATCGTGTCCGCTCATCACTTTCTCCTTATATTGACCTTTGCGATTATACTCTATAAACTGCCATCTTGCCTCGGCCTTAATAATTAAAACCGACATATAGATTCAGGATTGACAGGGCAAATTTTATTAACAATGGGATTCCCGCGCAAGTCCAGGGTAGTTAACTTTTGCAAAGATTGCAGGGAACTTATATCAGAGATGTGATTGTTGTACAAGTCTAGTAAAAATAAATTATTTAAAGCTTGCAGCGCGCTGGTATCCGAAATCGGGTTGTTGAACAGATAAAGTTCAGTCAAATTAGTTAACGACTTCAGCGGAGTGATGTCGGATATTTGATTGTTACCGAGGTTGAGTTCAATTAAATTAGTGAGCGATGTCAAAGGAGTAATATCTGATATTTGATTTTGGAATAAAACCAATTTATTTAATTTAGTTAGACCTTTCAAAGGAGTAATGTCAGATATTTCATTTCCGAAGAGAAACAGCGTAGTCAGATTTTTTAAGGAAGCCAGCGGGGTGATATCCGATATTTTATTATTGTAAAGGTAGAGTGTCTGGAGTTCAGTTAAATTTTCCAGAGGAGCGAGAGCAGAAATTTGATTGTTGTAGAGAATCAGCGCGTTTAAGTTACTTAAGTTTTTCAGCGGAGTGATGTCGGAAATTTTGTTGTCAAACAAGACAAGTGCGGTAAGATTCGTTAGATTTGCTAGAGGACTGATATCGGAGATTTGATTGGTATCGAGAACGAGTTGAGTCAGATTTATTAGAGATGAAAGCGGGCTGATATCTGATATTTGATTGACATCCATAATCAAAGTTTTCAGATTGGTTAAAGATTGCAGGGGAGCGAGGTCAGATATTCGATTGCTGCCGAAGATAAGATTAGTAAGTTTAGTGAAAGATGAGAGGGGGCTGATATCGGAAATTTGAAAATTTTTGAGGTTAAGTTCTGTTGTATTAGAAAGCAGTGCGTTGGCTCGATAGCACTCGGAAGTGTCTGATATTTGCAACAGTATTTCTACCGTATGTTTGGCGTCGGGCGAGAGATTCTCTTTTTGCTGGCACCAATCGGGAAAGTTATTATAAGTTGTCATGGGCTGTGCTGCCTTAATCGATTTTAGATGGGAAATTTAAAATTTTAGATAAGTATAGCAATTCTATTTCATTTGTGAATGAGATTTTTGTCGGTTTTGAGAAATTTAAGCAAAAATTGTGTAAAGTAATCTTAACGTCCTTCATTGAATTGCATTCGTAGGAGCCAAGAGCCAACTATGACACCCGAACTAATTTTTAATGCCGGTAATCTGTTCGTTGTGCCTTTCTGGGCAATTATGATTTTATTACCAAACTGGGGAATTACCCGAAAAGTGATGAATTCCTTTATTCCGTTTGCGATGCTCGCCGTTTTGTACATATATTTGTTTGGTAGCAGTCTAACTGCGGAAAATGCGGCTGCTTTATCTAATCCCAAGCTAGCAGATATTGCTAAGTTTCTGGGGGAGGAAACGGCGGCGGCTACGGGATGGATACATTTTTTAGTGATGGACTTGTTTGTCGGGCGCTGGATTTATTGGGAAGGACAGCGGACAGGAGTTTGGACGGTTCATTCTTTGGCTTTGTGTTTTTTTGCTGGGCCGATGGGATTGCTTTCTCATATTGTAACTGCTTGGATTACTCAAAGGTTTTTCCCGAGTTCTGAGGCGGCGGAAAGTGTTACTTCATCGGTTTAGGCAGAGGGTTTTTAATACCTTGGATGTTAGCTCGCATCCGGTTGCATCGGAATGATTAAACCGCGAAGGCGCAAAGGACACGAAGGAAGAGAAAGAAGAAGGTGCGGTTCTTCCTTCGCGCTCTTTGCGTGTTCGCGGTTCATTTAATCTTACGACCTAACAGAACTCGATCTAATACAAGTCCGAATCAAACGGAGTTGATATCAATCATCCACTCTTGGAGGCAGAACCTAATTATGTAGCGTGCACCTGAAGCACTTTACCGCTAGAAGTTGGGTAGGGGCTGGTTTATAAGTACCTCGTATGTGAATTGCAGATAGGGTGAACTCACCCGTACAGAATTTTAAGAATTGGCTAGGGGCAGCACTAAACGAGCCACAATTAAATTGTTTTCTAACATTTCTATAGAAAAGTTTCCTCCCATTAAGCGTACCGCTCGCTGACAAACTAAGAGATTTTGCACGATCGACCTATTGGAACTAGAAACGGCTAATATGTCCGGCCCGGAACCGCCGTTGAAGGCAGCAATTAACTGTCGATCGCACGCGCCGCTATCGATCACAGACAATTCTAGCAACCCTTCCCCCAACAACTGAGAGCGAATCTCAATCTTGGCGCCAACAGCAGAGCGCCTGCAAGCCGCCGCCAGCAATTCGCACAAGATCAAATCCAGCTTGATGCTGTCCCCGCGAACGCTCAAAGTCTGACCTGCAGGCATCGACACAGCAGTTTCTCTGTGTACTTCCAGCAAGACTTGCGACTGTTTGACCAGGGAGGCCGTTCGATCGAGCGATCGCCTCAGCCAAGCGCTCACAGGCACCGCATCTTGTGCGAATTGCAGCCGCCAATGTTCCTGTTTCAGCAGCAAATGAGTTGACCCCAAAGCATTGCCAATTTGCCGCAAAACCTGTTGGTAGCGCAAAGTTTTCAGAGCATCCTTTTGTTCCTTCGCCGACTGCAAAATCGACTGACTCAACTCCCCCAACTCCTTCACCCCCGCTCCCACAGTGCGGTAAAACTCCTCAAAACGGCGCTGTTTGTACCAGTTGAGCAGCTCCAGATCCAATCGCTGCGACTCCTGGGCTGATTGCACCGCCAAATACCTGTGCCACCAAGCCAACTGAGACGCCATCGAGCTGAGTAAACTCACCGACAACTCCGACCACTGGCGGCCCGGAGCGTCCGCAGCCACCACAATGCCCGCCGGAGCGTGTTCTGGGGCAGTCCGCAGCGCCACCGTCAGAATCTCGCCAATTCCGGGACTGCGGAGCCACCGCTTCGTCGCCAGCGGCAGTTGGCTCGTGCTCTGTTGCAGCACGCCCGCTTCTGCCAGGGTTTGTTGGATCAAGGCATCTGTTTTGACAGCAATCACCGCCTCGGGATTGAGGGCAAATACGGGATTGGCAGCTACCGTCGCCACGATGGAACCTTCCTCCTGGCCCGGATTCCAAGTAATTAGGGCGACTAAAGGACAGGAAAGTGTCTGGGAAACGTGTTGAGCAAAGTTACGATCGAGCTTTTGTAGCGGCAACTCTGGGAACATCGTCGGTGAAGCAGCAAATATCTCTTGCTCAGATTGCTCATCAGGAGAATGGTGCAAAACCGCCAAACCCGATTTGAGCAATCGCTCAAATTGCTGATATTTGTCGATTTCCACACTCTGCTGCCAGGAGTGCAGGATCAATCCTAGCTGTTGGCCTACTAGCCGAACTAATTCTTGCTCAGATCGCCTCCAAGTGCGAGTTGCATTGTGTCCGACAACCAGCAAACCCTCGATCGATTTTCGATTAGCTATTTTCGATTTTAGATTCGGGTTTTCTCCCTCTTTCTTTTTCCCCCTCGTGGTCGATGCCAAAAGCGATCGCACCCCCGCCTCCCCCAACACTTCCCGCCAAGCGCTCAACCGCCCGTCTTCCTCCCAATTTTCAATAGCCACAGGTTCGCTTTCTTCCAACAGCCCCACGTCAGCCACATCAAGGGCGTTGAGCGGCGACGGCACTGACCTGCGGTTGCGGGGCAGATTTTGGCAGACAATTTCAAAGCGATTTTGTTCTTCGCCGTACAGCAGCAGCAAAAAGTATTCGCATTTGAGCCGCTCGCACAACTGTTCGGCGGTATTTTTTAAAGTCGCCTCCCAGTCAGCATCGCTGTAGATGGCGCGAGCTATTCCGGCAGTTAAATCTCGATCGATCTCAATTTGCTGAATTTTCTCCTCAATCTCCGACACCGGAGCCGTCAGAGCCACTAACTGCGCCACTCCCTGCAGGTAATGCTTTTCATTGTCTTGCCAAATCCGGGCCTCGCCGGCTTCGACTGCCAAAAATCCCAACAATTCCCCTTCGGAAACAATCGGCGCAGCCAACAGAGAGCGAGCGCGGATTTGCTGCATCAACCGCCCCGTCAGCTCAGTTTTCAGAGAACTTTGAGATTCACCGATCCAAACCATTTCTTCCCTGCCCAAAGCCTGATAAAATTCGCCCAAGTCTTGAACGGTGATGCCCGAAGCCGCTCGGCTCGGCCCGCCCAAACCCGGAGCAACTTCGCGGTTGCTGACTCGGCGCCAAAAATAGCGCCGCTCTCGCTCGAACCAATAAACATTGGTGCGCGTCGGCTCGATAAATTCATGAGTTTGTTCGACCACCGCTTGCAAGTATTGGTCGAGCGATCGCAGTTCCCCCAACTGCGAAATCAGCGCTAAAAGAGACTCATCTGGGTGTTTGACTTGTTGTCGCTGCCAGTCTTTTTCTATTTGGTAAAGAGCCGTTGCCAGCGCTCCAAATACGATCGCCAACTGCGTTTTTTCCCCCGACTTTGGCGACGCTCCCCACACATCACTCCCGAGCAAAATTACGCCGTAGCAGCGGTCTTTGTAGCGGAGCGGAAACAGAGTCGTGCCTTGAATATTGAAAGTTTGAGCTGCTTTGCGCCATTCTCCGGCTCTACTTTCCGATCGCAAATCCGGGACTCCCACCGGCCGGAGCTGAATTACCACTTGTTCCAGCAAATCCCCCGGACTCAGAGCAAACCGCTGTTTGAGAAAAGACAGGTCGCCGTTAGGAGTTATGCCACCTTTGCCGAACAATCTGTGGGCCTGTCGATCGTACAACCCGATCCAAATCAACCCCCAGTCAAATTCCCTTTGCAAGTAACCGAGTGTGGTCGAAAGTAGCACTTCAACATTCTCCTCTTCTCGGAGAGTCTGGAGAACGCGCTCTAGGGTCGCGATTTGTTCGTCTAAATCCTTTGGTCTTTGCTGCTGCCCCATTTCCAAGCTTCCCCGCACATTTGTCTAATTTAAAATTACTAACTTAAAAATTCAAAAAAATAAAATGCAAAAGAATCAACTTATAATATAATCGTCTCACTTATCCCTCAATCTAAAACATTGGATAAAGTCGATCGAAGTTGAAGTAAAAACTTCGCCTTCACTGTCTGCTCCTGAATATTTTTATTTTCCTTCTCATTTCTAATTTGTAAATTGCCCCAGTACAAATCATTGGATATTTATCAATCAAGTGTACGCCCGCTGTTGTTTTCCGTATTGAAAACCGATGCCGAGTGGCTGCACAACCGCACTCTCCAAGTTCTCGAACTCGCAGCCAGAACCCAGTCAAACCCCGCAACCCGCCAAATGCTCTCCCAATTGCAGAAATCTTTGGGAGTCCAAGATTCTCGCCTCGAACAATCTTTGTGGGGACTGAGCTTTAACAATCCTGTCGGCTTGGCTGCGGGATTTGATAAAAACGGCGTAGCTGCTGACATTTGGTCAAATTTTGGCTTTGGCTTTGCCGAACTTGGCACTGTCACTTGTCAACCACAGCCGGGAAACCCCCAACCTCGCTTGTTTCGATTGACTCAGGACAGTGCAGCCCTCAACCGCATGGGATTTAACAATCAAGGAGCCGCGGCAATGGCAGCCCGGTTTCAGGCAGCACAGAAACATTCAAAATTCGATGCCTCGCGCCCCATGCCTCAGTCTCGGTTCCCCTTGGGCATCAATCTCGGTAAATCTAAGGTAACACCGTTAGAGCAGGCAGCAGCCGACTATTTGGAGAGTTTTAAGCTGCTGAAAGATTGGGGCGACTATTTTGTAGTCAACGTTTCGTCTCCGAATACGCCTGGGTTGCGATCGCTCCAAGATGCTGCTGGGCTAAGCACAATTTTGGAAATTTTGCAACAAGAAAATCAGGGAAGCAAGCCAATTTTAGTCAAGATTGCGCCGGATTTGGAGTCGGAGGCGATCGTATCAATTCTCGACTTAGCAAAAACCTACCAACTAGCAGGAATTATCGCCACAAATACCACCATCCGCCGCGATGGATTGAAAACACAAATATTGCGAGAAACAGGCAAACCAATCGCCGACGAAGCCGGGGGAATTAGCGGGCTTCCTGTGCGAGAGCGATCGACAGAAGTAATCCGATTTATCTGGCAATATACAAAAGGCGAATTGCCCATAATTGGAGTTGGTGGCATTTTCACCGCCGAAGATGCTTGGGAAAAAATAGCCGCCGGTGCGAGTTTAATTCAAGTCTACACCGGTTGGGTTTACGAAGGCCCTTGGATGGTGCGCCGGATTCTCCAAGGTTTGCTGCAAAAGTTAGAAGAAAAAGGATTTAATTCAATTTCCCAGGCAGTGGGTTCGGGCAATCAATAGACAGACGAGTGAAAAGCAAGTCTTGGGCAGGCAGGATGTCTGCCCCACAAAAATTGTTGAAGAAGTCTAATAAATTCTGCCAGGAATCAGCCATTGAGGGGCTTTGTTAATTGCTGGTGCTTTTCCTTTCCGATCGCGATATAGCAATCCTAAATCATTATCAAGACTAGGATACAATTATATGCAATACTTGATTGTGACAATAAAAAGATGAAT
>NZ_JAUBQX010000094.1:0-11656 GCF_036701505.1 Microcoleus sp. Pol11C2
GCCCGACTCAGGGGAAGCGACTGGCTGTAATACTCTAGCGCTTTCTGTTTTTCTCCCAATTCTGAGTAGACACCGCCGATGTTGGTGAGGGTCATAGCTTCCGTCCCGCGATCGCCTGTTGCCCGACTCAGGGGAAGCGACTGGCTGTAATACTCTAGCGCTTTCTGTTTTTCTCCCAATTCTGAGTAGACATTGCCGATGCTGCCGAGGGTGGTAGCTTCCATCCTGCGATCACCGATTGCCCGATACAGTTTTAATGCTTCTTCATATTTGACGATCGCACTTCTTTTTGCTTCCGCCGTTCCTTGCTGGTAGAGTCGTAGTCCTTCGTTTAATGCTGTAGCAGCTTCGTTACTGCTAGTTTGTGCTGTTTGTATGACTTTACCAACGGGCACGGCTGCTACAACTGGCTGACTTAGCTGAACCGAAAGTGCGATCGACATTCCAGCCAAAAACCATTTAGTGCGATCGAACATAGCCACCCCTTTTTTATTTTTGTCAATTTTACTCACTAGCTCGCTTAGTGTAAAGGCAGGAAGAAGTAAGGGCGATCGGCATTTTTGCTAAAGTGAACGAGTAGTGCGATTTCCTGCGCTATAGCTACGCCGCGCGTACTTTTTCCCAGCATGAACAACATCCTAACTACCCCCGATCCCGTAAGCAGCCACTGGGATTGCCCCGAATGCGGCGGCACCGGTACCCTCAGCCCAGAAATTTGCCCTGTTTGTCTCGGAGCAAAATACATCGATCTCGCTACAATAACGAACTGGATGCTCGATTTTATGGAATCTCGCGGCTGCGATCGAGCTGAGATCGATCGATTGCGAACCGAAAGCCCAGACCCCCTAACATTAACTTTTTGCCTCGAAGTTTGTATCGCCCTTAAATAAACAACGATATCAAGTCTGCTTAATTGCTTATAAATCATTTACGGGCATCGGGCATCGGGCATGGTCGGAAAAAAAACGCACTCTACAAGTTGATTTAACTGAAACGAAATAATGCCCAATTCCTTATTCCCAATGCCCTATTCCCAATATTCAGTGTCCCTTAACCGGATGTTGCCCGTAAAAAGGCAAAGCATCCGACCAATCAGGGCGACTTCCCATTTGCCACTCCAAATAAGCTAATTCCAACACACTAGAAACCGACCAACCCAACTCGCTACCAACTTCAATTAACTGATAAGAATTCCCCCAGTTATCCAACTTTTCCTGCCAAGATTCAGGAGTCATCACCGTATCGGTAAACAACTCAGTTAAACCAGAATCTTTGTTAACTGAATAAACCGCCCCAAACAATTGACCCCGCTGTGCAGGCATTTGCAGCGCCATATCCTGATTTGAGATAGATTTTTTACTGCTGCTGCAAGCGACAGCCGCCAAAGTTGAAATCGCAAAAACCGGAATATCCAACTGTTGGGCCAAAGTCCGCGCCGTCACCATACCCATCCGAGTCCCCGTGAAACCTCCGGGCCCCTTCGCCACTGCAATAAAAGCCAAATCCGCGAAAGTTTGCGGCTGAATAAACTCGACTAAATACTGATGCAAATGAGTTGCTAAATCGCGATCCAAATTCCAAGTTTGGCAGCGAGAATCCCCCGCAAAATTGCTGATGGCTAAACCGAGTTCGCGACTAGCTGTGTTCAGGGCTAAGCCGTATTTTTTAACAGATGTTCCGTCTTGGGGATTGCTATTCACGATTACTGATAATTTTCCTTAACAAAAAACAGCGGCAAAGCCACAACTAAGCAACCCAAAAGAATGCCAAATATTCCCGTATTTAAAATCCTGGAATTCCCCATGCCCCCAGTCATCAAAAACAGCACTACTAAACTTGCAAATAAATTTTTATTAGCAAATTCTTTGTGTTGGGAAACTTGATGCTTCACCGTCATAAAACCCGACGTAACTATTAGCGCAAACCAAGAATTAAAAATGACTATTTGAGAGCCAAAGATAAACCAAACTAAGGCAAACATTAGCGCATCTATCCAAAAATCCTGAGTTTTCAACTTCGGCAGCCAAAATTCTTGGGTAGCAACAGGGGTGATTTTCTTGACTAATTGATTGTGTTGCAGCCGGACGAGTTTGTTTCTCAATTGAATCTTGGGATCGATTTGCAATATTTGCTTCCACTCCGGGCGGCGAGAATTGTTGAGTCTTCCCAACAGCTTCACGGCTGCGACTTTATTTAACTGCAAATCGGTGAGTCGGGTGGCAATTATTTGAGATAAATGCGGATAGTAAACGGGGTTGTCTTCGGTTCTGTTGATGACGATAGTGAGCTGTTGCTTGGCTTGACTGACTTGGATTGTAACATTGTACGGGGCGAGATCCTCTTGCAAAGCTTCCTGAATTTCGGCTTGCTGTTGGCGAGTAAAAAGCGACACACCGGGCGCGGGTGTAAGCACCCGTTGTGCGGTCGTTTCCGGCGCGTCTAGGACAGGCTCTGCGTCTAAATAGACTGGTTTGGGGTTCAAGTGCCGGATGACTGCTGATGCTGAACTGTAGCGCCTATTGGTGGCACTTTGGAGCATGGTGTCGAGGATGCGGCCGAAATCGTCGCTAACAGCAGTCTTCAAATAATTTCGCCAAGCCCAAGAATCCTCTGTACTGTCGAACAAATCGAAGGGAGGAATTTCTGTCAGCAAGTGAATGCAGGTAACGCCCAAACTGTAGATATCGCTGGCAAAAACTGCTTTCCCCATCAATTGTTCTGGGGCTGTATAAGCAGCACTGCCGATGATTGTACCAGTTGGCTGCAAGCCGTTTGCTGTTACTTTCTTAGCTGCACCAAAGTCTACTAAAACAATATCTTTTTGGAAAGGAGACGGTTGATAGGAACTTTCTAAAGTGGGTAAAGGAGTTGGAGATAGCCTGCGGCGAATGATATTTTCGGGTTTGATATCGCGGTGAATGACTTTTGATTTGTGGACGAAGTGGAGCACTGGCAATAAATCGTTGAGAATTTGCCGAATTTGAGTTTCGGTGAATGCTCCTTTTTGTTCTAATTCTCTAGCTAGGTTTTTGCCGTCTATAAATTCTTGTACTAAATACTGTCTCCCGTCTTGTTCAAAATGCGCGATTAATTCTGGAATCTGGGGATGTTTTCCCAAGGTTTCTAGCTGGGCTGCTTCTTGGTGAAATAGTTGAGCGGCTTTTTCGGCGGCGGTATTTTGTGGGAAAAATTGCTTGATTACGCACTGCGAAAAAATCAGGGGTTTGGTTTCATCAACTGCTAGAAATGTTCGGCCAAAGCCTCCTTGCCCGATCGGCTTTATGGTTCGGTAGCGAGATGCTGATGGCGTTTCTGCGTCAAGAGTTAACAACAATTTGGAGCCGCAACTTTGGCACAATTCTGCATCCCCTGGGTTGTGCGGATTCTGACAAGTTGGGTTTAAGCAATAGCACATTGGATTTTAGATTTTAGATTTTAGATTTTAGATTTGCGAATGGGGGATGGGATTTTAGATTTTAGATTTTAGATTGGGGAATTGGTAATGGGGAATTTTACCCATAATTCCCCTTTTTGAATGTTTTGAAAATTTGATTTGGGCAATTTTTTTTCTTTTTGCTTTTCAAGTCGGGACGAGTTCGCCTGGCCGCAATTTTGCCCATTTGCCGGTCTCTTGCTTAAAACTCTGACACCCGACTACATCCCATTCCATTTCAATTTCGTCTTGGCGGGGGCGGATGTTGACGTTGATGGTGGGTTCTACGGGGTCGAAATCGGGTGTTTCGGTGAGGTGAAGCTGTTCGTGCTGTTCTTCTACGGCGTGGTAGGTGAAGCAGCGGTCTACATAGTGGCAGTTAATACAAATACACATTCTTGATATCCTCTGTGCATTTCAAAAAGATTGGTGAAATTTGAGCTTTCTGTTAATCTAGCGTAGCAAGAGTTTAATTGTTTGTAAGTTTGTAGATTTTTGTTGCAATGCCGATTAATTTGCCCTCTTCATTATCTCCTGATACTTGGCCGTTTGATTTGAAACTGCTGACACCGCCTGCTTATCTGGTGGGCGGTGCGGTACGGGATGCGTTGCTGGGCCGCCGATCGCACTATTTTGATTTAGATTTCGTTATGCTAACACGGGCCGTGAAGACTGCTCGAAAAATTGCCGATCGCACGAAAGGTGGATTTGTCTTGTTGGATGCGGAACGCCAAATTGCGCGGGTGGTGTTTGCGGGCGGTACGGTGGATTTGGCGCAAGCGGAAGGGGGGAGTCTGGAGGGGGATTTGCTGCGCCGGGATTTTCGGATAAATGCGATCGCCTACAATCCTTTTACAGGAGAAATCATCGATCCTTTAGACGGTCAAACTGATTTGCGGTTGGGTATGCTGCGGATGGTTTCGCGGTCAAATTTGGAGGACGATCCGCTGAGGTTATTAAGAGCTTACCGCCAAGCGGCGCAGTTGGGTTTTGCGATCGAAGCGGAAACTCAATCGGCGATTCGGGAATTAGCGCCGCTGTTGAGTCGGGTAGCGGTGGAACGGGTGCGGACGGAATTGGGTTATTTGTTGAGCAATCCTAACGGTGTTCCTTGGATTTGTCGCGGTTGCGAAGACGGTTTGTTTTCGATTTGGTTTGAAAGTGCGATCGACCGTTTTGATATTTTGACAAAAATTGACGCATCTGCTGCCAAGTTAGCGGCAATTTACCCAGAATTAGGGAAGGAATTCGGGCGTCAGATTAGAGATACAATTAAAGCGCCTTTGTTGGCTGTCGCGAAGCTGGCTATTTTGGCAGATTCTGACCCGACAATTGCTGAAACTCAGTTGCTGCGGTTGAAGTATAGCAATGCGGAGATTAAAAGTGCGATCGGGCTTTTGAAATACTTGCCACAATTGCAAGCAAAACCCATCGCGGAAATGTCTTTGCGAGAACAGTATTTTTTGTTTCGGGATGTGGGAATAGCATTTCCAGTTTTAGCGGTTTTGGTCGTGGCGGCGGGAGTTGCGCTTGATGAAATTTCACTGTTAATTAATCGCTATCTGGATGCTGATGATATTATTGCTCATCCCACACAATTAGTTAGCGGCAATGATTTAATGGAATATTTGAATTTGCCCCGAAGTCCGCGCATCGGTCAATTTTTAATGGAGATTCAACTAGCGCGGGTGGAGGGGAGAATTGCGACTCGCGAAGATGCCCTGAAATTGGCGCAAGAGTTAGTTAATCAGTAAGTTTAAATTGATATATTGCAGAAATTAGAACGGGCAAGATGCCCGTTCCACAAAATTCAACTTTCCCGTGGGGTGGGCTTTGAGCAACGCCCTAAAAAGTTAGTTGACAATTCTCAAAAATCAGAATCTTAAACAACATCTCTTAATTCTTCCGGCAATTCAAACTTGCCATCGGCCCCCGGTTCAAACTCAACAACTTTCAACACAGCATCAACATTCAGCGGCCCGTAAATGTGCGGGTAATTTTCACCCGCAGCCAATTCATATTTGATTTCAGATTCTACTTTTTCCGACTCAATACACAGCAAAAGCAATCCTTTTTTACCCACAAAGAACTTATTTGCAGATTTAACAACTTGCGGCAGAGTCGAACAGTGGATAAATCCTTCAGAGTCTAGGGTATCACCGCGATAGGATTGAACTTGTTTTGCTTGTTCCCATTGTTGGCTTTGAGTGATGTGAAATATAACGCTCATAAATTATTTTACCTGAAAAAGAAGCTAGGTAGAGCATCTAGATATATATTCCAAGGCTCTACCTAGAAACGAGATTAAAGGACGAAAGTCCCTACTACAAACCTAGCACGGTACGAGTACATCCGATCGGCCGAGAACTCTCATATCTTCCTCATCGAGTTCGACGGGTGTACCGCTGCGAATTAGCTCCACAAAATCCTCATTCGGCACCATGATGCACAAAGTGTACAAACGTTCACTGCCCGTATTCTCAATTACGTGAGTCCCTGTTGGAGGCACTAACAAACTATCTCCAGGTTGAATACTAACTGTTTTGCCGTCGCAGGTTGCTTGCCCTCTTCCTTTGAGTACAAAAAACATTTCTACTGCGAATTGATGGCGGTTGGGAGGAGTTTTTCCGTCCACATCGAAAATCTCCACGCAAACTGTTAATGAAACATTAGCTATTACCGGATCGAAGACGATAGCTAATCTATTAGTATCGCCCGGACTGATGCGAAATGCTTGGTAGTCTTTCGGAGACTTTATAACAGGAATCATGCAGTGGTTTGTCATTTTTTTATGGTTAGTTGTCAGTGGTTATGTTTCTGCTGTCATTAGTGGTAAATCCAGAGTCATTAGTCCGCCGCTCAACCTCCAAAATTTATGGAGTTCACAGGAGAGTTCGCTGTCAGAGCAGGAAGCTAGATATAGGCTTTGCTGTGCGAGACTCTCGCACTCCTAAAAAACGCTTTTTACACTCCCGAGGGATACTCCCCTGATGACTGCTATTTAATTGCTTCTAACATAGCCTGAGAATCCGACAAAAAACCAAAACATTGTTTAACGTTATAAAGAGTAGCTTGCCAGCAATAATCGGGAGATGTCGTAGCTGTACAATCTTTGACTAAAATACAGTCGTAACCGAGGAAATTAGCATCTTGCAGCGTAGCCATGACGCACTGATCGGCGTTTACTCCTCCGAAGAAAAGTGTAGTTCTGCCGAGGTTCCGCAAGATACTATCTAAAGGAGTATCCCAAAAGCCGCTCATCCGATATTTATCAACGCAAATATCCTCCGGTTTGGGTTTTAATTCATCGACAACCTGCGCCGCCCAACTCCCTGCCATCAGTACAGGTGCGTTGTTTTTTGGCAGCGGATCTCCCAAACCTACGCCGTCACCTGTGGGATTGTAAACGTGACGGGAAGCTGCACTAATATTGAGCAAATCGGGGCGGTTTCCCCAGTTTATCCAAATAATTGGTACTGCGTGCGATCGCAATTTTGGCAGCAAATTTGTTAAAGGATTAATTGGAGTTCTTGCGGGCGTTACATCTACGCCGATATGTGCTAGCCAACCGTCGGGATGACAGAAATCGTTTTGCATATCTATCACCAACATTGCTGCTTTTGCTAAGTCCAAACGCAGAGTTTTAGTTTCTGTTTCCATGGTAACAGGTTGAGGCGCGATCGGCGATCGGGTGATATCGGCAATTTTGGCATCAACTTTCCAAGCATTCGGCGGTACGCCCAAGCTGCGGAGAGAATCAGGATTCATATGATTGTGACTCAAAAACAATTTCAATCTTATAACTATTTGATTGTTACTAACTTGTCATATCTTAAATCTTTGTTACAATTAAGTATCCGGTGTAACTTTTTGATTAAATTTAGAATTTATTAACTTTATTATCGTTGGGCGATCGCCAAGGTTAGCGCCTGGGAATCATACAATAAAAATCAATATAAATTTACACACAGGGTAAATCTATGAGCTTTACAATTCAAAATGCTTTAATTCCGGTGGATAGCGGTTATGAAACCGCAGATGTGCAAGTGGTGGATAATTGCATAAGTGCGATCGCGCCCAATAACCTCCCCTCTCATTCCCCCGCTTACCAAGGGGGGGATAGGGGGGGTCAAATAGTTATTAACGGCAAAAATAAGCTGCTGCTGCCCGGTTTTGTCAACGCGCACACTCACTCTTCAGAAATGTGGCAGCGGGGCATTATTCCCCCTTTGCCGCTGGAGTTATGGATTGCCGAATTGTACGATTTTACGCCTCTAGATCCCGAACAAGTTTATTTGAGTGCCTTGGGAACTGCGGTAGAAACATTGCTGTCGGGCGGTACAAGCGTAGTCGATCATTTAGTTTTGATTCCGGGGCAGGAATTAGAGACAATCGCCGCAGCAGTTCGCGCTTATCAAGAAATCGGTATCCGCGCTTTTATCGGGCCGTTAATTCAAGATGAATCCCTGACAGCGGGAATGCCTGCGGGCGATAGCGCGATCGAACACAGCGCTTACATTCGATCGACTAAGGCAACTTTAGAGTTAATGGAAGAAGCCATAAAACAGTTTCACAATCCCGAAAAAGGTGTTAATATGTTGTTGGCACCGACTGGAATTCAACTGTGTTCCGATTCTTTGTTTGAAGGCTGCATCGACTTGAGCGATCGCTACAATCTTTGTCGGCACGCCCACCTCTTGGAAACCCCCGCTCAAAAACAGTTAGCTCACGAAAAATACGGCTGTAGCGCTGTCGAACACCTGCAAAAAATTGGTTATTTGAGTCCTAGAACTTCCTTAGCGCACTGCGTTTGGCTGGACGATTCCGACATTGCGATTATGGCAGAAACGGGAGCGACAGTCGTACACAATCCCCTCAGCAACTTGCGGCTAGGAAGCGGGATTTCACCGATTTTGAAATACCGCCAAGCGGGAGTCAACGTATCTTTTGGCTGCGACGGCGCTGCTAGCAATGACTCTCAAGATTTGCTGGAAGCGATTAAAATTGGTTCCATTCTGCACAATATCACGGATTTGGATTACCGCCAATGGATTACACCGCGCCAGTCTGTAGAAATGGCCTCGATGGGAGGAGCAAAAGGCTTGAATCTCGCCGATGAAATGGGTTCGTTGACAGTAGGTAAAAAATCAGATTTTGTGCTGTATGATTTAACAAGTTTATCATTGCTGCCGCGCACCGATCCGATCGGCTTACTAATATTGGGACGCCCGACTAATGCGGTAGACAGTGTTTGGGTAAACGGCAAGCAAATTGTTGCAGAAGGTAAGGTGAAAACGATCGATGTTGATGCTTTGAGGCGGGAATTATTCACTCGCAGCGAGTGGACGGGGAAGCGTCAATCGCAAACGGTGAGTGAAATAGAAGCCCACTATCGAAAAGTCATGAACCTGCAAGGTTATTCTTAAAACTCCCTAGCCAACTTTAAAACTGCTTGTCTTGGGGCGAGCGCCGGTCCACTTTCAGGACTGAACAATGTAGCCGATCGATGAGCAACAATAAACAATTTTTGCATCTCCATTAGTGACTTTCGGCTGTCTGCTGTTGGTGGCTGCTTTCCCCCGCAACTGCAACTGTTCGAGGTAACGAATTGCGACGGGCCGTTTTCCAAGGGGTAGTAGCCATCAATGCAGGCACAATCTTGCCATTTTTTTAATAAGTAGCACTTATGCACTATATAAGACATTTTTATATCCTAGCATCTTAGGCTAATTACTGCTACCCTTGAGGTGGAAATGCGTGATTTTTTCACAAATGCCCGATCTAAGCTTGAGAGATGAGCCATGCTTATAGAATTTAGTGTCGGTAATTACAGATCCTTTAAAGAGCCAGTCACCTTCAGTATGGTGGCAGCTAATCTTGTGGCAAAAGACAAAAATCTTGATGAAAACAATGTTTTTGCAGCAGACAAAGACTTGAGACTGCTTAAGAGTGCTGCAATATATGGAGCAAATGCTAGTGGAAAAAGCAATCTTGCTAGAGCCTTAAGCTTTATGAAACAGTTTATGATTAATTCATCTAAGGAAACTCAGAGTACAGATGAAATAGGTGTAGAACCTTTTAGGCTCAATACAGAAACTGAAGGAAAGCCATCATACTTTGAGCTAGTTTTTCTGATGGATGGCATAAAATACAGATATGGATTTGAGGCAACACGAGAAAGAGTTACATCGGAATGGCTATTTTACGTCCCTAAGGTAAGGGAGACACAGTTATTTGAGCGTGATTTTGACACTATTACACCATCCAAAAAATATGATGCTGATGGTATTCAGCAAAGAACTAGAAGTAATGCGCTCTTTCTTTCTGTTTCTGCTCAATTTAATGTTGAACTAGCAGAGAGAATTTTGGAGTGGTTGACTGACAATCTGAACATCATATCTGGTTTACACGATCGAGCGTATCGGGATTACACAGTTAAATGTTTCACGAACAATGAGAAGCGAGCTGACATTGTTAACTTAATCAAGAAGTTAGATTTGGGAATCAGTGAAATTAAAATCGAGCAGGAAGATTTCACAGTGGATTCTCTGCCTGATGAAATTCCCGATGAACTAAAAAAAATCCTTGTTAAAGCAGGAAGAGGAAAAGCAACAATAGGAACTGGACACCGAAAATTCGATAGTGAAGGAAATTACAAATCTCTTGAGGAATTTGATTTAGTAAGTCATGAATCTCAAGGTACACAAAAGGTTTTTGCTTTGGCGGGACCACTAATAACTGCCCTCAAGAAAGGAGAAGTTCTTATTATTGATGAATTTGATGCAAGACTTCATCCTCTAATCAGTCGTGCACTTGTTGAAATGTTTAATTCTCAAGAAACCAACTCAAATAATGCTCAGTTAATCTTCATAACACATGATACCAATCTACTTAGCAATAAAAATTTTCGCAGAGATCAGATTTGGTTCACAGAAAAAAACAGATATGGTGCCACAGACTTATACTCCTTAGCAGAGTATAAGATACGTAATGACGCTACCTTTGAAAGTGACTATATCAAAGGTAGATATGGAGCAATCCCATATCTGGGAAATCTCAAACATCTGATTAACTCTAATGGCTAGAAGAAAAATAAACTCTCGCGGATATTCACCCAGAAAACTAGAGACGAAAGAGCCTAAAGAGAGGTTTTTAATTGTCTGTGAAGGATCGAAAACTGAACCTAACTACTTCAGAAGCTTCCGTGTTCCTAGGGATGTTGTTGAAGTAGACGTGCATGGCTTAGGAGAAGATCCCAGCACATTAGTTAGAAGTGCTACAGACTTAAAAAATAAAGACGGTAATGATTACGATCAAATTTGGTGTGTTTTCGATCGAGATTCCTGGACATTAGAAAATTTCAACAATGCCAGATCAAGTGCTACGTCTCAGGGATTTAGAGTAGCTTATTCTAATGAAGCTTTTGAGTTGTGGTATATCTTGCATTTTGAGTATCTCAATACTGGAATTCCTCGCAAGGACTATAGTCCCAAGTTGTCTTCATGGCTCCGTAAAAAATACGAAAAGAATAGTGAAACTATTTATGATGAGCTACTTGATAAACAGCCTACTGCTATTAGGAATGCCGAAAAGCTTCTCACAGAGTACGATCCTCATGTCCCAGCAAATGACAATCCATCTACAACAGTACATCTCCTGGTACAAGAACTAAATCGGTTTATTCCATAAGTAAATACTAAGAAGCTAATTCTAAAAAGTAGATTATTGAAATATTTTTCTCGTCGCTGGGGAGTTGGATGAGTTGAATTTTGGATGATATTTATTTTCATCTACTTTATAGTTTCTGACAGAAGTAGGTTGGGTTGAAGAATGAACCCTCCGCTTCGCGAGATCCCAACAATCCGCCAATTGGATACGCACCGATTGGATACCTACAAATGCACAAGATTGTTGCATAAATCCTGTATTGTCGCTTGCCAAAGCAATTAACATTTTTTTATGCCTGAAGATAGAGAGAGGGCGCGATCGTACCTTACCCGCAGAGAGAGGGATTTATCCACTTTGTGGGGATACATCCACACAATTCACGCGCTGCTGCCGCATTTCTTGGATCGGGGCAGCGGTACAATTGTAAATGTGGGTTCGATCGGCGGCAAGATCCCGATCGCTTATCATGTTCCTTACACTACTATAGCAATCCTAAATGATTTTCTATATTTATAAACAATCCTAAATAATTTTCTGTGTGTAAGTATATTGACG
>NZ_JAUBQX010000008.1:0-96947 GCF_036701505.1 Microcoleus sp. Pol11C2
ATTCATTTTTTTTGTCATAATCAAGTATTGCATATAATTGTACCGTACTCATGATAATGATTTAGGATTGCTATATCTGCACCAGCACAAATAACCAAAAATAGCCGATCGCGATCGGGAGCATCTCACTTTTGCCGCCAAGCTAGAAATTGGAGTTGGGAGCCAGGAGCCAGAAGCTAGGAGGAAAGAGGAACAAGGAAGGAGCCAGAAGAAGTGTTTTTACAAATATGAGATGCTCCCTACTTAGTTTCTAAGTGAATAGCCTGGGGAGCGTGAAGCATTTGGGCATAAAATCAAAGGTGGGAAACATGAATTGTCGCCCAAATGCTCCACCTCTACATCTCTCGAAGGGCTTGAGATTATCGGTTGGCGATGTCATCTAACGATTGCCAATTGATATTGTCATTTCGGCCGAAAAGTAAAAACGATCGCAATTAAACCCGCTTCTACCATTGCCAAAGCTGAGGGTACCAAAGGCACCCACCAGCCCCCGATTAGCAAAAACCAGCAAACCCCGCACAAAATCCCCGCAGATGCGATCGCCCCCGACACCGCGTGCAGCCTGCGTCGGCTGACAATCGCGATCGCGCTACCAACTGCTGCCCAACCCACAATCCACAGCACTTGGGTCCATTCAGGAGCAATTTGCAGCAGCGGGCGCCGATCCAAAACAGCGCTGATAATTTGACTCGACATTTGCGCTTGAATTAATACCCCCGGCATTTTCTGGGAAGGCGATTCTCCCGCACTGTAAGGCGTCAAAAAATAATCGGGATTGGAAATCGGAGCCGTCACGCCAATAAAGATAATTCGGTCTTTTATCAAATTGGGATTGACTTTTTGTTCTAACAGTTCGGCCAGCATGACTCGGTGAACAAAATTTTTTGGTTGTCGGTAATTGAGTATTATTTGAAAACCGCGATCGTCCAAGTTTTGATAAGCGCCTGTACTGCCGTGAATCGGTGCAAAAACTGCATTGCCCAGCCTTATCTTATCTCTGGGAAGAGATTCCGGTTGGATGCCTTTTGCTGCTAGGTAATGGAGAGCAGCCCTCGCGCTCAAAGAGTAGTCTGTATTACAAGGATCGCTGCTGTGCGGCTGCATAAACAGCAAGTGGCGGCGGAGAATGCCATCGGCATCTGCCACCACATCGCTGAACCCGAGGCGCTCTTTTGGCAGTGCGGGCGGCGGTTTGATGCCGTATTTGTTGGGTTTGCCGGTTTCTTTGACGCTGCACAAACCAATTAAATTTCGATCGCCCTGAAAGCGAGCGGCTAATGCTGCATAACCGGGCCCTAAAGGGCGATCGCGGAAGATATCCAGGGCGATCGTTTGCGCCCCATACTGTGCCAATTTTCCCACTGCTTTTGCGATCGTCGCATCCGGCAGTGGAAAGCCGTATTTGTTGATATCCATTTCCGTGGCTTCCACCACCAGCAAACGCGAGTCTGAGCTTTCAGCAGGACGCAGCCGCATCAGTTGGTCAAAAGCTTGCAATTCCCATATCTGGAGCAAGCCCAGCGATCGCGCTCCCATGACAGAAACAGCAGCAGTTGCGATCGCCAACAGCCCGCTCTGAAAGCGGCGCAGCCGAGATAAAGATGGCGGATTGCTGACAGTTTCCGGCTCGGCTTTGTGCAGCAACTCTTGCCAAGTTGGCGGCTGGGATGCCGGATTTTGACAAATTATCGGCAGCCAATCCGCGCCGGGAATTTCTGACTCTAATTCTGCCAATCTTTGCCTCGCGAGGCGCACTGCCACATACAAAGGTTCCCCGCGGCAAAAAGCTTGGAGAAAATACTTTAAAAAATCTTGGGCCGCTCGATCGCACACCGGTTCCCGCATTACTATCGTTTGCGGGATGCCCAAATCTTCAAGCTGCCGCCCTATTCCCAATCCATCACAGGAATTCAAAATGGCCAACTGCAAGCCGCTGCTAACCGCTAGCTTGAAACCGTGTTTCAGTTCTTCTACTGTTAAACTCTCTGTTTGATTAATATAAAATTTACCCGAGTGGCCGTCGCTGTGGGTAGAACTGTGTCCTGCAAAAAATAAGATATCCCAGCTTTTTTCCCAAAGCTGATCGCCGATTTGGCGGCGACTTGGTTCTACTAAAAAAGTAACTTCTGCTGAGGGCAATCCTGCAAGTATAATTCGATCTTGCTCAATATCAATTTTTTGACTGTTCCCCAAAATTGCTAAAATTTTTACGCTGCCTTGAGCGGGATTTCTGTTGGCGATAGCCGGTTTTTTATAAGTAGTTGCGGGGCTCAAAGCAATTTCGGCTTTCGGGTAGCGCTCAAAAATATCCCAGCAGTACCAAGGCAGCCGCCGCAAATCGATGTCGTCAGTTTTGACTAAAAATCGAATCGTGTCCGACGGCATTAATTGTTCGAGCAATGTTTCTTTGAGTTTGCGAAACGGTTCGGAGTTGAGCCAGCTATTGATTTGCTGGCTTAACTGTTCCCGCAAAAAGCGGCATTTGGACAACTGTTCTGCACGAGAGCCCATAATGCTAATTTCGATCGGCTTAATGCGGAAATCTCCCAAACTGCGGTAGGTTGACTGCCAGCGATCGTAGTGTTCAGCTATTTCTGGTTTCGGAGGCAGGAAGGCTTGGATTTCCACTGCGGGCCGCTCTCCTTCCGCGCCGATTTCCAGAGAAACTCGCACCCCTTTTATCAAGTTATCATCTAGCTTCAAAACAACTAATTTCGGCATGGCTAACGACTGATAAGCCCAGGCGCATCTAAATTTTACAGTCACGGCGCGATGAAATTATTGTGGGCTGGGCATCCTGCCCGCCCAAGTTCAATTTCTATGCTCAACAACTTATGGCAATCGGGCCTCTTTAGGCGGCAAAATTCTCTGCAATACAGAGTTCTTTCAGTTTTACCACAACGCTGAAACATTCTCCGCGATCGGCGGCAAATTCTAGAGTCATGTAGCCGTTACCGCTGCCGGCACAAGCTTCCATGACAGTTTTTCCCTCGCCGTCGGTGACTTTCAGAGTCAGATTGAGCGGCAAGCTGTCTGCCCCGCCGGCGGGATGCACCTGTACTTTAATATTAGTTTCAGTATCGGTTGTTGGTTCGATCGCCACCAGCAAAGCTACCGATCGGGCTGGTTCTATTACACCCCTCCAGAAATTAGGTTTTTCTTGAAAAGCATCGATGGTTGCGGATGCTTTTTCCGAGGTATCTGCTGTCAGATGGATTATCTTGCCCCGCACGACTGCGCTGCTGTAACGAAAAACTAAATGAGGTTCTTTTGGCACTAAAATATCTTCTATAGACTGCCAACCAGCCTCAAAAATACTGTGCAGCCACTGGCGCAGTTGTACAGTTTTTTTGCTGCGTTCCAGACAATCCAAATGTTGGATAAGTTTGTCAAAACTTTGCAATTTCTCAATCGCTAAGTCTCCAGCTCTTGCAGTTTTCATAAATCCCACCAAAGTAGCTTCTTGTCGCTTTATATCGATTTCAACTGCTACTAAACCAATGCGATCGTCCGGTATTTCCAGCGGAATGTAACAAAACTTGCCAGACTTCAGAGGTCGGCATTCCAAATGACCTAGTTGAGTTAATTTCAAGTCTGCTGCATCGGTGTAAAGGCGCATGGCCGCGTTCCAACTGTCGCTGGCATTCAAGTCTGTGGGAATGTCCATCATTTCCATGTAATCTTTCACTGCACATACAGCTAAAGTGTTGAAATAAACTTGCTCTTTTTTTTCCGGCGATGTCACTCCGTCAAGATTTGAAAACTTCTGTGCCACCCGCAGGGCGGCGGCTGTAATGGGCAGGGTAATAGATTTTTCTCTGATATTTTCGGTGCTGTTATTCATCACGGTTTTCCTGTTTGACAGATGTTTTTTAGGACAGGAGTTGTCCTGCCTTTATTCCAGATATCCTTGATTTTTGGCAAAATTTCGCAAGCGGGGCAGACATTCTCTTTTATAAAAATTGGGGGCGGTTGACGGCGGCAAGTTAAATTCAAGAGCAATGTTTTTCCAGGGAGTCTCCGGGGGAAGACGCCTCAGAATTAAGGTTTGGCAAGTGACATCGGGGCGTTCTTTGATGTGAACACTTCTCAATTCCCCCTCCGGATCGGCCCGCACCCATTTTTTTGTCTCTTCTAGGATGGCTAGCGGACTGTCAGAATAAGTCGGCGGGTTTTCGATATTATTGATTGGGTTAATTTCTGCTGAGTCTTCGGAAATCAACGGTAAATCACGTCTAACTTTTTCCTGCTTTCGTTCGAGAGTAAAGTCTTTCAGTCGCATCTTGAGATATTTGTCCAGCCAAGTAATGACGCTGCCCAGATTGCGATCGTAAGGTTTGTTTGCGGTGTTCGCTTCGCAAACATTGCGACAAAAATACACCCAAGTTTGCTGTAAAGCATCGTTGTAATGAGGCGTGTCTTCTTGCCAAAGTTTGCCGGATTTTACAATCAGCCTCACTATCTCGCTGAGTTTTTCCCGCCGCATCAAGCTTTTGGGCGGATGCGAACAGGCTTCAGCAACTAGCTGTTGGAGTTGTTGGTTTAAATTGTTTTCCTTACCGTTGGTGTCGGGCATCGGCGAGCGCCTCCTTAAGAGTCTCTGGATGAATGCTGGACACGGCATTTGCTGGTTTAAATTCCAAGATAGAATCCCTGATTTAATTAGTCCTGGACGCATTTCAAGGTAATTGTCTCATTGGCAAGTGAAATGAATAATCTCAAACCCTTGTAACACCGCCCTTGAATGCGTAAGTCCTGTTGATGTTTGGCAGTCGAACAGGTGCTCTGTGCCAATCAGTTATCAGCATCGTGCGAGAAAATTTCGCGCAAATTAGGCAAAAATTTTAAAAATATTTAGTTGACAAATGCCAGCAAATGGGGTATTAAATCGATTTTAGATTGAACCCACGGATGCGTCCTCTGCCTCCTCTGCGGTTTAAATAATTCAGATCTGAGCGGAAACGATATCACCGATCGCCCGAATCTGCCCCAACATCCGCTAGCTGTGCGTATTTCCCTGTATTCCCAATGGCCGACTTGATTCTTTGCCGAGAACTCATATACTTTGTCAAGTTAAGAAAATATTTTTTTGATTCATCCAGGAGCGAGAAAAAAAAATGTACATAGTACAAATTGCCTCGGAGTGCGCCCCCGTTATCAAAGCAGGAGGTTTGGGCGACGTAGTTTACGGTTTGAGCCGGGAGTTGCAGAATTCCGGCCACTGCGTCGAGATTATTCTACCGAAGTACGACTGCATGAGGTACGACCACATTTGGGGACTTCACGAAGCCTACCGGGATCTGGCTGTGCCCTGGTACGGCGGCGAAATCCTCTGCGATGTCTTGTGCGGCTGGGTGCACGGGCAGTTGTGTTTTTTCATCGAACCTCGCTCTCAAGATAACTTTTTTAATCGCGGCTGTTATTACGGGTGCAATGACGACAATATGCGGTTTGCATTTTTCAGCAAAGCCGCTTTGGAATTTTTGCTCAGAAGCAACAAGCGTCCCGATGTGATTCACTGTCACGATTGGCAAACTGGTTTGGTTCCAGTCCTGCTGTTTGAAATTTACAAATACAATTGGATGGAATATCAGCGAGTCTGCTATACCATTCACAATTTCAAACATCAAGGCATGGGAGGTAGCGATATTTTGCAAGCAACGGGTTTGCACAGACCGGATTATTATTTTGATTACGATCGCCTCCGAGATAACTTTAACCCTTTTGCTATCAACTTTATGAAAGGCGGCATTGTTTACTCGAACTTTGTCACCACGGTTTCGCCGCACCATGCTTGGGAAGCTCACCTCGGCGAGTTCGGCTACGGTTTGGGCCACACTTTGCATTTATATCAAGAGAAGTTTCGCGGGGTGCTCAACGGCATCGATTACGATGTGTGGAATCCAGAAAGTGATGGCTACATTCCGCACCACTACACTAAGGATGATTTGGCAGGAAAAGCCAAAACTAAAAAAGCTTTGCGCGATCGGCTGTTCCTGCGCGATGCTGACAAGCCTATTATTACGTTTATCGGTCGTTTGGATGACCAAAAAGGCGTTCATCTCGTCCACCACGCAATTTATTACTCTCTGAGTAAGGGAGCGCAATTTGTGCTTTTGGGTTCCGCCACCGAAGCGGGAATTAATACGCATTTCCAGCACGAAAAACAGTTTTTAAATGACAATCCCGACTGCCATTTAGAACTAGGTTTTAATGAGGAACTGTCGCACTTAATTTACGCCGGTGGGGATATGATTGTGGTTCCCAGTAATTACGAACCCTGCGGGCTGACTCAGATGATCGGGTTGAGGTACGGTACTGTTCCTGTGGTGCGGGGAGTGGGCGGTTTGGTGAATACTGTGTTCGATCGAGATTACGACACCCGCCACCTCCCGGAAGAACGCAACGGTTACGTGTTTTACCAAACCGACTACTCGGCTTTAGAGTCGGCGCTCGATCGGGCGATCGGATTGTGGTATGACTATCATGATGAATTTGAAAAACTCATGCTTCAAGGCATGAATTGTGATAATTCGTGGAAATATCCAGCTAAAGACTATGTGGAAATTTACGAGCTAATTCGACACAAATAATCCTTAGGGTATCCAGTGTGCACCTTATTAACTGTAGGGTTCGCACTGCTAGCCCGCTTCTTGGTGGCTGTTGATCCTGGTCGAGAATTTCGGCAGTTGATACATGGCGTTGACGCGAATCGCTTGGAAGATGGCTGTTGCTTTTTTTAGTGCGAGCTTGTTTAAGGAATGTTTTTAAATTTACCGATCGGCTAAATTAAATAAAACTTCTGGAGGTTGTTGTCAGTCACAATTAGTAAAAGCTACTGTCTGTCCTAAAAAGGCAGACAGTCAGAAACCTATGGGGGATAGGGCTTGGGAGTTTTTGGAGATGTCTATTGCCAACAAGTGTTGTGATACCTAATCAGCAAAAATCTTTGTCACAAATACAGTCCTGGACGAATCAAAACCTTCATAAGCAAATTTTTTGATGTTGCACAATAGCGGCATGATTAGGATTTTTTTATGGAATGGGCCCATGAGCCCGAAGGCGTGTAGTTTCACAGGAGGCAGGACACCCTACAATAATCAGCCTCAAATTGTGCAAAGCCCATTTTTTACCAGAAAGAATTGGTTTAAAGCCCCAAGCCGTATCGGGAGAAATTAAAAGAAGACTATTCATTACTCCCATCCTCTTCCTTCCAGGTAGAGGTCGCTGTCAACTGTCAACTGTCAACTGAACTAATCTGCGGGCTACCACAAAGTCTTTTCGGAAAAAAACTGCAGGTTGAGCGAAGTCGAGACCGGATTTCTGACCACGGGTGCGTCAGCCCTAAAATACTTACGCTTTTGATAATCAAATAAGAATTACTTGCATTAATATAGTAAAACAATGACTATAGATGGCTGTGAATGTACCATCGTGTCAATTACCAGATGAAAAAATCTATCATTATAGAACAATGAGCATTTCTCGGCGTATTTTTCTTGCCAGCGGTACAGCAATGGCTGTCGTGGCACTGGGGGAACTAAGCAAAAAAGCCCCTGTCGCAGCCCAAACCGGCACTCTCAACCTTTATTCAGCACGTCACTACGACACTGATAATGAGTTGTACCAAAGCTTCACCAAAAAAACTGGGCTCAAGGTTAACCTTGTTGAAGCGGAGGCGGACCAACTAATTGAACGGATCAAAAGTGAAGGTGCAAATAGCCCCGCTGATGTTTTCATCACGGTGGATGGTGGGCGTTTGTGGCGGGCAAAACAAGCAGGTATTCTGCAACCTGTTTCTTCAACAGTCCTGACATCGGCAATTCCAGCAAGTTTGCGAGATCCTCAAGGTTTCTGGTTTGGTCTATCGCGCCGGGCACGGGTGATTGTTTATAACAAAAGCAAGGTGAACCCTGCCCAATTGTCAACCTATGAAGCGCTGACAGAACCTCGGTGGAAAGGCAAAGTTTTAGTGCGATCGTCCACTAATATCTATAATCAGTCTCTGGTTGGGGCTATGTTAGCCGTTCATGGAGCTCAAAAAACAGAAGCTTGGGCGCGAGGATTGGTGGCTAATTTTGCGCGTCCTCCAGAGGGAAATGATACAGCGCAAATCAAGGCGGTTGCTGATGGGGTAGGCGATATTGCCCTTGTTAATACCTATTATGTAGCTCGCTTAATGAAATCGAAAGATCCAGCAGAACAGGCGATCGCCGCGAAAGTAGGTGTATTTTTCCCGAACCAGCGCGATCGAGGTACTCATGTCAATATTTGTGGTGCCGGTGTAGTCAAAACCTCGCGTAACAAAGCAGGCGCGATCAAATTCTTGGAACACTTAGCCAGTCGCGAAGCGCAACAAATTTTTGCTAGGGGTAATTATGAATATCCTGTGATTTCAGGTGTGGCGATCGATCCTACGGTTGCCAGTTTTGGTACATTCAAATCTGACCCTCTCAACCCTGATGTGTTTGGGAAAAATAACCCCGAAGCTTTAAAGATTGCCGATCGGGCAGGATGGAAATAGAGGCTTTTTGAACAAAAAGCTACTCTTTGTGATTCGGCGGTTTCAACCGCCGAATCCCATCAACTTTAATTTTTAATTTTACCATCCGGCATTATAGCGCCTTTCAGATTTGCCCCTTTCAGGTTTGCCCCAGTCAAATCAGCACTATTTAAGTCAGTTTCACTTAAATCGGCATTACTAAGATTGGCATTATTCAGTTTTGCCCCTCGCAAAAAAGCCCCCTTGAGATTTGCATTACTCAAATCAGCATTTGTGAGATCAGCGGTAGATAAACCTGCTTTTTCCAGAGAAGCACCTTTTAAATTTGCACCTTTGAGATTGACGCTATCGAGTAAGGCTTCATTAAGTTTGACCTTTTCTAGCACAGCACCTTCCAACTTAGCACCATTGAGATTAGCGCTTGTTAAATCAATGTCGCTTAACTTGGTATCAGTCAGGTCACATCCCGGACATTGCTTAGTTTTTTGTAATGTTTCGAGGGGACCTGCCACCTGTTTTTGGCATCCAAAGGTGACAAAAACAGTAAGTAGTAAGAAGAAGATTGTGCCAGTAGTGCCGGTAAACATTGGTGAATTTTTATTAATCATCTTGATTGGTAAAGGGATAATGTTAACGGTTAACTGTTAACTCTGTTGAAGACTTGCGCGATCGCGCAATTTTCAAACTTAATAAAATAACCGGTAACATCCCCACTAAAACAATTGCGAGTGCAGGGCCAGAAGCTTCAGCCAATCGCTCATCTGAGGCAAGTTGATAAGTTCGCACAGCCAAAGTATCAAAGTTAAAAGGTCTAATAATTATAGTAGCAGGTAACTCTTTCATTACATCAACGAATACTAACATCATGGCAGTTAGTAAACCTCCCGTCATCATTGGTGTATGAACTGTAACTAAAGTTTGGATCGGACTATAACCCAAACTTCTCGCCGCCTCATCTAAATTAGGCTTAATTTTGCTCAAACTTGACTCTACCGCATTTAAAGAAACAGCTAGGAAGCGAACTATATAGGCAAATACCAAAGCTGTGATCGTACCACTTAACAACAAGCCTGTAGAAATTCCCAAGTTTTCACGCATCCAACTATCAAATAGATTGTCAAATTTTCCCAGGGGAACCATAATCCCCACTGCAATGACAGAACCAGGTACAGCATAGCCCAGTGCCGCAACTCTCGTTCCAAACTGCACTCCTAAATTAGGATATAACCGTAAGCCATAAGCCATAATCAAGGCAATAACTACTGCTAAAATTGCTGTCAGTGTTGCCAAAATTAAACTATGACGGGCAAACACCCAAAAACGTTCATCTAAAGTGAGTTGCCAATTAGCTAAGGTCAACTTGAGTAAAAGACTCGCTGGCAATAAAAAACCAAAAAACAGTGGAAAAAAACAAGCAATTACCGCTAATATTTCCCTAATTCCTTTAAGTTGATAAGTTTGTAGTTGGCGATAGCGGCTGCTAGCTTGATAATATTTAGTCCGACTTCTAGACCAGCGTTCTAGTAAAATTAAACCCAGAACAAATAATAAGAGCAGGGCAGCTAATTGATTGGCTGCAATTCGTTCTCCCATGCCAAACCAAGTCCGATAAATACCTGTGGTAAATGTATCAACTCCAAAATACTGAACAGTTCCATAATCGTTGAGAGTTTCCATCAAAGCCAGTGCTAAACCTGCTATAATTGCTGGTCTTGCCATTGGTAAGGCAACTGTAATAAAACTCCGCCAAGGGCTACAACCCAGTATTCTACTAGCTTCTAGGGTACAAGTGGATTGCTCCAAAAAAGCAATTCTTGTTAATAAGTAGACGTAGGGATATAGAACTAAGATTAGCATTAATATTGCTCCAGGGAGCGATCGCACGTTAGGAAACCAATAGTCTCCATAACTCCAGCCAAAAATAGAACGCAAAGCAGTTTGAACTGGGCCTGAAAATTCTAAAAAGTCTGTATAAGTATAAGCAAGCACATAAGCTGGGGCCGCTAATGGTAACAGTAATGCCCATTCAAATACGCGACTGGCCCGAAAGCGACACATTGTTACTAGCCACGCACATCCTACGCCAATCACGACAACACCAAAGCCTACGCCGATCATTAACAATAAAGAGTTGAGTATATAACGAGTTAAAACAGTCTCAGTTAAATGTTGCCATGTATCTTTAGCTTCAAAAAAGATACTGGATAAGACACTGATCACTGGTATGGCGATCGGCAATGCTAAAGCGATAACTGCAAGTGTCCACCCACTAGCCGATAGACCGCGTAAGGTCGATAGCCATTGGATTGTCCTGATTCCTGTTTGTTGTAGTGATTTTTGGGAATTTTTCATTGCTAGTAAAAAGTCTAGCTTGCTAGTTTATCAGTAGGTGTAAACATTTGTCAAGGCTTTCTAATAATTAATCTCACTAAACTGGTATATTGTAGAATAGTAAGTTGTTGATTATTTATAGCAATAATGGCTCGACCGATAATTCTGCATTTGGATGGTGTAACAAAACAGTATTCCCAAGCAGCATCACCTGCGGTGGCATCTGTCACCCTGACCTTACATCAAGGAGATATACTGGGGTTGTTGGGGCCATCGGGTTGTGGGAAAACAACGTTGCTGCGGTTAATTGCTGGTTTTGAACAGTTACAAGCAGGGACGATCGCTCTAGCAGGAAAAACTGTAGCCAGTGTTAATATGTCAGTCCCGCCGGAACAGCGAGACATTGGTATGGTGTTTCAAGACTATGCACTATTCCCTCATTTGACAGTAGCGAAAAATGTAGCTTTTGGCTTAACGCATCAAGGAAAAGAGTCAAAGCATAATATTCAGAAAGGTGTCACCGAAGCATTAGCGCTGGTGGGATTAGAAGGATTGGAAAACCGTTATCCCCATGAATTATCGGGGGGTCAGCAACAGCGAGTCGCCCTGGCCCGTGCTTTAGCCCCTAGACCTGCGATTATTTTACTAGATGAACCGTTGAGTAATTTAGATGTACAAGTACGGTTAAGATTGCGTCAGGAAGTCCGCGAGATTCTCAAAGCAACGGGAACCTCTGGTGTATTTGTCACGCACGATCGCGAAGAAGCACTTTCGATTTCAGATTGGGTAGCGGTGATGCGTCAAGGCCAATTAGAACAGTTTGGCACTCCAGAGGAAGTTTATCAAGAACCAGCATCTCGATTTGTGGCTGAGTTTGTGACGCAAGCTAATTTTGTTTCTGCATCGCTGAAGCAGGATTTTTGGGAAACAGAAGTAGGTTGTTTCGCTGTTAAACGAGATTCATGTTCACAAGTTCCCTGTGATGTTTCTACTGAAGGAGAATTGATGCTCCGGCAGGAAGATTTAAGTTTATTCTTAGATGAAGATTCGGCTGTTGTGATTTGCGATCGCCAATTTTTAGGTAGAGAAAATCGTTATTGTTTAAAAACACCTTCTGGCGAAAAATTATATGCACTCACAACCACAGGAAATGTTTTTCCCATTGGTTCTAAAGTTCGGTTATCTTGTGGTGATAATTCTCCCTTAGCTTTCTTTGTCGGTAAGCCTAGGCCATAGCTAATGACTAATTGCTAATTGGGGAAAAATTCTCCCCCTCTCCCCCTCTCTCCCACTCTTCCCTCTTCCTTAATAATTAAATTCTCTCTTTCGCCCTGTCTCAGCAGTCTGGCTAGGGAGTCTGAGGTGTTATTTCACAAACGTTCCTTGACCTGGGAGATGATTCGGAAGTTGAATCAAGAACTGGGGATTCCCGCTGAAATTCTCATCCAACCCTAGGAGTGGGTACAAATCCCCGCGTAACAATGACAGGATAACAGGTGTGCAATCGATTTGTGTAAAAAGGGCGATCAGCATGAGGATACTTGTCCTCCAGTGCCAAGGGCAGATACACCGAACATACTCAGTCTAAAAGTTGTTTGAACTTGGGTTTGATGATGAAATCAACGAAAAGTTTCCGCCACTCCAAGAAAATAGCTATGTTCCACGCATAAGTTTTCCGTATATTTACTTAAATCCGGTAACTCATTTGCACTTTTTATGTTTATTTGATATAATCCGGTATGTAAATCAAGTCATAATTAACACAGTCACTACTAAAATGGAATTATCTGTACTAGCTTTACAAGCAGCAACTATTGCACTTTGGGTAATGGATAAAGTTTCGGGCGGGGCTTTAGAAAAGGCTGGAGCAAATGTTCTAGATTTCTTAGAAAAACGATTTCAAGACAAACTCCAGATCAAGGGTTCTGAACCAAAACTTTTAGAAGCTGCGATCCTAAGTGAAGCTCAGTGGGACCAGAAGTTTCAAGAAGATCTCGAAAGACTGGTAACTCAGTATCAACAAATACAAAAAACACCAATTACCTCCTATGTTTCTCAGAGAAATCAATCCGGCGTAAACCTTAATGTTGACAAAAATTCTGGAACAGTCATTGGGCAAAACATAGAAAAGCAATTTTTTCGTTGAGAATTATCTTGAGCTTCAAAACATAGACTTAGAGCCAAACAATAATTTTTTTATAAGGCTTTTAAACTACATTAAAGTAGTTTTATTTCTGATATCTACTATATTTTTTTGGCTCTTATTTGGTTGGTTAGCTGACTACTCTTTTCCCTTTGGTCAAGCTTTAGATTTAATGCTTGCTTGTTTCAAAGGTACTATTTCAGCCAGGATTAATACCCTACAACAGCAATTCCAAAAAACAGATGTAGTTCCCCAGCCTGAAAACAAGCAGCAAGTTCCAAAACTAAATAACTTAGAGTCTCAAGCATGGTTATATGAGGGTATATTAGAGCGTCTTGGTGCAGATCCTTCTGCAAATCATGAAAGAATTGCAAAAACACTTGAGGCATTGGAGTATAAAAGAAGTGAACTTCTACAAGAGCTAGAGCCTCGAAGACCTCGAAAATATCGGATATTAACCGGAATACAAGATGCTGTTCGTATTCTTTTAGCTAGTCAGGCTGAGAAAGATTATGAGCAGCTTCAGAAAATTGTAACTAATCTGGTTATTTTTACGAGAAGTAGGGAACCGTCACAAATCATTCTTTCAGAAGCAATCACCAAATTAGCTGCAGAGATAGGACAAAATGCTAATCAAATAAGCCCTTATCGTCTTCGTCTTGCTTATAAAATAGAGGAATTAATCAGGGTTTTATCAGCAAAGCTAGTTTTAGGTGATGATGCCTCTATAGCTGATATTAACAATCAATCAAGTATTAATGAGCTGCAATCTCGGATCAATCTTTTATCCAAAGAGTTTAATAATTTACTTAGAGCAAAACAAGAAAATACAAATGAGATAAACGGACGCATAACAGAGATTTACAAGCTTACAAAAACTATTTCTGATTTGTACAGAGACCTATCAAATCGTGATGCAGATATAGTTGCTTTGCAAAAAAATATTCAAAATTTAACGGAATCTGTCCAAGAAAAGCAGGCTAATATAAACCGCCTGCAAAATTCCCTATCTGAATTGCAAAGAGATTTTGAAAATTCCACAATTACGCCAGAAGAATATGAGATAATCGACAATAAAAGTGATTATGTGTTTGTTAAAGCCCACGACAGAAAAAATGGGTCGCACGTCACAGCACATTACAGAAAACGACCAAACAAATAAACACCCAGCAGCCTAATAACCAGCTTGAAGCGGACTGCCGAGAGATATTGGTAAGAATACAAAGGTTACTAGCAGTCGCTCCACTCAACCGCTCGCATGCACACCCCTTCCCCCAATTCCTGCCCTCTTTTCGCCATAAGATCGCTCGCCCTCTTTCCCTAAAAACTCCTCAAAAAATACAGCAACCACCAAGGATTAAATCTGATCCGGATCGATCGCCAATATGCCGCCAACCCCCTCAGCCACGAATTCCCCTCGCTATCCCACCAGCGCAATCATTGCTGAGTCTGATTTTGATAACTGCCTTCCCATAGGCCCAATTGTACTCCTCTCAGTTTGATCGGCTAGTGAAAGAAACGATATTACAAAATAAAAGCCTTTCATCCCCGGACTAACGTCACTGGTATGAAAGGCTTTGGCACGTTTTGACCAGCCTTCAATCTTGTTGGTTTGACAGATTTAAGCTAATTTTATTCAAATGAAAGTATGTTAATTTTCGGACTTCTGTCCTTGTGATTCTCGCACAGCAACTTCTGAATCCGGCTGATTCAGAGCCATTTCTAGAGATTTTGCAATCTCGAATGACTCAGGAGTACGCTTAGAAAATCCCCAGACAAACATCAAGACGATACTGGAAACTAGCAGCCATTGCGGAGGAACTAAATCTGGATTAATTACTTTCACCAACAACCGCATTCCCACGAACCCGACTGTGATGTAACCAGCACTTTCTAGGTGAACGAATTCATCCAGCCACCGGATGAACAACCCGGCCATGAATCGCAGGGCAATAATTCCAATAGTAGCGCCTGTTACGACGATAAAAGTGTTATCAGAAACAGCGATCGCAGTAGTAACGCTATCCAAGGAAAACGCTAAATCCGTAAAAGCAATCATGGGAATTGCTTGCCACACAGACGCAAATCTGGGGCCGTGATGTTCTCCTTCGGAGTCGGTCTCTGAAGTAAAATGTTGGAAAACAAGCCACAGCAGGTAAAGAGCACCCAGCAGTTCAAACTGCCAGTATTGGATCACCCAAGTAGCCGTTAAAATTAGGGCGATCCGCAGTACAAAAGCAATTATCAAACCAACGTTGAGAGCCTGTTGCTGTTGCTTGGCATCTTCCAAACCTTTAGAGATAGACGCCAGGGCGATCGCGTTGTCAGCCGAAAGTACAGCCTCCAAAGCCACCAAAACCAACAATAATAAAAAGCCGTCAACTCCAAAATTGGGTGAAGCGTCGAGAAATTGATCTAGCATTAACTATTTTGTGCACCTAAAATTGGCAAGGATAGAGCGCAGCGCAAATTACCCGCTCTGTCTAACATTAGTGTCACCTTCATTTAAATCTTAACCTAACGCGGTAATTCTGTGGGAGGCGATCGTCCGAACAACGTCCGAAGGAAGCAGTCCCAGGAAACAAGGAAAAATTCTCCCCCTCTGACCCTCAAAAACTGCGCCACTGCGCCACTCCTCCCCGGAGGCACTCTTCCCCGGACCCACCATTTGTGTTGCAAGTTGTAACAAATGATTCCCAAAAGCGCCAATTTGTCTCAAATTGGTGAAAGCTCGTCCCCGCGAAAAGGAGTTTTGCGAATATGTCTTTAACAGATACCCAAGTCTACGTAGCGCTCGTAATTGCTTTGATTCCCGGAATCTTGGCTTTCCGGCTGTCAACTGAACTGTACAAATAGTTTCCAGACACCAGTTGCGAACCGCAAAACGCCTGCCTGAGCAGTTAAATCTCTCGCATTACAGATACAGACAATTGCTGCCCCAGTGCAGTAGATTGTTTGTGTTCAGCAAGACGAGACTGCAAGGGCAGGCATTTTTATGGGAAAATTCCGTCTTCAGGCGTCACCTTTGTCTCAACAATTTTGGCTGTCAGCACCCTGACTAACAGCGGCGAGTGTGCGTTAAGCTCAGAATTTGCTCTGTTGAACTCCAAAACGTCAGTCTCAGGTATTTGAAAAAAAATTATGCAAGCGATTCAACCCACCGTTACCCCACTGCGTCCTGTAAAAAACTCCCCTCGGGTTACTCCTGGTCGCAGCAGCAGCCGCCAGCGTTCCTACCCTCACCAAACCCTCGCGGCCGAAACAGGCGTCAAGTTGGCAGTCAACATGGTACTTTCAGTCTGTGCCACTTCTGCTTTGCTTCAGCTTTGGCCTCACTACCGGGCGGTGCAAGAAAAATTGCACGAAATCCAAGCAGAAGTCAATCTTACCCAAGGGCGAGTAAATCAGTCGCGATCGGACTTTAACCGCTACTTTGACCCTAGTCTTGCTAAAACTGTGATGCAAGAGCAAAGCAACCAAGGTGACCCGCAGCAGCGTCCGGTGATTTTGCAAGAAGCCGAGGTACCCGACGCCGAGGAATCAACCCCCCAACCTTAAGGGAACAGCAGTTTTGGGTTTGGATATCACGTCCGATGTGCATCATTCTTTTATGTCATTGGTTCGCACAGGGAACAATGACAGATGGATCTGTCGGACGTGATATCACTTTTGAGTAAAAGAGTTTTTAGGATGATTCTTGTCTGTCCCGGCGAACGAAACGCAGAGACAGACAGACCTGCGTATTGTCACCTGTTGGAATCTCAAAACTTCAAACTCCGGGTTATACTGACTTTGCCAGCACGGTTTTTTCTTTCAGTAGTTGCAGTGCAGCTTGATATTGCAAGTCTGCTGCGGTGCCGATTTGATCGCGCGCGATGGGTTCCAAAGGCACTACGCGATCGGGCGAAATCCCCAGCTTGTTAATATCTTTATGGTTAGGTGTCTCGTACTTAGCAACAGTCACGGCCAACCCAGAACCGTCAGACAAATCAAACAGCGACTGAATCAGTCCTTTGCCAAAAGTCTTTTCTCCTACCAGTTGAGCTCTGCCGTTATCTTGCAGCGCACCAGCCAAAATTTCGCTAGCACTGGCAGTTCCCTTGTTAACCAAAACAATCAGTGGATCGTTAGTTAGGGCTTGTCCAGAGGCTTCAAAACTGCCGAGAATGCCTTGTCTGTTCACCGTGTAGACGATCGTCCCGGAATCGAGCCACAAGCGGGCAATTTCAATGCCCGCTTGCAACAGTCCGCCCGGGTTGTTCCGCAGGTCGAGAATGTAGGCGGCGGCTCCTTGTTTTTCCAAGCGGTCGATCGCGTGAGCGACTTCCTCAGTGGCGTTAGCGCTGAATTGACTCAAGCGAATGTAGCCCACCGGCAAATTTTCCGAGGCCGACTGCAATTCGGCGTAAACCGGATTCAGAGCAATGCGATCGCGCACTAACTCAATGTCCTCAGCAATGTCCCTTCCCTCGCGCCCCAAGGTCAAGGTAACGGCAGTGCCGATGCGGCCGCGCATTCGAGTTGCTGCTTCGTCTAGGCTCAATTCTGAGGTAGGAGTGCCATCAATTTTCAGAATGCGATCAAGGGGTTGGATGCCAGCTTTATCCGCCGGTGAGCCGGCCAAAGGAGCCACCACTGTCAGGGTATTTGTCTCGGGGTCAATCGCAATTTGCAGCCCCACACCCGTCAATTCTCCCGAAGTGTTGACCTGTAAGCTGCGGTACTGTTCGGGTTTCAGCAGTCGAGTGAAGGGGTCGTCGAGATTCGCCAGCATCCCCTGAATAGCCGTGTAAGTCTGCTGTCTGTCGTTGAGCGGTTCTTTGACAGCTTTTTGGCGAATCGACCACCAGTTTTGAGAGTTGAAGCTGTCGTCCACATAAGAGCGATTGACAATTCGCCAAGCTTCGCTCAATAGCTGCTGTTCAGGAGTCAGCGCCGCCGCAGGCTGCGCCCACCCACCTAGAACCAGGGCGACTTGGAGGAAAAGTAAAATCGCAATCTGGAAAACTCGTCTGTACATGATTGTTCCGTAAAATACCAGTAAGTATTACATTTTATGTATTTTACGTTTGTACGCTGGGAACGCTGTTGCAGATTTAACTCGCCTTTTGCATGATCGCCAGCGTCCCGCTGGCACTTGTAAATAAATATAAGCGATCGGTCGTCGATGATATTACGTGATCGTCTCAGGAATAGGGCGCGATTCGCTTGCGCCCTCGGCTGGCGCGACCAGCGAGGGATTGCTTGTAAATTTTGTTTGACTCTCCGCAGAGATACTAAAGACCGCCTGACTATCTCCATTAGTCGTGGACGCATCGGAGTTGAGAAACCGGGTTTGATGTATGAGAAGACGCATTCTCGCCCTCAGATTCGGTAAAAAACTTGGTTTCTGAGTCTCGCAGTGCGTCCAGGACTATCTGTCTGGATGCAACAAGATTGAGTGGCCTCCGTACATCATCGATACGTTAAAAATTAATGATTATATAGTTGGTTAAGTTCTCAAAACTTATATGAATTTTTGATAACGAAAGTGGGAAAAACAAATATTTTTTGGATAGCTGCTAAACAAAAACATAAGTCATAGGGTATCCTAATATCCTATTTTAATCTTACCAGGTGTGTCATGTTAAACTCACTAACTCCACTTTCCACAAAAGCGATCGCATTTATCGATGCTGCCGTCCCCGACCCTCAAATCTTAATCGACGGCGTTATCCCTGAAACCCAGGTAATTAAATTAGAGTCAAACCGCAACGGCCTGGAACAAATTGCCGAAGCTTTGCAGGGAGAGCAATTTTCAGTAATTCACATTATTGCCCACGGGCAACCCGGTTGCGTGCAACTGGGGAACGTTGAATTGAGTTGGGAAAATTTGAGATATCGCGCGGGTAATTGCGTAGCAGCAGTCCAAGCATGGGCGCAATCCCTGACACCAAATGCCGAAATTCTCCTCTACGGCTGTAATGTTGGCCGAGAAAATATAGGCAAAGCATTGGTACAGCGTTTGAGTCAACTAACAGGGGCAAGTGTTGCTGCTTCTGAGAATCTGACAGGTTGTGCAGAAGGCGGCGGCGACTGGGAATTGGCAGTGACAGCGGGGACAATCAAAGCTGGCATTGCATTTGGAGCAGAAGCGATCGCAGCTTACGGCCACGTCCTCAATACGTTTAAACAAACACCTACTGGCTTGACAACAGGAAATCTCCCTACAGCTATTGTTAGCCAGGACTTTAATGGAGATGGCCTTCCCGATTTAGCCGTAGCTAACAGAAGTTCTGACAGTGTTTCGATATTGTTGGGAACAAGTCAAGGTAATTTTGGAACTGCTACTAACTTGACCTTGGGGAGTGGAGGATCTCCCAGCGGTATTGTGGCGGGCAATTTTAATGGGGATTCACTTCCCGATTTAGCTGTCTCGGTAGCAATTGGCGGCGATATAGGAGGAGGGGCTTATGTCTTTTTAGGAACAGGGCAAGGCAACTTTAGCAATCCTAACAACTTTGGCCCTGGCATCACTAAAGAGGCGATCGCTGCGGGAGATTTTAATCAAGACAACTTCGCTGACTTAGTTGTGGCAGAAGACAACCAAGTCTCTATTGCTTTAGGCAATGGTCAAGGAACTTTTGGTAATTTTAACAATGTGGGGACTGCAACCAACCCTTTAGCGATCGCGATCGGAGATTTTAACGGCGACAACAATCTAGATGTTGTTGCCACTAACAGGAATCCGGCTAACAGTGTTTCTATTTTTTTCGGTAGTGGTCAAGGCACTTTTGGCAATCCAACCAACTTGAATGTCGGCACAAGTCCCAGCGCGATCGCAGTTGGAGATTTTAACGCTGACGGCAGATCCGATCTGGCTGTAGCCAATGCAGGCAATCAGAACGTATCAATTTTATCAGGGACAGGTCAAGGCACTTTTAGCAATCCTGCTAACTTTAATGTTGGGTTAAGTCCTGATGATATTGCCGTTGGTGATTTCAATGCTGACGGTCAACCCGATTTAGCTGTAGCGAACGTCAGTTCTAATGATGTTTCAATTTTAACTGGCACCGGTCAAGGAACGTTTAACGGGCCGTTTAATTATAATACTGGGGGAACCAGTCCTAGCGCGATCGCGGTTGGAGATTTTAACTCTGATACCAGACCAGATATTGCTGTCGCAAATACCAACAGTAACAGAGTTTCAATTCTGTTGAATGTGCTATTGAAAGCAAGTTTTGCTAATTCTGCGTACAGCAGTCTTGAAGGAGACGCAGATGCGACTGTTAATATTCCTGTGAATGTCGAAGACGGTTTGCGCTTTACTGACTTGATTGTACCGATCGCAACTGTCTTGCCCGTTCCTGCTGGCACCTCACGAGCTACTCAAGGTGCCGATTATACTCTTTCTACTAATACTCTCACTTTTCCCGCAGGTAGCGGCAGTTCGACTCAAAATATAGCTGTCAATATTAAACCAGACAACCTTGCAGAAATGGATGAAGCAGTTGTCTTTAGTTTTGGTACGAGTGCGGGAGGGTTTGCAGGTACAATCTCTGAAACTACCCTAACAATTCCTGCTAACGATCCGATTATTTACACAGTTGGTGCTAGTGCTGGTACTGTTCCTGAAGGCAACTCCGGCACAAATCCGCTGATATTTACTGTTAGTCGCAGTGGCGGTACTGATTCAGCAGGGGCTGTCGATTATGCAATTGGTGGCACTGCAACCAACGGGAGCGATTACAATAATATCGGCACTTCTGGCGCAACAAGTACGACTGGCCTGATTAATTTTGCCTCTGGTGAAACATCGAACACTGTCACCCTAGATGTGTTGGGTGATGGTAGCGTTGAACCAGACGAAACTATTACCGTCACTCTATCTAATCCCGTCACATTGCCTGATGGCGGTTTTCCCGGCGGCAGTTCGACAATTGGTACTGCTACTGCTACAACTACGATTATTAATGACGACACTGCTGGAATTTCAGTCAATCCCGATAGCGGATTAAGTACAACAGAAGCAGGAGGAACAGCAACATTTACTGTCCAACTCAACTCTGAACCAACTGCTAACGTGACTGTTGGCTTAAGCAGTTCCAATGTTACCGAGGGAACAGTTTCTACACCCTCGCTGACATTCACTCCTGCCAATTGGAGTGCGCCGCAAACTGTAACGGTAACAGGCGTTGACGACAATATTGCTGACAGCCCTCAAACTTACACTATTTTCACTGAGGCTGCTGTTAGTACAGACGTAAGGATTCAGGTCTTTGATTGGGGAATAAGAGAAGGCATGAAAAAGTTACAAGAATGGGCAAATATAGCATCACGGAAAAAAGCCATTGCGCTTTTACCCTGAAACCGACAAGTCTGAATCACAGATAACAAATCAGCAGTTTGTTCAAACCGAGACATTGACCGGGAGCCCCCAGATACCTTACGCTTCGTCACGGCTAATCGGAGAGAACGTTCTGCCAAATTATTATCAGGAGGAATGGAAGGATGGTCTAAAAAGTACCACCATTGATGTGCTTTCTCACGCAACGAGCGCAATAAAACTCCAGCAGCATGACCAACATGACCTTGCCAAGTATTTAACAATTCTGCCAACCTGGTCTTAAAGTCCCTCGCCCAAGTCTGATAATCAAGCTCTTGAGGGTGTTCCCGCCATTTTCGATGTTGTCGAAATGCCTCATCAATTAATTCCAAGAACGCAGAGGCGACGACTGTATTGTTACCGTAACTAAGAAGCAGAACTTTCTTAAAATGTCGCCGTAGATGGGCTAAACATTTTTGTTGCGCTCCCACAATCACACCGTTGTAGACGCTAAAATCATCAGAGCTCAACACTCCAGCAAATTCATGGCCCAGCATCGTCTCTAATTCGGCTCTACTCCGAGTATCCGCAGCATGAAACAAGCAAAAATCTTGACCCGTAGCTGTCCACAACCATTCTTTGACTCCCTTGACACACCAAGGGCTTTCATCGACATGGACGTTGGCTTGTCGGCGTGCCCATTTCCATAAGGCTTCAACGGCAGACTTTACAGCATCGGCTACCCGCGCATTTGTCGCTTGTAATGTCCCTATCCCTATTTCGATTCCACCTAGTTCGCGCAGGAACTCTTGTTGCTTTTGGTAGGATATGTGCCCATAATTACCTAGCCATACCAATAATGCTTGTAGGTCGATGCTTAAGTCTTGTCCTGGAACTATCCCGGATGCTGGTGAACCCATCACCATTGCTCCACATTCTAGGCATTGACATTTGACTCGTTGATATTCCACTACTTCAATTGGTAAGGCTGCTAAACACGCTACTTGCTGCTTGCTATAACCAATCGCCTCACTTAATTCTCTGCTACCACAATGCTCACAAGAGTCAGGAGTGCTGATTTGATATCTATCCACTCGTCCAAATCCTTTTCGGGTTTTGCCGATATGTCCTGGCTGTCCTCCTGGTTTACGCTTGGGCTCTGGGTCTGACTCTTTTAAGTTATCAACTTTGGCGAGCTCTGATTTCTGTATGAGATCGCTTGATGGGGGTTTCGATGATGTTTTGCTATTGCTGGGCTGTCTCTCTTTGAGCTTTTTGAGCTCTTGTTGTAATTTTTTAATCAGCTTCTGTTGGGTTAGCACAATTTTGACCAGCTCCTCACGGCTCAACTGGTCAACTACTTCTAATTTTCGTGCTGCTGATAACTCTGGCTTTTCCCTCATCTGACTACATTACCATATTTTTCCGCTCTCAATAAACTATTTTTTACCTGAATCCTTACGTACAGACAGCAATTACAGCAATTTCAATCCTGCCGATGTCAGCGTTACGAATAGCGACAACGAAACTGCCGGCATTACCGTTAATCCCACAGCAGGATTAACTACAACAGAAGCGGGAGGTACGGCTAATTTGAGTGTTGTCCTTAACACTCAACCTACGGCACCTGTTACGGTAGCTTTAAGCAGTTCTAATCCCGCAGAAGGAACAGTTTCTACTAATACCTTAAGTTTCACTCCCAATAACTGGAATCAGGCGCAGACGGTAACGGTGACAGGTGTTGGCGACAATATCGCTGACGGTGATATTGCTTACACTATTGTTACTGAGGCTGCTGTTAGTACAGACAGCAATTACAACAATTTCAATCCCTCCGATGTCAGCGTTACTAACAGCGACAGCGATACAGTCGGCGTTACCGTTAATCCCGCCAGTACAACAGCAGCAGAAGGCGGTGCAACGGGAAGTTATACACTTCAGCTAAATTCGCAGCCAACAGCGCAGGTAACAGTCAGCTTTGACGGGGGGAATCAAATAAGTGCGATCGCCCCCATTAGCTTCGACAGCACTAATTGGAATATTGCCCAAACTGTGACTGTGAGTGCGGCGGATGACACAGTTGTAGAAGGTACTCACACAGGCACAATCAATCACGCCGTAACAAGTACCGACGCGAAATATAGCGGAATTGCGCTCGTCCCTGTCACTGTCGCCATTACTGATAACGATATAACGCCGACGCCAACACCAACTCCGCCAACTCCGCCAACGCCAACTCCACCGACACCAACTCCGTCAACTCCACCAACTCCGCCAACTCCGCCAACTCCACCAACTCCGCCAACTCCACCGACACCGCCAACTCCACCGACACCAACTCCGCCAACGCCAACTCCACCGACACCGCCAACTCCACCGACACCAACTCCACCAACTCCACCGACACCAACTCCGCCAACGCCAACTCCACCGACACCGCCAACTCCACCGACACCAACTCCACCAACGCCAACTCCACCGCCAACTCCACCGACACCAACTCCGCCAACTCCGCCAACTCCACCGACGCCAACACCAACACCAACTCCAACACCGTCGGTGCTACCGGTAATCATGCCTCCGACGATACCTGCTGGCATTACTGTCGATCCGACATCAGGATTAGTCACCACAGAAGCGGGAGGTAAAGCAACATTTACAGTCAAACTAAATACTCCGCCAACTGCTGATGTCAGAATTGATTTAGAAAGTTCCAATCCAGTAGAAGGCATAATTTCTCCACCATCGCTGAACTTCAACTTTGCTAATTGGAATCAAACGCAAACGGTGACGGTAACTGGTGTTGATGACAAGGTTTTTGACGGTGATAAAACTTACAGGATTGTTACCAAACCTGCTGTCAGCAACGATCGCAATTATTCCGATTTAAATGCAGCAGATGCGATCGCGGTCTCTATTGATAACGAGCGATCGAATGATAACGGCGGTCAATTGCCACCAATCGATCCTGTCACTGGTTCACAATACAAACCAGGCGAACTTTTAGTGAAACTGAGACCCGGTGCAAGCAATGATTTTCTAGGCAATTTTCAAGCTAATGGAGAGATAGCGCTAGAAAACCTAGTACCATCAAGCTCCCAATTTGACTTCACACCCAGTCCATTAGATCGGTGGCGAATTGTCAAATTTTCTTCAGAATTAGATTTGCTGCAAATTCAAGAAAACTTAGCTCGAGATCCCAACCTAGAGGCAGTAGAACTGAATTACCAAGGTTCCTATGATTTCATACCAAACGATACCAGATTTAGCGAACTGTGGGGTTTAAATAATACTGGATTAGAGGGAGGCACATCAGATGCTGATATCGATGCCTCGGAAGCTTGGGATACTCAAACAGGTGACAGAAGGATAATTGTTGCAGTTACGGACAGTGGCGTAGACTACAACCATGAAGATTTAATAGCCAATATTTGGACTAACTCGGGAGAAATTCCTGGCGATGGTATTGACAACGACGGTAACGGCTACACAGACGATGTTCGCGGCTATGACCTTTATAACAACGACAACGATCCAAGTGACGATCTCGGTCACGGAACCCACATTGCTGGAACCATTGGTGCAATTGGTAATAACCGCATTGGCGTTACTGGAATTAACCATAATGTTAGTTTGATACCTTTGAAGATTGGCAGTCGCATAGCACCAGATTTAGTCTCTATCACCAGAGGGATTCGTTACGCTACCACTAAGGGTGCAGATGTCATTAATGCTAGTTGGAATGTTCCTGACTCTAGAGCTTTATTTGACGCTATCAGTGAAGCTAACAGTGCAGGAGTTCTCTTTGTTGCAGCAGCAGGTAATAACAGCTCTAATAATGACATCAGACCTTCTTACCCAGCTAACTATGACCTTCCCAATGTTATTTCAGTTGCAGCAACGGATCGCAATGACCAACTAGCATTTTTCTCCAATTTTGGAGCCAGTACCGTAGACTTAGGTGCGCCCGGAAGAAACATTTTGAGCACAGTTCCCGGTAATAACTACGGTTTCTATGACGGAACTTCAATGGCAGCACCCCACGTAGCAGGTGCGGCGGCGTTGCTGTTAGCCCAAGATCCAACCTTGACTGTCGCCCAACTAAGAAACTCTATTCTCTCAACAGTTGACCCGTTGCCTTCTCTCGCAGGCAGAACTGTTAGCGGAGGACGTTTAAATCTTCGCAATGTTCTCAATCCTGTCAACCGTCCGCCGGTCTTAAATATTCCGTTCCGGGAACAAGGTTTGAGTTTGCAACCGGGTTCGAGTCCTCAATTGCAGTTTACTTTTCAAAACGACACTTTCATCGATCCAGATCCGGGCGATACCTTAACTTATACAGCAGATTGGTATGAAAATGTCACCAACTTTGAGTGGCGAAATGTCAGCGGAGGACGATCGCCAATTCCGACAAGTTGGAGTCGCATTAGCCCCTTACCAACTGGCATGAGTTTCGATCCGGCTAGCCGTACTTTCAGGGTTGATGATAGCTTGCAGCGCAATCGCAACTACTGGATTCGAGTAACAGCAGGGGATGCTGCTGGTGCATCGGATATAGCATTTTTCGATCTTTATAATCGAGGTCGAGGTTCTGTTATTGACGGCTACATCGCTGGGGCTACAGTTTTCTTAGACGCTAACAAAAATGGCGAACTTGATGCTAGCGAACCCTCTGCAAAAACTGGCCCAAAAGGTGAATACGAACTCGATATTTCCTTGGAAATTTTTGACAAAAATCGCAACGGCGAACTCGATCCGGAAGAAGGCAATATTGTGGCTTTTGGTGGCATTGATACTGCTACGGGTTTGCCTTTGGAAACGCCTGTCACTGCCCCGCCTTACGCTACTGTTGTCACTTTGTTAACCACTTTAGTAGCGGATTTAATTGACAAAGGAATTGACAGCGATCGCGCCGAATCTCTCGTCAAATCTTCACTTTCCATTCCCGCGAATGTTGACATAACGGGTTTAGATCCGATCGCAGCTACGGAAAACGCGATCGCGGGTGGAGTAGAAACTTTGACTGCAATGGTCAAGGTACAAAACGTCATTACCCAAACTGCTGCTTTAATAGACGGTGGGTCGATTCTGGACAATACCGACAGCGTAAAAGCAGTTGTAAGTGCGATCGTTCAACAAATTCAATCGGGGACTACTCTCAATCTCAGCGATCCAAACCAGTTAGCAACAATTGTCGATCACGCCGTCACAGCAGCGCAACAATTTAACTCGGATTTAAACACTCAGCAATTGTTGCAAATTACCCCGGATGCAGCTAAGGTAATGGCCGAAGCAAATCAGCGCATTGACCAAGTTGTATCCAACACTGCAACAGCTTCAATTAACCGAGAAGTTGCCCGCGTCCAAAAAGTAGCCCTAGGCGCAACCTCTGAAGACTTAAAAGCAGTCGGTACAGGTACGAAATCGATCGCCCAAGTTATTGCCGAAAATACCGGTACTGCCTTAGATACCAAAATTCAACAAACGACATTGCCCGATACACCTGCTGTTGCGGTGATTGAAGGAGAAATAGATGCGATCGCAGCTAACTCCAATCTCACCGGCACTGACGGCGACGACAGCCTCTCCGGCGACAGCGGCAGCGATACAATGGCCGGCAAACGCGGCAATGATACTCTCAGCGGTTTGGGTGGCAACGACTGGATACACGGCAATCAAGGCAATGATTTCCTCGACGGTGGCGACGGGGATGACACTGTTTACGGCGGCAAAGAAATCGATAATTTGTTGGGCAATAACGGGAAAGATATCCTATTTGGAAATCGCGGTCAAGATAGCTTGAGTGGAGGTGAAGGCAATGACAGTCTTTACGGCGGTCAAGCTAGCGATATCTTGCTTGGCGGTAACGGCGACGACTTTCTCAGCGGTGAAAACGGCGATGACAGTTTGATAGGAGGAAATGGGAGCGATCGCTTCTTAATTTCAGCGAATTCTGGCAGCGATATCATTTTCGATTTTGAAACCGGTATCGACTTCCTAGCACTTGCCGACAATTTAACCTTCTCGCAACTTTCTATTATCCCCAGCAACAGTGCAACTTTAATCAGCTTGGCAGCAACAGGCGAAATTTTAGCTGCTATCAGTGGCGTGACAGCTAACCAAATTACCCTTGCCAATTTCAGTTAAAGGATTAGGGACACAGGCAAATTTTGTGTCCCTACAGGAAATTTGTTTTGTAGTAAGGACTTCAGTTTTTTGTGACCATTTTAGGCGAACTAAGACTTGCATGCCTTACTACAAAATGTCAATCAAAACTCAAGTTATTGCACAATCCAAAACCCAAAAATGAGCGTACGGGAACAATCCAAAATCTAAAATTTATTGACTGTTGTGAAATAGTTTTCAGGAGGAAAAATTTATGGTAGTTATATGCGGTGACAATCTCAATAATTTACTAGCTGGTGAAATTGGCGATGATTCCCTGTGCGGGCTGGGAGGGAATGATACTCTATCTGGTTTGGGTGGTAATGACACTTTAGATGGCGGAGAAGGAAATGATAGTCTCGCGGGTGGAGTCGGTAGCGATCGCCTTTTGGGCGACTTTGGTAATGACAGTCTCAGCGGTGGTGAAGGCAATGACAAACTTGAAGGATGTGCCGGCAATGATTTTCTTGAGGGTGGCGAAGGCGCGGATTTAATCAGAGGAGAAGACAATAACGACAGTATCTTGGGAGGGGCTGGTAATGACTGTCTTAACGGCGGTCAAGGCAATGATACGGCGATCGGAGGAGATGGAGACGATCGCTTGTTTGGTGGCAGCAACAACGACTTTTTAATTGGCGGCTAAGGTAACGATCGCCTGTTGGGAGAAGGTGGCAATGACACTCTAATAGGTGACTTAGATAATGACTACATCAACGCCAATGTAGGAGACGATTTGCTGGAGGGAAATCAAGGCAGCGACACCCTGATTGGCGGGCCAGGTAATGACATCATATCGGGTTACAGCTTTTCATCAACTGGAGAACAAATCGATCACTTAATTGGGCAAAGTGAAGCTGACCTATTTGTTCTCGGTTCATTAAATGCCAGTCCTTATCTCTTCTATGCAGGTGAAGGTCGCCATGCCATTATTCAGGATTTTAACCGGGGCGAAGGCGACAAAATCCAAGTCGTTGGTTTCGTACAAGATCGTAACGGTCCTCGCTTCTTCTTTTATCGATTTGAATCTTATGATGACGGTACGAGACGGGGAACTCGGATATTGGTCGGATCGGATTTAATCGCCGATGTTCAAAATATTACTGATGTGAATCTATCAGATTGCGCGATCGTTTCGAGTGGGTTTACACCGCCATCGCGAGACTTTCCATCCTTCCCGTCTCTTCCTGAAATTCCCTTCCCGATACCGCCCCTTCCCTCTCCTTTCTCGCCACTGCTGCCAGTTTTTGTGGAAAGTTTGCCTTCTTTTCAATTGTGATAGGACTTTTTACGGATGGGGGCAATCACTGGCTTTTTTTACGGAAATACGCAGGTTGCAGCCCGCAGATGCTGTTAGAAAGGGCTGAAGTCCTTACTACAAAACAAGATTCGGTTGTACGATCCCACCAGTTCGGGTTACTCGACTGACATTGAGGGCATTTGCGGCAGAAAGTGAAGTTTTATGATCGAGATGAAATTTGGCCTCTCCCGGCAAACCTGTTTCCGGCTCGGACTGCTTTCTTTAGCTCAGCCCTCCCCGCATACAAGCTTGGGCGGATGTTGAGATTCCGAAAAAAGCCTTTTAAGTGTCCAAAAAGCATCGCGCGCATGAAATCTGCACGGTAATTATGTTACATTTTTTATCACAGTCTGGAATTCGATCGGGCAACGCCAGCGAGTAGGGACAAGCCACCGCTTAGTTTCCCAGGGCTTGCAGGCGATCGCACAATAGAGTTCCTTTCGTCAGCTCCAAATTTAAAAAATAGCCTCAGGCATTTGCTAGTAAAAGCAAGCTGCTCGGCGCGGGGCGACAAAAAACCTTGTGGCTGCTGCCCTGAACCTCAACCACAGCAATATTCTTTTAGGAATTCTGGCTCCATGTTTTCTAAACAAATCACCGACTCAAAAACCTACCAGTGGTTTGAGGAACGCCTGGAAATTCAGGCGCTCGCCGACGATATCACTACAAAGTACGTACCCCCGCACGTCAATATTTTCTACTGCTTGGGCGGAATTACTTTAGTTTGCTTTCTGATCCAGTTTGCCACCGGCTTCGCCATGACCTTCTATTACCGTCCCACGGTAGCAGAAGCTTTTTCTTCAGTGCAATACCTGATGAATGAAGTGAACTTTGGCTGGCTGATCCGCTCCATCCACCGCTGGTCTGCAAGCATGATGGTGCTGATGATGATTTTGCACATCTTCCGGGTTTATCTAACAGGCGGCTTCAAAAAGCCCCGCGAATTAACCTGGGTGACAGGAGTAATCTTGGCAGTCATCACTGTTTCTTTCGGCGTGACCGGCTATTCGCTGCCTTGGGATCAAATCGGTTACTGGGCAGTTAAAATCGTTTCCGGCGTCCCCGAAGCCATCCCGTTTGTCGGTTCTTTGATGGTTGAACTGCTGCGCGGCGGTGTCAGCGTCGGTCAAGGCACTTTGACCCGTTACTACAGCTTGCACACTTTTGTGTTGCCTTGGCTGATTGTAGTATTCATGCTGGCTCACTTCTTGATGATTCGCAAGCAAGGTATCTCTGGCCCGTTGTAAGTTTTGAGTTGTGGGGGCGGTATTTTTTTTGCCCCCCGCTGAATTGTGAGTTGAAAATTCAGAATTCATCACTCATGATATTTATTTACGGCTAATACTTCCTGCGATCGCGCCACTGATTCAAACTAACGAATACAGTGGAATCCCAGGCCCGGGTAAAACTAAAAGGAGAACACTCTCACTATGTCTATTATCAAAAAACCAGATTTGAGCGATCCAGACCTCCGCGCTAAACTCGCTAAGGGCATGGGTCACAACTATTACGGCGAACCAGCTTGGCCTAATGACTTGCTCTACGTTTTCCCTATAGTCATCATGGGAACGATTTCTCTGTGCGTGGGTTTGGCCGTACTAGACCCGGCTTTGGTTGGGGAACCTGCTAATCCTTTTGCTACTCCGCTGGAAATTCTGCCGGAATGGTATTTGTGGCCTGTTTTCCAACTCTTGCGCGTTTTGCCTAACAAATTGTTGGGTATTGCTTGCATGGCTGGTGTTCCCGTTGGCTTGATTTTGATTCCGTTCATCGAGAATGTTAACAAGTTCCAAAATCCGTTCCGCCGCCCTGTTGCTACTACTGTTTTCCTGTTGGGAACTGCTGTAACTCTGTGGTTGGGTATTGGTGCTATTTTCCCAATCGACAAATCTTTCACTCTGGGTCTTTTCTAAGATTTAAGTTTGCTTGATTTTGACGCCTGCGGGTTTCCTGTAAAGTGCTTTTGTACTGGTGGGAAACTTTAGCGGGCGTCATTTGATTTTAGATTTTAGATTTTAGATTGAAGAAATTGGGAATTGCAATTGATTTTAGATGGAAGAATTGGGAATTGCAATTGATTTTAGATTTTAGATTGAAGAATTGGGAATTGCATTAGATAGAAGAATAGAAGAATAGAAGAAGAGGGAATTGGAAATTTTAATTGATGGCGAAATAAAATAATTGGGGATTGGGAATTTCAATTGATTTTAAATTTTAGATTGAAGAATTGGGTAGTGGGAATTTCAACTAATTGAATAATTGAAGGATTGGAGATTGGGAATTGGGGATTTTTAGCTCTATTATTTAATAATACTCAGTAATTAATTATCTGATTTTATTCAATTAAATTCAGAAGCATACAGAAGCATAAAATATTATATCTAAATATAGATTAGCAATATTAAATGAGTCGTAATTTTTTTACCCCACCCCAACCCTCCTCGAACTCGCGGGGAGGGAGTAAGAAATTCACAAATGATTTAGGATTGCTATATAAGCACAAAGAAAACCATAGTATTTTGTAGGGCGAGTTCCTGTAAATATCTACGGTTAGGTGATACTCTCAGAGATGGGGGCTAATACTTTAGATGCAGAAAGTATATCTACTTACCAGAAATCGTTAAAAATTCCACTCAATCTCCGGGAAAAGGCTAGACTTGGCCGCAGACATATTCAGTAAAACTATATCTATATTGTCACTGCCTTCACAAAGAAAAATGGCTATAGTTATACTTACTGATTTTGGCATTTAAGTGGGATTCAATACCCGCTCAATTGCCGCTCAATACCCTCTTGCTGCTAACTGCAAAGCGGGTTATGGCGAGGGATTCTCGGAGGAATTATGATGAACCTAAATTTAGATACTATTTTCTCATCGCTGATGAACCCGGCCCTGAACGAGTTTCAGGTTTGGGCTTTGCAAAACCCGGAAGAAAGTCTCAGCAAAACGATGCTACTGCCGATCGCCCTGATTGAGGGTTTGATTGCCAACGAACCCACCTATTTGCAGATAAAACGGCTGGCTTTCGGAGCCAACTTTTGCTGCGCGGGGCAAGTCGTGATGGGAGAATTTGACACCCTAGAAAAAGCACTCACATCGCCCCAGGCGCGCGGATGGCGGCTTGGTACTTCTGTACTCGATCCCGATAGCGCCCCCAACCAAGATGTCGGCGGCAGAAACCTTTTTCTGCTGTCTTTGTCCGATCGCGCCACTGATGTTAGCAGCAACCACGCAGCATTCCGAAGCTGTATGCAGAAATATCTCTTCAACAGTGCGACAGCGGATCGCCAGGGAGACGAAATCGCCAGACGGTTGGTCGATCGGCTAGCCGCAGATTATGCCGAGATGCCGCACGGTGCGGGGGGATCGTTTTTTACCGATGTCAAGCGGGGTTGGATGGGATTTTTAGTCCGATACCTGCACTACGTCATCTTTGGGATTAATCCAGACGATTCAGAGTCGATCGAACTTCTCACCGAATTGCATTACACCCGCCAAAGCCCGCTGCACTACTTCGCCGTCATCGGCAACCTGCTGCAAAGCCTGAACCTGTTTGGACACGGGGATTTGTCCGCTCTAATCGAGCGTGCAGCAACTATCTATGAAAATTCCCCAGCCTTAGCAGACTTCGAGGAGAGCTCGGAAAACAACGGCATGACTAAGCGGGAATTGGCAAAGCTGATGACATCAATTATGGGCATAGCGGGAATGCAAGGCCCCCTGCACCTAGGCTACACGGCAATGGGATACCGCCCTCTCCCTGCCTATAAAGGACAGCAGACGGCCGAAATTAACCCGACTGATTTTTGGGATCAGCTCGATTTGGACGATCGCCAGTCGATCGAGCTCTTCCTCCTGGAATGCGCCCGCCTCTGGGCCCCCGTCAGCGCCACGCACCGAGTCGCGACAGAGCCTTTCACCGCAACGGTAGCGGGTAAAGAGCGCACTTTCCCCGCAGGAACCAAGGTACTGATACCGCTCAGCCTGGGGCTGCTAGACGAGAGTTTCTGGGGCTCTACGGTATACGAATTCAACCCTAAGCGGGAGAATCTGTGCCCTTTTCATATGGGATTTCATTCCGTGGGCGATCGGAGTGCGGGACGGATTTGCCCCGGTAAAGACATCGCACTCAAGATGCTGGTGGATGTCGTGAGTACGGTAGGCAAAGTGCGACGAGCTTCTGAGCCTAACTTGCGGCGGTAATTAATCCAGAAGCTCGATCTGACAGCGGTTGAAACTGAAATATTGCACAATTCTCGCTTAACAGGCCCGAGGCCCACCCTACAAGACATCAAGTTTATTGTGGGGTGTCCCCCCGCCCTTGAATAACTGATTGGCTAGGATGCAAGATGTGAGTTGAAACCGCACGCCACATCAACTATCGATCGATCGACTAAGAAATCAAGGGGGTATCTAATAGGAAACCCAAACACAACTATTTTGAGGGTAAATAATACCATGTTAATCGAACAAAAGCAACTAAAAGACATCGCGAATTGGATGAAAGTAGAACATCCAGCCGAGTTACCCGAAGTCCTGCGAGGTATTTTTTTTATGGACGGGAATGTTTTACCAGATCATTGTCTGACGATGTACAGTTCAGACTGGAATGCTGACGAACGGACGTTATTGCTGCGCGTTTTTGACCCTGTTATCTGGACATTTCATTCATCAATGGCGGGACGGATGTTACTTTATTTAGTCAAATTTTCTCGCTTCAGCTACTTGTTTCGATTCTCGGATGCAACTTTGCAGCACGGGCACATCACGCCGATAGTGTTTGGATGGTCTGTGCCGCAGTGGCTTGTAGATTTTTTGATCGATCGAGATCCGAATACTCCGAATGGAGATATCTGGCATCGCACAAACTCGTTTTTCGGCAGACCTCCTGACAACGGATATACACTCCGCAGGATTGTAGACAAAGATGGCAATTACACCTCAGCTTTTCCAGATATGCTGTCTAAGGTTGAGAGTGATTGTTTAATTATTGCCCAAGAGTGAAAATATTTAGGAAAACTACAAAACCCGCTTAATTAGGCGGGTTTTGTCGCTCGAAGTGGCGGGATTTGAACCGACGACCTATACGATGCCAAGTTTGATGCGATATCGTTTCCGGTTGTATCGGCATAATAAAATCGAGTCAACAGTTAACACTCAACCATTCAGTTTTTCGACCCCGAGTCATATCAACTGCGGTAGCATGGGAATTAATATTACCCACAGGTTGGACACGGCGCTGTGCAACCGAAAACGATATTACTTCGGGCTCATCAGAGTTTATTTGCCATGATTATACAGCGTATTCCAGGTTCATAAAGTAGTAGGGAAAAGGCATTGCCTTTTCCCTACGGGGATTCATGTATCAGGGGTGTACTTCACAAACAACGTGGAATTTGCAGTAAGATGTTTGGTCTCACCCTTTTTTTATTTGCCAACAGTCTCTTAATCCATCGTCCCTACAATATTCTCACCTAATTAATTAGCTCGATCACACTAGAGGAGAGCAAAATCTGTGGCAGTAATCACGCTGGCAGGCACATTGCTGAGAGTTGCCAAAAGTTGCCCGGAACCAGTAACTCGGATGAGGGTAGAACTATTCTCGGCCACAATGCTTAGTTGGGAGAAATCCAGACCACCCATTAAGCCGATCGAATCGATACCGTATTGAAAGTCTAAAATAGTCTCGCTGCCGAGGTCGATCCCCAACATAAATCGATCGTTTCCGGTGCCTCCAATCAGAGTATCATTCCCTTGATCTCCAAACAAGAAATCGTCCCCAGCACTGCCAAGCAAACTGTCCTCATCCTTACCGCCGTAAAGAGTATCGTTCCCGACCTCCCCATTCACAGTATCCTGACCTTCATTGCCAAACAGCAAATCGTTGCCCAAACCGCCACATATTTGGTCTTTTCCGCCAGTAGAACCAATAGGAAGAGGGCTACCAATATCCCCGTACACTGTATCTTCCCCCTCGCCACCGCAGATAGTATCACTTCCTTCATCGCCAAACAGCAGGTTGCTGCCCAATTCGCCGAAAACTAAGTCATCGCCCTTGCCGGCACGCACTGTATCATCACCGTCACCGCTGGCGATCGTATCTTGATTTTTCTCCCCGCTGAGGAAGTCATCACCCGCCAAACCGAACACCAAATCGTTGCCAGTCAAATCAGGGTCGAAGGGGTTAATAGTTCCCCCGTAGATAATATCGTTACCCTGGTCGCCAATTAAAGTATCGCTCTCCTGGTCGCCGAAAATAATGTCGTCATCTTTGCCGCCGTAAACAACATCGTCGTTTTTGCCCGCAAAGATTAAATCCTCTCCAGCAACTCCATTGAGGTAATCATTACCCTCATTGCCAAACACCAAGTCCGTGTCTATATCGGGGCCAACCGGAAAAGCACTGTTAAGTCCCCCGTAAACATTATCATTGCCTCGCAACCCGGCCAACAAATCATCGCCGTCAAAACCATTTATTTCGTCACCGTTATTAGTGGCGAGAATAGTGTCGTTGCCGTTAGTACCGTTGCGGGTATTAGTGGCAGAATTTGGACCGCGAATACTGCTAATGCTGGGTAAAACAATTTGCGAACAAATGCAGTCAGCATCTTGTCCTTCTTGCGGTGGTAGTGGTGTTGGTGGTGGTGTTGGTGGGACTGGGGCGAAGGAATTGCCAAAGTTAATATTGCTAACATTAGTGCCGCTGACAGCAATAATATCAGCAGGATTGCCAGTAGTTGGCGTCCAACCAGGTTGATTTACTTCCCGAACTCGATAAGTACCGGGCCCTAAATTAGCGAAACTGTAGCCGCCCAAACTATCAGTTGAAGTCTTAACTTCTCCAGCATCTAAAGAGTTATTGCTGTTAGCGTCAAGGAAGATTTGCCAGTTCGGCAAGAGCGGTTCTTGAGTGTCCAAAACCCCATTGTTATTGAGGTCATTAAACTTGCTGCCGCTAATGCTAATATTTTGGAAATTGCCGAAATTAATTCCACTACGACTTTCGCCACTGCCCAGATTAACCGCCCCCGGATTAGCAGTAGTTTGCGTCCAGCCAGTCTGCTGCACCTCCCGTACATTGTAGGTGCCGGGATTGAGATTGTTGAAACTGTAATTACCAGAATTGTCAGTGGTAACAATAGTTTCGCCCGAATCTAAAGAGTTGTTCCCGTTAGCATCGAGGAAAATTTGCCATCCCGAAAGACCAGTTTCCTCCGCATCCTGAGTAGCGTTGCCGTTGCGGTCGTTGAATTTAAGACCGCTGATGCTGCTTTGTTGGACGGGAGTCGGAGGCAGAGGCGGAGTCGGAGTCGGAGTCGGAGTCGGAGTCGGAGTCGGAGTCGGAGTCGGCGGGACTTGTTGGTTGCCGAAATTGGCAGTGGAAGTTTGACCTGGATCTAAGGGAACGGTTCGGGGGTTAGGGGTGGTTGGTGTAAAACCTGTCGGCACCACTTCCCCGACGTTGTAAGTGCCTGTTTGCAGGTTGGGGAAGTTGTAGCTGCCATCGGTACCGGTAGTAACTTGGGTTTCTCCGGTGTCTAAAGTGCCGTTGTTGTTAGTGTCAAGGAAAATCGTGACGCCAGGGATGCCAATTTCTCCGGTATCTTGAGTGCCATTACCGTTGGTGTCGTTAAATTTAAGGCCAGTTATGGTGCCCGTCTGGAGGCTATTGCCGAAATTAACTGTAGCAGGAGTCGTTTCACCTGCTGCCAGCGTCACTGCAACCGGATTGGGAGTAGTTGGCTGGCTGAATGACGGTACAACTTCCCGAACGTTGTAAGTGCCAGCAGGCAAGTTGGGGAAATTGAAGCCGCCGTTAGCATCGGTAGTTACCGAAGTTTCTGTGGCATCGAGAATGCCGTCGTTGTTAGTGTCGAGGAAAACAGTGACTCCGGCAACACCAAGTTCTCCGGCTGCTTGAGTGCCGTTGCCGTCAATGTCGTTAAATTTTATACCAGTAATGGTCCCAAATGGAGGAAACAGATCAAACGGGCGATTGCCGAAATTCACCACAGCGGGAGTCGTTTGGCCTGTCGCCAGCGTCACTGAAACCGGATTGGGAGTAGTCGGCAGGAAGGGAAACAGCCCGATTTCCCGAACGTTGTAAGTGCCGGAGGGCAAATTGGGGAAATTGAAGCCGCCGTTAGCATCGGTAGTTGCCGAAGTTTCTCCGACATCGAGAATGCCATCGTTATTGGTGTCGAGGAAAACTGTAACTCCGGGAACGCCAGTTTCTCCGGCACCTTGAGTGCCGTTGTCGTCGGTGTCGTTAAATGTTATGCCAGTAATGCTGCCGAGTACAGCGGGTGTCGATCGATTGCCGAAATTCACCGTAGCAGGAGTAGTTTGGCCTGCTGCCAGCGTCACTGAAACCGGATTGGGAGTAGTTGGCTGGCTGTTGGCGGGTACAACTTCCCGAACGTTGTAAGTGCCGGAGGGCAAGTTGGGGAAATTGAAGCCGCCGTTAGCATCGGTAGTTGCGGAAGTTTCGCCGGCACCGAGGATGCCGTCACCGTTGGTGTCGAGGAAAACTGTAACTCCGGGAACGCCAAGTTCGCCGGCAGCTTGAGTGCCGTTGCCGTCAATGTCGTTAAATTTGATGCCGGCGATGGTACTCAGCGGTACTGGTATTGCTTGGTTGCCGAAATTAACTGTAGCAGGAGTAGTTTGACCTGCTGCCAGCGTCACTGCAACCGGATTGGGAGTAGTTGGTTGGCTTCCAGCCGGTACAACCTCTCGCACGCTGTAAGTGCCAGCAGGCAAGTTCGGGAAAGTGAAACTGCCGTCAGCCCCGGTAGTTGCGGAAGTTTCGCCGACACTGAGAATGCCGTCACCGTTGGTGTCGAGGAAAACTGTAACTCCGGGAACGCCAAGTTCTCCGGCTGCTTGAGTGCCGTTGCCGTCAATGTCGTTAAATTTGATCCCGGTGATGGTACTCAGCGGTACGACAACGGGAACAGGCTGTGCGGAAAATTCAGAAGTGTTGCCGGCGGCGTCGGTTGCTGTCGCGGTGATTAATTGGCCTGCGGTGACTGCTGCTGGGAAAGTTTGATTGAAAGCAGCGTTGCCTGCAGCGTCAGTAGTTACCGGGATAGAAGCAATTAAGGTTTGACCTTGGGTTCCCGGGGGATTGTTGGCGAAAAATTGGAGGGTGAAATTGGCACTGGGAATGCTGTTGTAAGTTCCCGCGACGGTGACGCTGCCAGCGCTGGCGGTAGCGGTGGTGAGTACGGGGGTGTTTTGGAGGTTGTTTGCACCGATGTCGGCGTCGCCCGCATCGTTGGCGGTGATGCCGTTGTTGCCGAGGTCGATGCCTAAGCCATTGTTGGCGAAGATCGAGTTGTTTTGGATACGGTTGCCGATACCGGAGTCAACACCTACGCCGATATTGCCATTGTTGGCGATGATATTTCCTTCACCTACTGCTGTACCACCGATCGCATTATTACTTGCGGCAGCGGTAATCTGTACTCCGATTGAGCTATTGCCTAAGGGGCTAGTACCGTTGGCTGCAACGCCGATGAAATTGCTGCGCAAAGTGTTGCCTGTTGCAGAGGCCCCTGTAATCTGCACGCCTAAACCTGCGCTGGGACTGCTGTTGCCGGAAATGATATTTCCAGCGCCTGCGACACTACCGCCGATCGTATTGCTGGGTGCATTGTCTACAACTACACCAATAGTGTTTGGCAAGGCAGCAGTGCCGGCGGAGTTGGTGCCGATGTAGTTGCCGACTACAGAGTTGAGAGTGGCACTGGCGTTGAGAATTTGGACGCCGAAGCCGTCATTGCCGGAAATGATGTTGCGATCGCCCGCTGCAGTGCCGCCGATCGTGTTGCTGGCAGCATCCTGTATGAGCACGCCAGTCAAGGTGTTGCCCAAGTCTGCGGTGGCGTTGACATCGGTGCCGATGAAGTTGCCGACGACTCTGTTGCCTGTGGCAGTGTTGTTGGTAGGAGGGGTGTTTTGAATGACTACACCGAAAGCATTATTGCCGGAAATGATGTTGCGCGCACCTGCGGTATTTCCGCCGATTGTGTTGTTGGGCGCATTCTGAACAGCCACCCCAAAACCCACGTTGCCCAAGTCTGCGGTACCGTTGATGTCGGTGCCGATGAAGTTGCCCAGCACAGTGTTGCCTGTGGCTGTGGCACCATCGATAAACACGCCAGCGCTGCCATTGCCAGAAATCAAGTTGCGATCGGCTACAGTGGTTCCGCCAACGATATTGTTAGAACCACCCGATATTTGCACGCCTGTCAAGGTATTGGGCAACGCAGCAGTACCAGCAGCGTTGGTGCCGATGATGTTGCCTAGCACTCGGTTGCCTGTGGCACCTGCGGCATTGATTAACACGCCGAAAGCATTGTTGCCAGAAATGATATTTCGATCGCCTGCAGCAATCCCGCCGATCGTGTTACCCGCTGCATTGTCAACTACTACGCCACTACCACCGTTGCCCAAGTCGGCGGTACCGTTGGGATCGGTGCCGATATAGTTGCCGAGTACAGAGTTCCCTGTGGCGGTATTACCTAAAATGAAGATTCCAGAACCCTGAAAGCGATTGATTGCCAGTCCCCGAATGGTGCTGCCACTGCCGGTGATGAGTATGCCGTTAGTTGTACCCCCAGCATTGGTTCCATCGAGTTGGATCAGCGGGGTGCCGGCGAATCCTGGCTGAGAGGTGCCGTCAATGGTTACGGCCTCAGTAATTATTGGCAAAGAAGTCAAGGGCGCGATCGTCTGAACGCCTGCAGCGGGAATGTTGAAGTTAATAATATCCGCCCCAGCAAGGGCATTGGCTTGAGTAATTGCATCTCGCAGCGAACCAGGCCCAGAGTCAGCGGTATTAATAACAGTAAACGTTGCCAAGGTATGCGCGTAACTTGCCATTACCTCCGGCTCGATCGCCAATCCTGTTTTAATCGCTCCAGTAGCGTATTCAAGTATCCAGTTTCCGCCTTTCTGGGCGCTGCCCGTAATATCTGAAGAAGCAGCAATATTAGCTTTTGTTAACTTGCTCAGCTTTTGTACAAAAGCCTCTCCTTTTTCACCTGCTGCTACGTTACATCCGTATAGCAGAATTTCAAATCGATTTTTAATTGAGTTGACAGATGACGAAAACCACTGTTTTAAGCAGTCACGATATGTTTCTAAATTGTCGGAATTCAGGCTAGTTGGCCCTAGCTGCAAACTTCCCGATTCCCCGTGAGAAATAATGTGAACGCTTTCTATACCTTTGCGGCTCTGCAATGCTTCGGCAATTTGTTCGATCCCGTCCCGCGTGCGATAGACTAAAATTACCTCCATCCCCGCTTTAACACCGACCGCCAGACTCTGCCAATCTTCAACTGCTGAATCTACGAATACTATTTGTTGGTTTTTCATAATTACTGTTCCCCCATGCACCTAGTTAGGTTTTCACAATGTTGTTTCCGTGCGATGATAGTCGCTACTTCAATCCACCACAAATACGGCTAGCACAAAAGCCGCCTTTAACTTAGTAAAAGAGTTGTACAGACAAAGCTTTACAATTATCTATTTTTGTGATTCTTGTAAATCTGTTAGACCTGGAAAGTTGCTCGATCGCACTTTTTCATTCTCAACTTAAAAAAATCAGACTTCAGGTACAGCTAGCTTGTTCCCGATTACGGAAATTTTTCAAAAAACGTAAGTATTATTTACACAACTTAATGTACGGTTTTTTACTAAGTACACTTTTGTGAAAAAGAATCCAACTCTACGCAAATTCCAAACCCAGAGAGTGGTATGTATCCAGCCATTCTTCAATCTCAAATCTCCAGTCTCGAAGCTCAAACCGCAGGGCTGGGATTTTGGCAAATTCAGCGTGTCCCTCATAACATAGAGGAATAGTCGCCTTCATGGCATCATAGAAACTTGTCCCTCACATAATTGAAATAGATGACCGCTCAAAACTCCCCTGTTTCCCCCGTCACTTGGAAAGAAGACAGAGTTCTGCTAATTGACCAAAACCGACTCCCGAAAGAATACGGTGTAGTCGAAATTAGCCGCTGCGAAGATATGGCTGAGGCGATTAAAACTATGATAGTCCGAGGTGCTCCGGCGATCGGGGTAGCAGCAGCTTACGGGATGTATTTGGGGGCGCGAGAAATCGACACGGGCGATCGTACCGAGTTTTTTACTAAACTAGAACAAGTTGGCGAGTTATTGCGATCGACTCGTCCGACAGCGGTTAATTTGTTTTGGGCAATATCGCGAATGCTCAAAACAGCCGAGAAAACTAGCGGTTCTGTCGAACAAGTGCAAAAAACTTTGTTAGAAATGGCTAAAACCATTCAAGCAGAAGATTTGCAAACTTGTAAAGATATCGGCGACAAAGGTTTAGAAGTTCTGCCAGCTACACCGGAAAAATTGAACTTACTAACTCACTGCAATGCAGGTGCATTAGCAACTGCAGGCTATGGTACTGCTTTAGGTGTATTTCGTTCTGCTTGGCGAGAAGGAAGACTCGGAAGAGTTTTTGCAGACGAAACTCGGCCGCGTCTCCAAGGTGCAAAACTGACCACTTGGGAATGCGTGCAAGAAGGAATTCCCGTCACATTGATAGCAGACAATATGGCCGCTCACTGCATGAAACTCGGCATGATTCACGCAGTAGTTGTCGGTGCAGACAGAATCGCTGCTAACGGCGACGCTGCCAATAAAATTGGCACTTACAGTTTAGCAATTGTTGCCAAAGCGCACAACGTCCCGTTTTTTGTCGCCGCTCCTCTGTCAACAATTGATTTTGAACTTTCCGACGGCAGCAAAATCCCCATAGAAGAACGCGATCCAGTTGAAATGTATCAAGTTGGAACTACGCGAATTTGTCCTGTGGGAGTCGATTTTTACAATCCCGCTTTTGACGTAACTCCGGCGGAATTAATATCGGGAATAATCACAGAACACGGCACGGTTGCTCCTGGGGCGTTGAGACAGTTTCAGGCAAAACAATTAGTTTAATTATATGTTTCTCAACTGCTCATTCCACATGGTTTCTGTGAAATTAAGCAGGATTTATAGCAGCAGCAACTGGCAGATCAAAGTTGCGATCGCAGCTCTAACTCTGCCATTTGTTTTCAGTCCTGTCTCGGAAGCTCAAGTGTCACAAACGCTTAAAGCTAAGGAATCACAAGCGAAAAAATTTGTGGGTTCGATGAATAAAGCTCAGCAAGTTTACTATGCTGAAAAAGCAGGTTTTACAAGTTCTGTTTCCAATCTATTGGTTTATATGGGTCTCCAAATTAAACCTGCCGCAGCCAATTACAGCTACTCGATCGCCATGGTGAAAAAAGGTGCTGTATTTAACTACGGAGTATCGAAGCAAGCTAATCTCAAAAGTTTTGTGGGGGGAGTCTTTCTGGTGGGAAACAAGACCCAAACAATATTGTGTCTAAATGTTGCTCCTGGCAAGACTAAGCCAGCTAATCCAACTAATACCAAAGGGGTTTTAGCCTGCGGTGCTAATACAGCCAAAGTTACTCAATAAATTATGTCTAATTTACTGGGTAATTTAGCAAATAACTGGATAGTAAATGCAGATTTAGCTAAGCAATTGCTGGAACAAGAAGCTACTTTACTAGATGCTCGCGCACCTATTTTAAAGTGGTTTTGCCTTCTCCCACCAGCTATTCCCGTAACTTGGCAGGAATTTTCCCGTTCCGACTTTCCCCATAAGGGAAAAATTCTCGAAAATAACACAATTTTAACTCAAAAATTGCAAGCAATTGGTATTTGTCAAGACAAACCTGTGATAGTGGTTGCTGATTCTGTGAAAGGGTGGGGCGAAGACGGGCGAATTGTTTGGATGTTGCGGACTTTGGGACACGAAAAAGCTGTTTTTGTAGATGGAGGATATCGGGCTTTAATCAAAGCTGGAATTTCTCACATAAAAGCTGCAAACAATCCACCTAAAAGCGGAGATATTGTAATATCTCGCTGCTCGAATTGGGAAATTCAGCGGGATGAAGTGAAAGCTATTTTAGGCAATGAGAATTTAGTAGTTATCGACGCCAGAGAGCGACGAGAATATGCAGGTAAAACGCCTTACGGAGAAAAGCGGGGTGGCCACATTCCCGGTGCGGTTCACCTTTATTACAAACAGTTAATGGAGCGGCGCGGACAACTGCTGACTCGTGGGGAAATTGTCACTATTTTGCAGCAGAAAGGAGTTTCGCAGTCAACTCAAATTGTGAGTTATTGCTCCGGGGGAATTCGCTCTGCATGGTTGACTTGTGTATTGACAAATGTGGGATTTTGTGCTAAGAATTATGGAGGTTCAATGTGGGAATGGTCGGCGTCGCCGGCAGATAGCTATCCTTTGTCAGTAATCCTTCCACGGGCAGGCTAGAAACCCACCCCACAAGAAAATTCAATAACAACTAAAGCTAAGGAATCCGAAGCCCAACAATATAGCAGTTTGCAAAATCGTTGCGGAATCTTCTATAAACGAGCTCAAGTGAGGGTAAATCAATAATGAACCAAATTAAGATATTATTCCTGGCATCTAATCCTGTAAGCTCTACTCAGCTAAAGCTGGATCAAGAAATTCGATATATTACCCAAAAAATACGTGCTTCACAGCATCGTGACTCATTAAAATTACTCTCAGCTTGGGCCGTACAACCTGACGACTTACTTCAACTGTTTAATGAGCATAAACCGGACATTGTACATTTCAGCGGACATGGAAGCCAACAAGGGGAAATCATATTAGTTGACAAAAACGGAAGACCTAAAGCTGTTGGCATAAAAGCGTTAAAAGCACTGTTTTCAACGCTTAAAGATAATATTCGTGCTGTTATCTTAAATGCCTGTTACTCAGAGTTACAGGCAAAAGCAATAACCGAAGTCATTGATTGCACTATTGGAATGAATACTGCAATTGGTGATACTGCTGCTATTACCTTTGCAGCTTCATTCTACCGCGCTTTGGGTTTTGGTCGTTCTGTTCAGGAGTCCTTCAATCAGGGAATAACTGCTTTGCTATTAGAAGATATTAGTGAAGAGGATACTCCTAAACTTTTAGCCAAGCAGGGTGTTGATCTTGCTCAATTATTCTTTATAAAATTTTCTGCCTCTAAAAATGTAGAACAATTTGATACTGTTAAATCAGAGGAAAAAAGAAATTTATCAAATAAAGTAATTGTTGATATATCAGTAATGACTGAAGATCAAAGTTTGTATCAAAGTTTTTACGGAAGTGATACATCACTGAATTATCAGGTTGAAAGATTTAAAAAAGGTATTCTGATCAAGAAGTCAATGGAATACCTCTCAAAAATTGAGAAGGGAGATGAAATAGAACCAATTTCTTACGATCATGTTCCCTTCACATGGGACTTTCCAAATCTAGACTTTAAGGTACTTAATAACAGTCCTCAAACTATTATTCTCACAGAAGCTATTTTTGAAATTGAAAAGAGCTGGCTAGATCCGTCTCCAGTACCAATCATTGAGTGTGACTCTTATCATATGAAGGCATTACACTTTAGGATAGTTAATGAGGGATGGGGTGAGGTAAAAGATTTAAAGGCTAGGTTTCATCTAACTCCTATACCTCCAGGTATGGGCAGAGTGAATTTCAGAGACCCTGATGTAAAAGATTTAAAGGCTAGGTTTCATCAAACTCCTATGCAGCGAGGGATGGGCGAAGTGAATTTAACAGAACCTTACCCTTATGAGGTTTGTGTAGGAAGCTTTTTAGAAAGTTTTAACGTCAACATTGCTGAAGCTTTCCGCCATGCATCAATCACTTCTGGAGCAGCTTATGTTCGCGGTGAGCTTGAATTCAAAGGATGCAATATTTATGGTTTAATACAAAAAACAATCGTCAAATTTTCAACCATAGTTTTGGCACGTAATGCTGAACCTGTAATTGGAGCACCTCTATCACCAACCTACCAATATGGGACTAAATTCCAGGTCGCAGGGGAAAACTATAAACGCCACGTCTCAATCTCTCATTCCTTAAAGCCTGGAAAGACAGATCGTTTCAATATTAAAATAGGCATGGACAAGTCTTCTTACCATCGCTTTAAAGTAAAAATAGCCTACAATGATGGTCAGGAAATTTTATTGCCAGATATTAAAATGTCTACATTTGTGCCTCGCTCTGGCATAATATATATGAGGGAAAGCATGGGTGACAAGTCAAGGCTCAAAGCAAGTGGTCAATGGGATTTTCGGCAGTGGCTCAAAGAAAAATGGTTCTCCAGGTAGGATGGCATCCGGAAAGTAGTAGGGTGCGTCTACCTGACGCACTCTACTGAGAACCAAACCCAATTATTATCAGGGGAATTTAACCTTAATAAACGGGCTGGTTTCAGGTTGAGATTATTAACCGACTTGTTCGATATACTGAGCGAGATCGTCGCGCAGGCGGCTGAGTTCGGCTTCGGTGGTGACGCGCACGCGATCGTCCCTAACCGTAATCAGCACTTTCGCAGCAAAAGGAGTCGGCCAGATATTCGGATTGCAGAAAACTTCCAAAAAGACATCTCCTGCATACCGATATTCCATCGGTTTTTGGGGAGAAGCTTTAGCGCCAGCGGTTTTGGCTGCTACAGCTTTCAAGCTTTCCATCAAAGCTGCAATTTCGCTTTGCAAATCCCGCGCGGCTTGCGGGGAAAAGCTAAACGAGACAGAACCTTCGACTAAATTCAGTGTCAGCGGAGAAAGAGACATGGGCAATGAAATTTAACATAGGATTGTTAATGATAAAAAATATAATAACCCAAAAGAAGTACATTCCAGCTCAATTGGACTGCGAAACTGGTATTAATTAAAAATTGTCTCAAGAAGCTCGGCTAAATTAATGAATATAAATCTAGTCGCAAGCTAGATTCGGCAATAGTTTTAACCTTTGCTGACTTGATAAGCTTTAAACTATAAACCAGAAAAATTGACGGCATATCGAGGAGAGTTTATGGTTGCCGATAACCGTTCCGAAGTCCGCAAGGTTTTAATAATTACTTTATTGCTAAATTTGCTGGTGATGGCAATTAAAGCAGCCGTGGGATGGCTGACTGGTTCCCTCAGTTTGCTGGCAGATGCTTTGCACAGCGTCACGGACAGCGCTAATAATATTTTAGGATTGGTAACTAATCATTATGCCAATCCGCAGCCCGATCGCGATCATCCCTACGGACACCAAAAATTTGATGCTCTCGGAGCTCTGGGAATTGCTGCTTTTCTGGGAATTGCCTGTTTTGAAATTCTCAGCGGTGCTGTCGAAAGGCTGATTAACGGGGGTAAAATTGTGAAAATATCCCCAAATGAACTGTGGATTTTGCTGATTGTACTGGGGATTAATATTTTTGTCACTTTTTACGAGCGCAGAGTTGGCCAACGTCTCGGTAGCGCGATTTTAGTGGCTGATGCACAGCACACGATGAGCGATGTTTGGGTGACAATTATGGTGATCGCCGGGTTGATTGGTGTTTGGCAAGGGCAGGTTTGGAATATACCTCAATTACAATCCCTGGATGTGTTTTTGTCTTTTCCTGTGGCTGTTTTGGTATTTAGCAGCGGTTGGAAGGTTTTAAGGGAAAATCTGCCTTGGTTGGTGGATGAAATGGCGATCGCACCGGAGGTTATTCACGCGATCGCGATCGATGTACCGGGGGTTGTCAACTGTCACTCGATCGCCTCCCGTGGCGTGGTAGGGCGTCAAGTATTTATTGATATGCACATGATTGTCGATGCTGTCGATGTAGAAACAGCTCACCGGATTACAGAAGAAGTAGAAGCCCGTTTGCAAGAACGTTTCAGCCCTGTACGCATCTTAATTCACGTTGAGCCGCCGGCTTACCATTCCGACCAAATTAGCTACGATTCTGGAGAGAAGGAAGAAGTTAAGCGTGAAGTTCGGTAACGGATGAGTGTAACGGATTTAAAGGATGTAACGGATAGACTGAAGCTGGAAGAGGATCGATGTGAAGGAGGAAATATTTAGGCTGTATCTCCAGCAAACAGCAGGTTGAGGGATGAAGGAGGAAGGCCGTTTTTGCGATCGCAATTCCTCTAATTTTTTAAATGCTATCGAGGGAATTAGAGCGATCGCACTTAATTAAGTTGCAGTTTTCCACAGGAAAAGGAGGGTTTTCCACAGAAATCAGCAAGTTTTCCACAATAGATCGATCGGCTGTCGTCGATTTCTGTCTTTCTATTTGTATAAATTCCAAGTATTTTGAATTTCTGTAGCCATTTCCCGCCGCCAATGCCAAGGTAGCAAAATCTCCACTTTTGAACCGAGAGCTCGCCGCCATCTCAACGGGTAGTGCGGATGGAATTTTTACTTTATTTTATCTGGTGCTAGCCTATCTACTCTCGATCGTAGCGGAAATTCTCCTACTCTGTTTTAGCGGACGATTCTCTTAATTCAGAGAAAGATGAAGAAATGTTTCGAGCGAGTTGGATTTGGGGGTGTGAGTGCGATCGCGCCTGAGTTGGTGAAAAAGCGATCGCCTTCTGCCAAAATCAAAATTCAAGCCTCCAAAATCGATCGATGCAGCCATTTCAAAACTGCATCGATGAGATTCGGATGGTTAGGAGAAATGCGTTTTACATTGTCGCAGGGTCGATCGGTGATGATTGCGATCGTGCCTCCAAAAGCACTCAGTGCAGTTAGAAAAGGTTCGCTGAATTCGCGATCGATTTTAGAGTTGTAGAACACCAAAGCAACTCGTTTTTCTAGGTTTCTCAAATTCAGTCGCCAATAGGCTTTGAGCAGTGGCATAGTTGTGGGTGTTCCTTCTTGTCGTTCTGGACAACCTTGCTCTACCATTTGGATATAGATATCAGTGGCAGGATTATCTGGAGGGTTAAATTCGCTACCATCAATACAAATCAGTTGTACTGCTCGATCGAGCATTGGGTCGCTGACAATTGCAGAACGCAGGATTTCTGGAAATTCGGCAAAGTTGAGGAGTTGAGTAGTGTTGGAGTTGCTAACTAGGATGTTGTCGGATGCTTCTGCATTTATAGTAAATGGTTGACTGTGCCATGCACTATAAAACTCTGGATAACTCATGTTTTGGGCGCAGTGCCAGATAACTCCATAGCAATGGAAATATCGATCGACATCATCTTTGTCAGTTTTCCTGTATAGACAATTTCTTAGTCCTTCAACTACCAATGGGAACATTTCATACTGAATCATTTTTGTAAAATTTAAAGTTGCCGCGAAACAGCCCATCTCGTCTTCACTCTTACAAAGTAAATTAACTAGAGATTTTGCAATAAATTCTTTACTTGATTTAAGCTTCTTATGTTGAGAGGACTTTAAAATATCTTTAAAGGTGTATTCATTATAGTCGCTTTTTGTTAATTTATCTAAAAGCTTAATAACCTTAAGACTCTCATTTTCGATTCCAAATTTAACGTTTATAGGCTCACCTTTAAATGGTAAACCATATACTAATGAATGAGCAGACGAAAGAGCATCTTGCCGATCCATACCCCAGGAAACTCTCATTGCAGTGTAAAAACTGATTACATTTTCCAGAAGGTCTTCTGCTAATTTGTTTCCAGGGTCAAGCTTAGTTAATATCTTAGCAGCTTCATGGGTATTATCCGCATTTCCCCGAAGACGAAAAGATTGGTTTCCTAATGTAATTTTATGTTCTTTTTCTTCACCAATTAAATTGCTTAATAAATTAATTGCTTTCATGCGATCTGTTTTCTCAAATACTTCTCTAGCGGCATCTTCTACACAATAATGCAATTCTTCACAGATGTTATTAAATCCGATTTGAAACAGTCTCTCCACAATTTCATCTGCTCGTTCATAAGTTGTAAATTCAGAGATTGCACATGCAGCCAAAAAATAAGCTCTGTAGCCATAAAAATTCTCAATACCACATCTATCATTAAAATCTGTTAACAAATCAATAAACTTATCTCTGTTTTTATTGTTGTTTCCAAACCATAATATAATTACTTCTTTCCACTGCGGTTCAAAAATGCGATAAATACCTTCATCTGGATTATGAGGAACGTGATTTAGGAAAAAATGCCAATCATCGATCGCCAAGGCAGCAAAATATTCCTGGAATGTAGGATGAAAGAATGCGTAAACAGGTTCATCTGTTGCAGCTTCTCGATCTACCAAATTCAGCCAACCGAGCTCCCAGGCTAATTTAAAAAGCCTATCGCCCATTTCTTTTTCAATTAAACTCAGCGGCAAGCGAAATCGAGTATCGCTATCCAATCCTGCTATAGACAAACGACCGAGGGCTTGATGTAATTCTTCTCGCAAACCTGGTTGAGTCGCCCAATCAATAACCGATTGGGATGGTTTCCACTCATAGAAATAACGGACAAAGTGTTGATATAGTTCGGCTTTTGTTTCTGGGAATTCGACTTGCTTATTTTTGCTGAATATTTGACACAGTAGAGATAAGCGAAGCGGATTTTTTACGAGTTGGCGGATGCGTTCCTTTTGCGGCTCTTGCAGCTTTTTCTGCAACTCCTGTCCCCGTTGAATATTTTTTGCTTCAGCAAACCACTGCTGAATAAAATCATCTACTTGCTCTTGTTTAAACTCCTGAGTTTTGTAAGTATCAAAGCCTGTGAGGGGATTGTTGAGACGGGCATCCCAAACATTGGTTCGACAGGTTAATACAACCCGCACATTACCCAACCAATCAGTAAGCTGGTTTCTGATTTCCTCTAAGGACAAACAACTATTCGCCACTACAGCCATTTCATCAACACCATCAAGTAACAGCCACACCCCACCGTGACGCAACCGTTTCTGTAGAGATGTTTTGTGAGACTTCTCTACATCAATATCAGGATAAACCAGAGCCATAGCTTCCGGGAACCATTCCTGAAGAATATAGTCTTTCAGTGTCTTTCCTTGCAAGCTTGCCAGCGCAATGCAAATCGGAAAGTCTCGATTATTTTCCTGAATGTGAGTGGCGATTTTATCTAACAGCGTTGTCTTTCCTGCTCCTGGTTGGCCCACAATAGCAATATGCTTATTTTTTCCAGTAAGGTTTTGTCCAATAACGTCAGTCATGAATTCCTCATGCTCGTAAATTCGGGTAACAACTTCCTGTTCTAATTGATGTAACAGTTCCATAGGTACATTGCCACTGCGACGCTGCTGCTGTTTCCGTTTGATTAAACCTAGCGGTACAAAAACATTGATTTCAAATCCCATTTCTGTCGCTCTCCGTCTAAAGCGTTGCTCCTCTTGCTGTTCATTTAACATTTCTTGGCAAACTCGCTGCCAATCAATGGTAATGTTTGGCTGTGGCTCTCGATCGCAATTCTGCAAGTTTGAGTCATGTTCGGCAATAAATTTTATGGCTTCAAATCCTAATGCTTTAATAATTGAAATAGCATAGTTCCTATCGACTGGATTTCCCTTTAAAAAGCGTTTCACTGTGCTAATACTCACATACGCTTGCCTTTCAAGGTCTTCTTTAGACCAACCTCGTTTATCTGGATTTAGTGGCTTCTCCAATTCAGCCATCCGTTGACGAACTTTATCCAAACCTGCGCCATCAATCCGAACACTGCGAGATGCCATAGTTTGACTCATTTCTAACAACTAGAGTGGATGAAATTGAGAATTTTGCATCAGTTGCATAGCCCGCCAGGGGTTTAAACCCCTGGCTCATAGCGAAAGTCCTCTAAAAGAGGACTAAATTCTGACCCAAAAAAGCGTTCTTCAGTCCACTTAAGTGGACAGTAGCTCTTAGCCGTGGGCTTGAGTCCACGGCGGGACAACAGCACAGGCGCAAAATCTCAATAAAAACTATCCCTAGCATAGTCAGCATCAAGTTTCTTGACCAGTTCAGATGAGTTCACTTTTTTCTGAACCGTTTTGCTCTGGAGAAATTCAGTTAACCCCAATAGGCTTAAATCATTAGCACTCAAAGGTTCAGCTTATGACAGCCTTTCAACTCAGCCTTTTCTCAGACGAGCCACCCACTCCACTCGACTCCCTTAACAAAAAGAGAAGGGTAAAACTCCCATCCCAACCAACTGTAATAGAGCAATCCTGCACAACCCATAGAGGCGCACAACTGCTGGAGGTATCCACCACAACTCTCTACCGCGCTCGGAAAGAAGGCAAACCTTACCAGAAGGGCGCTTGGACTGCTACCGCTCTTGGTGCAAACGCTTGGGCAGTAGTCTACAACCCCCTTAATTCCCACTAACCCTAATCGGAGATAAAACTAATGCTCTACGCCTTTGACTATGACAATTCTTTGTCTTCATTTCCCCAATTCCAAAGCGGAGAAATTATCAACGAGTTAGAAACGATCGCTATCGATATTCTAGAGATGATTTTAGGCGATCGCTTCCGTTACTGTCCCCAAGTTCCCCTAGAAATCATCTGTTCCCGTCCAGAAACTTTCACCCGTCTTCCCATTGAACTTTGGAAATTTTGGGTGAGTTCCAGAGTCGATATCGCCTTGATGGAACGCGGTTATTGTGCTAGTCGCAAAGCCAAACTGGTGATAGAATGTCAATCTCATTGGCACGATCGCCCAGAGGTGCAGGTGCGCGATCGCAAAAAAGCCCGACTCCTTGCATCTGTTGGCGTTCCCTTAGTATACCTGCGACAAATCGATCGAGATCGACGCTTCTATCGTTTATACACTCCCAATGGACAAAAAGAAGTCTTCTACAACTCAATTACCCAACAAGGACGGACAGAACTGGAAGCATTTTTGCAACACTATTCAACACAGTTGACAGTTGACAGTTGACTCTTAGACTATAATTTTTCTGTGTAAGTCCTGTAATTAACACAGGACTTACAGACGGCATCTATCCAAATCGAAAATCAATAATCGACAATGGTATTACTCCCACTCGATCGTACCCGGCGGCTTAGAAGTAATATCGCATTTTTTGCTCTGATCTACTGAAGACCTTGTACCACATATAGATGGAATATGCTGGATGATTAGAAATACCGATCGCAACTAGGACAACGGTACAACCTGGGTGGGCATTTAGCAAACAAGCTTTACTTTCTAAAATGTTAAAAAATGTCCGTAAGGCACATTTTTTAAATATAAGTTAGTGACCCAATTATCTATCTTTAGCCCTGGACGCCTTAATACCTTTATAATCGGTTTTTTACTATTATGAAATGCTAATTATGCAGTTTGTTTGTCCCTCAAACTCGGTTTCGGGAAACCCGTGCGTCCAGGAGTATATGTTCCTTTACAAAGGTGACTTGATTCCGAATTGTGGTATATTTTCTGGGCGAGGGGATTTTTTAGGACAATGTTCGATATGAAACGTTTAAAATTAAAATCAATGCTGGCGGCGGCGATCGCGATCGCCCTTTGTTTAATTGCGATCGCCAGCTACGCCCAAGCCAACAAGACTTTAACACTGGCGACTTCCCCAGACTACCCGCCCTATGAATTTAAAGATACGGCTGTTAGCGGCAACGAAATCATCGGTTTTGACATCGATATTGCAAAATATATTACTAAAAAATTAGGCTACGAACTGAAAGTAGTTGGCATGGATTTTAACGGCTTAATTCCCGCTTTGCAGGCGGGAAGAGCCGATTTTGTGATGGCTGGAATGACTCCCACAGCAGAAAGGAAAAAAAATGTTGCTTTTTCTGACCTTTACTACGAAGCTCAAAATACAATTGTCGCCAATAAAGGCAGCAATTTGACCAAAGCTGAAGATTTAGCCGGGAAAAAAGTAGGCGTTCAACTCGGAAGCATTCAGCAGGAAGCTGTGAAAAAAATGGCCGGGGTGCAACTGGCTCCTCTCAATAGGATTCCTGACATCATTCAAGAAATTAAATCGAACCGCCTCGCGGCGGGAGTGATCGAGGATACTGTCGCTACGGGTTATGCAGCAGCGAACCCGGACTTGGAGTTTAACACAATCCCGAATACTGAAGAAAGCGGTTCGGCGATCGCCTTTCCGAAAAATTCGAGATTAGTTCCAGAATTCAACCGAGTCCTCCAGCAAATGAAAGCCAGCGGTCAAATTAAGGAACTAGCTACTAAGTGGTTTTCTCGACCAATTCCGCAAGAACCTGCTCAAGCAAATCAGCCTGCGGTAGTGTCCAAGTTCCGGTTAGATTTTGGCAAAATCTTGCCGAGTTTGCCTTATATTTTGTCCGGGATTGGGGTAACGCTAACTTTTACCTTGCTGTCGGCATTTCTCGGATTTATCTGGGGAATCGTGCTGTCTCTGTTTAAGATTTCTAGCATTAAACCGCTGTTCTGGTTTGGCACTGCTTACACCTCAATTTTTCGAGGAACGCCGCTAATTTTGCAGTTGATTTTAGTTTATTTTGCAACGCCGCAGCTTACGGGCTATAATATATCGGCGCTGCAAGCTGGCGTGATTACTTTTTTCCTGAATTCTGGGGCTTATATTTCCGAAACAATCCGCGCGGGAATTCAAGCCGTAGATAAAGGTCAAAAAGAAGCCGCAGAATCCCTTGGTGTTCCCTACAAACTGATGATGGGCGATATTATCTTGCCGCAAGCGTTGAAAAATATTTTGCCTGCATTGGTGAATGAAAGTATTGCTTTGCTGAAGGATTCAGCTTTAGTTTCAGTAATTGGCGTAGAAGACTTGCTGCGCCGCGCTACAATTGTGGGAGCAGAAAAGTATATTTACTTTGAACCTTTGATATTTGTCGGCGCAATTTATTATTTGATGGTGCTTAGTTTAACTTGGGGGGCAAATGTACTCGAACGTAGACTCCAAAGTAGCAGTTAAGGTCGATCGCCTGTATAAATCTTTTGGCAATCTGAAGGTTTTGCGCGAGATAACTACTGAGATTCATAAAGGAGAAGTGATTGCCCTTATCGGCCCTTCGGGGTGTGGCAAGTCTACTTTTTTGCGGTGTTTGAATTTACTGGAAATTCCGACTTCCGGACACATATACATTGACGGAGTGGATATTACTTTGCCGAAGGCAGATATTATGAAAATCCGCCAGAAAGTAGGGATGGTTTTTCAGCATTTCCACTTGTTCCCGCACATGACTGTGCTGCAAAATGTGATGTATGCGCCTGTAAAGGTGAAACAAATTGCTAAGGATGAGGCGCGTCTGAAGGGGTTAGAATTGCTGGAAAAAGTGGGTTTGTCCGATAAGGCAGAGGTTTATCCTTCTAAGCTTTCGGGGGGACAAAAACAGCGGGTGGCGATCGCCCGCTGTTTGGCTATGGAACCGGAAATTTTGTTGATGGACGAACCGACTTCTGCACTCGATCCAGAAATGGTTAAAGAAGTGTTAGATGTGATGAAAGCTTTGACAAAAACGGGAATTACAATGGCAATTGTAACTCACGAAATGGGTTTTGCGCGGGAAGTCGCCCACCGGATTTTGTTTTTGGATGGCGGAAAGGTGGCGGAAGATGTGCCGCCGCAGGAGTTTTTTAGCAACCCGAAGTGCGAGCGCGCCAAGCAATTTCTGGAAAAAATGCTTTAATTCATATAAGAATTAGAGTTTTTAACCGCAGAGGACACAGAGGACACAGAGAGAGTTAGAGGAGAAAGAGACAGTTGCGGTAGGCTGCGTCAGGTGGGAGATGCTGGATCGCCTCGGAAAGTATAATAATGTTGATCCGATGATTAACTTGGTAATTCTGTTAGAAACAGGAGAGAATTCTTTGAATCACCTGGGCATTAAAATCTTTCGGAAAGCGGTGTCTTTCCTGAGCGTGATCCAGAAAGAAAGTCTTGGGATAATAAGCAAGATTGGCTTCCATCTCGCTAATCTTTTCTAATAAGGGTTCGATCCGATCGATTTTGTCGGGATGGCGATGTTGGATCAGAGTCGCAGCATTCCTAAAATGCCGCCCCTCATCCTGCGTGACCAAATGTCCTACGCGAGCAAAGCCGTTCCCATAGTGTTGGTAGAATTCCTTAATATCCCGGTGATAAGACCAGACGGAACCCATTTCGTCAAACATTAAACCAACTAGAATGGTGAATTCGTTCTCAATCAGAAACGAGATTGGTTCGAGTTCATGCACCCGACTCTGGTTTTTTTGGTCGATCGCCTCTGGGGACAGACCTGATACCATGTGATAGACCTTACGTAGAGCAACGTAGTGCCGTAATTCGTCTTGCAGCCAAAGTTCGATCGCACTCATGAATTCTAACGAGAACTCCGAACTGCGAGATAGCAGATGCTCGTAGAGTGGCTGACTGTCTCCCTCAGAAAACACATCTCGGCTCAGGAGATCCATAAATCCAGCCTGAATTGTAGGCGCGACTTCGGGAATTTTCAACTCATCGGCAATAAATTCATCTACACTCCACTCACTGCTAAGAATTGGAATTCCCCGGACATCATGAGTTTGTAATTTCATAGTTTTTCTGATTAGAAGTTAAGTATTCACCAGACGATCGCTCACAATATGCGGAACGATTAAGCAATGTCGTCCGGTGATCGGATTGGTATCTCCGCGCAATACGATGCCGGATGGAGTATCGCCGACAATCCAGGAACCTACGACGAAGTGGTAGCCAAAATATTCGGGCAAGGGTTGATAGGACTGAATAATGAATCCTTCGCGATCGTAGCCCATCGCCTCGCGGGCGTGAACGGCTCCGGCAACAAAATCGCCTGTTTCAATAGAAACCCCAACACCTTCTAGACCGACGAGGGGCTTTTTGACGTGCATTTGCGTCAGTAATGCTGTGGATTCGAGCGATATAGTATCTGTGAAGAAAGTGGGTAGCAAGAATTGAGCGTAAACTGGGTGGTTGCCAAATAATTCCCACATCCACACCATCGATCCTTTATTGCTTAAAATCTGTTTCCACAGCGGTTCAATGATTTTCACGTCCCCCGCTATCAGGCGCGATGCTAGGGCTTCATCTGCGTTAAAGGATTGGCTGGCGAGTTGCAAATCCAGCCAATCGATGATTTTCCACAGCCGCAAGATCCGATTATTGAATTGATCGACAAAAAATCCTTCTTCATCCACGCCCAGATGGTTACGCAATCCTACAAGTTGGGTGAAAAAGCGATCGTTTCCCAATTCTTGATTAATAATTTCGACCAGTTGTCCTGCCATCTCGGTATCTTCTGACAGATGCTCGTCAATTAACAAGCTCAGACCGAACTGCTTTAAATCATAATGACGACTTAGAGTGCGGAATCGACCCGCAACTTCGTCCCAAAAGTTGTTGAACTGATTGGCATCGTTGGGAAGCGATCGCAAATCTCGGCTTGGTTTTTTCATGTCATCTAACCAGAGCCATTGATAGACTGTTTCTGCACCCAAGAGAGGAGTTTCGCCGTTGATTTCTAGAAGGCTAATTTTTCCATCTTCAGTGACGGCAAGATCGAAACGGGTATAAAGAGACATATCTTCTGCTTCGTCAACCCGATCCCACGAAACCTGAATTGCTTCCCAGAAAGCAGGGGGAATAGCGAGTTTTTTCATCCGATTTTCTAGACCATCAGCGGTGAAAAACCAGTCCAAAAACTCCCGACACATATCCCACAGAGCCTCAGTAGCATCCCAGATATTCGTCTCTTCCTGGCGCGAAAACATTACCCCAAATGGACGGTCTAAGGCTTCTGCCCAGTAGCGTTGGTTGATGTCTGCAAGAGGCTGACATTGGTAGGCGTTATCTAATACGTGCTGCTGCCAGTTGCGTCGTCGCTGAAACAAAAAGGGATACATGGATCAAGCGCCTTGCTAGTGGTGTGGAACTCAAGGATCTACAAAAACAGAGAAAAGAACTAGAGAAAAAATAGTTGTGGGATGAATCGCCACTCAAAAATGCTTGTTGCATCACTTGCCTCCGCTTCCCAAAGGAGCCGTGGAGCGGACAGAAGTACCAAAGCTCCCTCGTCCTTTGATGGTTCCCCGAGCTGCGTGGCCTGGGGGGCGACTTGGGGTGTCGCCACTGGAGGAAAAGTAGGGAGAATCTAGCGGTATGCCCGGTAGAGGACGAGTAATCTGGGTTCTATCTGGAGTTACAATTCCGATGTTGGAGCGGTAAACGGGTTGCACTGGATAAACGGTGTAGGAGCCGCCGTTGACCCCGTTGACCACTGTTGGAGGGGCATCATCATCGACATCATCGGTGAAATAGAAGCCGCCGAACTCTGGTCGCCATCCGGGGGTAGCAGCGCTGGAATTCGATACCTGCGAGCAAATGCTTGCTGTGTCTTCTTGGCATTCTGGCTGCGTGCGATACACGGGCGTAATGCGTTCGTATTCCTGCATTGCGTACCGGAACTGGGCCTGACACTGCTCTTTGGTGAACCCGTTGCTTTGGTTCATCGCATCTACAATACATTGCTGTTCGGATTCGTAGTAGCGTACTTCGTTGGGTTGCCGCAACATGGTATAAGCAAGATAGCCTAATCCACCGATCGCCAGTACACCTGATGTAATTAGAAGGTAACGAATTGTTGTCGTTCGATTGTTGTTATGAGTCATGGCTAACCGGAGGTTAGAGTCATTATTTCAAAGAACCTGTAATGTGATGAATTTGCTGCCACTGAGAGGATTGGATTTACACTGTCAGCCCAAGTTCAAGTAATTTACCTAAGTCTGTGAGTTGGCACTCACGACTTTGATTATAGCTTTTACTACATTCCCCTATTCAGGGATTTCTCGAACGCAGCAAATTATATTCCTCAAATATTTGATTTCAACTTCGCCTTTTTTGACTGCCCTGATTTCGCTGGCGATCGAGCTTCGCTAAAAATGCACCCGAAACATCCGCCAGAATACTAATTATCCGATACAAAGCCACGGCACTCAGAATTATACCCGTAGAAAAGCGATCGGACAGCAGGGCGATCGCCGTTGCTTCAAATACTCCCATTCCCCCCGGTGCACCCGGTACGACTAAACCGACAACAAACGCAAAACAAAAAGCACCGAACAAGTTGGGAATATTGCTAAAGTTCACCGGAGTTAAAGCAGTTACAGTTAGCAAGAATCCGCAGCCTCGCAATCCGATAAAACACATTTGTCCGATTAACGGCACTAAAGGATAGCGTTTAATTGGCAAATTATTTTTGTGGCGAGACTTGACACTAGATGTTTTTTTATTTAGACTGGAGGTAGACTCTAAACGCAAAGTTTGTCGCTCCCCCGGCTCCTCGCCAACTTCTGAATTTTCCCCATTGTTCTTTGATAACTTCAACCGCTCTACAAAGAGAACGATCGGATTTAAAATGCGGGGATGAATCGCCGTTAAAATGGCAGCCCAACCGACAATACGCAAAAACCAATTGAATTTGTCAAAACAAATCAACCCAATCAAAACGCCTGCAGAAGCCATCAGCAGCGGTTCCAGTAACACGCTGAGAGTAGCAGCTTTCGGGAAAATTCCTGCCTTTTTTGCGTCCAATATTCGACCCCAAAAATGCCAAATATTCCCCGGCAAATACTTGGCAATATTAGTTTTGAGAAAAACTTGAATCGCCCAGGCGGCAGTTACAGGTTGACGGAATTCTCGCAAAATCAACATCCACACCCAGCCGACAAAAATTAGAGATAATAAAGTGACGCCGAGGGCGATCGCCAGCAACGGAAAACTTTCGGCTCGAATTTGGATATTCGCGACTTCTCGCCAGTGAGTTAAAAAAGCTTTGGCAATAAATAAAAACGTCCCGCCCAAAATCAAATAGCGCAAATAAGGCTTTAAATGCGATTTCGCGATGTTGAAAAAATTTAGAATTCGATGCAAGTGTTGTTTTCCCATTTTCTGATCCCGATTTTGAATTTGGGATTAAGTTATACTGTTTTAGATTTTATCTTTTAGAGGGGGTAAGGCGGAATTGTGCTTGATTTACACGGCATGATATGACTGAATAAATCTGTTTAACCTAACCTATGCAGACCTCTACAGACTGTGCGTAATGCCCGCATTACAGACTATTTAGGGCGTTTTTAACCACAAACTTAAATTTAAAATCTAAAATTTAGATCGATATACCTCACTAGGAGTACATTTCTATGCCCGGCCCGAGCCCTGACGGTTTTTCCTATCTTTTAGATGATAGCCCCAACAGTTTCGCCTTGACTCCGGGCTTTTTGACTCCTTATCCTAACGGATTTTTTGCCCTCGGCGGCAACGATTTTATTGTCGGTTCGTCGGATGCCGAAATAATTAACGGTGATAATGGTAACGATCGCATTCTCGGCGGTGGCAATTCCGATACGCTGTTAGGGGGCGCAGACAACGATTTGCTTAACGGTGGTGCCAGCGCAGACTTCTTGTTTGGCGATGCCGGCAGCGATACCTTGCAGGGAGGTAAGGGAGATGACGCCCTCAACGGCGGCGACGGCAGCGACGTTTTAGTGGGCGATGGGGGTAAAGATACGCTGACAGGGAGTTTGGGCCCAGATACCTTTGTCTTCCGCAGCGATTCCGCAGTCTCCGATCCGGCTGTGGCAGACGTTATTACTGACTTTAACAGTTTTGTGGATTCGATCGGCCTGACTGACAATCTTACCGAAGCTGACTTGGTTCTCGAAGAAATATCGATCGCCCCCGGTATTTCCAATACATTAATTAAAATTCGCCAATCCAATGCTATTTTAGGCTTGGTAGCCAACGCATCTCCACAAGACCTCGCCGATACATTCATCTCTGCAACTACCGTATTGGGCAACCAACTGGATCAAGCTCGCGATTTAGGCGTTTTGGGTGGCACTCAAACGATCGCAGACTCGGTTAGCAACGCCCGGCCCGACGGCCTTTACCGCTTTACTTTGCCTGCAATTAGCGACTTTAAATTAACTGTCAGCGGTTTGACGGCGGATGTTGACGTTGCTCTAATTAAAGATCTTAACGGCGACAATTCTATTGACTTCACCGATATTATTGCTTCTTCTCAACAACCGGATTTATCGCCGGAGTCGATCGACATCAACGGTTTAGCCGCAGGAACTTACGTTGTTCGAGTTTATCAATACCAAGGCAGTACAAATTTCTCCCTCAATCTGTCTGCAACCCCGGCAACTGTTTTTACTAACAATGCGAGCAACTTGCAGGGTTTTGACTCTCGTTTTGGGTTCGGTTTGGTGAATGCAGCAGCGGCAGTTGCTAAAGCTCAAGGTACTGCAACTTTTCCTGATGTTCCCGACTTGGGCGGCGACGAGTGGGGCAGAGATTTAATTAAAGCTCCGGAGGTTTGGGCCCAGGGCTTGACTGGAGACGGAATTGTGGTGGCAGTTATCGACAGCGGAGTTGACTACAATCACCCGGATTTGACGGGGAATATTTGGAGTAATGCGGGGGAAACCGGTGTTGATGCGATCGGTCGCAATAAAGCTAGCAACGGGGCTGATGATGACAACAATGGCTTTGTTGACGATTTCCGGGGATGGGATTTTGTCAACAACGATAATGACCCGCTGGATGATAACAATCACGGCACTCATATCTCGGGTTTAGTTGCTGCGAAAAAAGATGGGGTTGGGATTACTGGAACGGCTCCCACTGCGAAGATTATGCCTTTAAAAATACTTGATGGGGCAGGAGTGGGTAAAATTCGGGATGAAATTAATGCGATTAATTATGCGGTGGCAAATGGAGCGAAGATTATTAATGTGAGTTTGGGCGGCCTGCAGTTGAATGTTCAAGAATTGGATGCGATTCGACTGGCTGAAGCTCAAGGCGCGATCGTAATTTCGGCGGCAGGAAATGATGCTCGCGCACAAGCAGATTATCCAGCTCGGTTTGCCAATGAGGTAGGAATTGCTGTCGGTGCTGTTACCCGAAATGGCTTGTTTGCGGATTATTCTAACCGGGCGGGTTCGGAGGCAATTAATTATTTTGTTGGTCCGGGTGGCGACGGCGGCACGACGGATTCTGGTGACGTTTATTCAACTGTGCCGCTTTCGGAACCGGGGATTCCCTATCAATATTTTGCGGGTACTTCAATGGCAGTGCCGCAAGTATCGGGGGTGATAGCTTTGATGTTGCAAGCTAATCCGAGTCTGACTCCTGCTGATATTAAGAGGATTCTTGCGGAAACTGCGAATCGATCGGTTTGAATTTGATATGGTGCGATCGATCTACAATCTTCCATCTTCTACCAATTATTAAAAGTAAACCGTAGGGACACCGCAATGCCGTGTCCTACTCCCCGCGCCGGACACGCAATGTCGTGTCCCTACTTTTCATAATTGGTATTAAAAATTGGCGGCGTAAGTTAAGTCAAATTGGCGGCACAGGGTGATGCAGCAGTAGCTTGGTCGGTCGAATACTAACTCGTAATTCATCTGACCCTCTATTTTGGTGATCGGCTGCTTTAAGGGGATGCCATGAATGTCGTATTGGCGGCGTTCTAAGGCACTCCAGTCGATAATTTTGAAGTCGATTTGGTTCTGCAACTCAGTTGCGATCAGATATAGGTGCATCTTGTCTTCAACTTTCCCAGTCAGGGGAACTTTTATTAACACTGACTGGGTGACGAGGGGTTTTTGGTCGTTGGGATGCTTCTGGGTGTGGCAGCTTTTGAGTTCTATATCGTAAGGTTCTACCTTGAATTTCTCTCCACTGGCGATCGCAGATGAGTGCAAATCTTTCAGGCACTTTTCTAGGTGAGGAATCAGCCCTAAGTCTGGATCGCACAGCAGTTTACGAATGTTGGAGGTTTCAGTGACTGTCATTTGAGATTTTTGATGTTATTTTTTGATTCTTAATTTTTAGCTTACCGCGAAAAGCAACCCTATTGAACTATACTTGCGACATAGTTCCAAAAATACCGTTTATAGCCAGTATGTCGCAGTGAATAAGACATTTATTTTTTGGCAGCAAACTGGTCTTTTTTGCCTTAATGTTTTAGATTATTTTTTGGTAATTTTCCACAGATTAAGCTCGACATTAGGGTCAGCCGGATCTATTTGATAGTTTTGTTGCTGAATAGCCGATCGCAAAGTAGGGGAGGGTCTGTATAAAAACAACTCACTGAAACCGCCGGGAATTTGCGGGGGTTGGGGTTTTTTCTTTGCCAATTCTCGATTTTTGTAGCAAGAGGTGTAACAGCGAGGTTCTATTAGCAGTTGGACTTTTGGTTGCAGGTGATAACTTAAAGGCATGATGTATGCAATGTTGGTATCGCTGATTATCAGGGGATTGCTGGCAGAATTGACAGTCGCGGCTACTTCCAAGGCACGTAACCAACCGCTACCTTTATTCCACCAAATATCTGCTTGAGAACTAACTCCACCGGATACAATACCTGCGAAAAAAACTCCAACTATAACTATTTTCCACAGTTTTTGCTGTTTGAATTTCTCCAAATTGTTACTAATTTTCGCAGACAGCAGGTAAGCCACTGCTAGCTGAATTCCCACATAACAAGGAACTAAATATCGCGGATTTGCTGATCGCCTTCCACCCTTGATTAGATCAGGTACTGCTAAAAACAAAGCAGTTGTTGCAATTAATAACAATACAATCAACCACACTCGCTTTGGTGTTTGTCGGCATAGATAATAAAGGGCATAGCCGACTAAAGCTAGAACCATGATTCCAACTGGAATTACCAAGGCTAGTTGTGTAGCGTTGGCAGTTCCATCAATGCCAATATCAAAAAATGCTATGGTGATGGAACCAACCCACCTGCTGACTAATCTTAAGAAATTTGTTTGTTCTGCCCATACAGTTGTGCTTCTAACTTGATTGAAGTTTTCTACAGTATTTACGAGGGAAGGCATGAAGCATATCAAAGCGATTAAAGCTGCTACATAATAGGAAATGAATGTTTTCACATCGCGCCAGTTGGCAATAACTGCGACGTAGATTGCGTGGGCGGCAGCGACGCAGACAAATAACAAGTGGGTGTACAATCCCAGTGTTGCTGTGCCTGCATAAAGCGCCCAGCAAAGAACGACGGCGACAGCATTTTGATTTTCGTCAGAGCGCATTGCTCGCAGCAAGGCTGCACTAGATAAAATAGTAGTTAATGTCCACAAACTGTACTGTCTTGCTTCTTGGGCAAATATGATGTGGTAGGGAGAAATGGCGAAAATTGCGATCGCAATCCACGCTACGGTTGAAGATTGAAATAACTCCCAAGCCAGCCAATAAATTGCGGGAAATACTAGCAGGCTAATCACGGCGGCCAAACTTCTCATTACGGCAACGGAACTGCCGAACCATTGCGCCCAATATCGCGCTAGTACATAATACAGAGGCGGGTGTTGGGGGTCTTCTGTTGCTAAAGAATTCAGGGTATCCCTTAAAGTTTTTTCGGAATTTATCTGCTGATATTTTTGTAAATCCGCAGGCGAGGTTATTTTCTGGTAGGAAATTTGTTTGATTATTTCGGCTTCAGTGTAGCCAGAAACTCTCAAAGAAGTATATGTTTCGTCGATCCAGTAAAATTTGCGATCGAGATTGGCGAAGCGAAATAAAATACCTATGACTAATACGGCGATAATTAAAAATCGCAGCCACTTGTCAAGTGAAGGGTTATGAGAATTTAGTCGATCACAATTTTTCGGAAATTCCATTTTAAACAAACTCACCTGCTTTTGCTATATAAAACATCATTTTTTGACTATTTTGCCGAGGATAATTTCGTCATCTTCCGCATAGATTGTTTGTATTTTATATTGATTACTTTGGGAAATTTTTGCCTTTAATTCGCGAGAAATACTGTACAAAAAAATCTCGTTAAAATTCTCCGGAATTTCAACATTATTTTGAGGTGGCATTAGTAATAATTTAGCTTTGGGATCGAGTTGGTGACTCATGCCGAGTAAATTGCCGATATCCCATACAATATACTCTGAAAAGTCTGTTATGATTAATGGCTTAGAAGCTGAGTTGACTGTACGGGCGATCGAAACGTTAAGAAGAGAGCCAGATTTATTCCACCAATTATCTGCTGACACATAGAGGCAGCAAGAGGCAATTCCCATGGAGAGCAGAAGAACGAGAGCTAATCTCCACAGCTTTTGTAATTGAGCTGTAACTTGAAGTTGAGTAAAAAAATAAGCCACAGATATCTGGATTCCTAAATAACAGGGAATCATGTAACGAGTGTTGACAGAGCGAATTCCTCCCCTAATTAAGTCCGCTGGTAATAAAAATCCTACTATCACGAACGTTAATGTCACAACAAATAACCAAACTCGCATTTCCGTTTTACATACAAGTAAATAAAAAGAATACCCTACCATTATTAAAATCATTAAAATAACTGGCAGAGTAGATATCAAATATGGTCGTGACAAATTCCAGTAAAATCCCACATCAAAAAATTGATTGCTAATGTTCAATAGCCAACTTTTGATCAATTCTGAAACAGGTCTTCTCAGAGACAGCCAGGATGTTTTATCAGTGGCATTGCCAGAATTTTTTATAAAAGCTATAATCCAAGGAGACAGAGCAATCAATCCTGTTATTGATGCTAGCAAATAGCCAATTACCGTCTTGTTAAACCGGAATTTTTCGATAACTACTACATAGATTCCATGTCCTATTGCAACTATTCCAAATAAGAGGTGAGAATAAAATCCAACTACTAATGTTACACCATAAATTGCCCAACTACTATTAGTTTTTAGGCGCATTCCTCGTAGCAAGACCGCGCTTGACATTAAAATTAACATGACAAACAAACTGTAAGGTCGAGCTTCCTGAGCATAAACTACCTGAAAAGGCGATACAGCTATTATGGCAACTGCTAACCAAGCTGTCACCGATGACTCAAATAATTCTAAGCATAGCCAATACATACAAGGTAATGCCAGCACGCTAAAAACAGCCGACAAACTTCTAGTTACTGCGATTGAATCTCCAAACAGTTGCACCCAGAATCTCACTGCAACAAAGTACAGGGGAGTAAGTTGAGACTCTTCTAATGCCAATCCTTTTACGGTGTCAAAAACGCTTTTCTCTGTATTTATTCGCTGGTACTTTTGTAGAGTTTTTATTTCCTTGATTTGACCGTCACCAAACTCTTGAATAAATTCAGATTCTGTATAACCAGAAATCCGCAGAGAAGTGTAACCTTCGTCTAGCCAGTAAACTTTTTTTTCGAGATTGGCGAAACGAAAAAATATACCCAGGACTAATATAACTATCATTAAAACTCTCATCCACTTGCCAAGTGAAGGATGGTGATAATTTAGCCTAGCACCATTTTTTGTATATTTCATTTTAAATAAATTCAATTATAACAACAGAATAGCCCAGCCCCGACTTCTTTGAACCAAGATAGCATATACCCGACTTCTTAAAGAAGTCGGGTATCAAATCTTAATCAAAGGAATTTAAGATTAATCATCTACTCCTTCAATCGGCGCAAAACCTTGCCGCTGAATATTTTCGGTTATGGTGCGGGGTTCGAGGAATTGGAGCAAATAATCCGGGCCACCCGCTTTAGAACCAACCCCCGAAAGTTTGAATCCTCCGAAAGGTTGCCGCGATACCACAGCGCCGGTAATTCCGCGATTGATGTACAGGTTTCCGACTTCAAAATCGGATGCGGCTCGATCGATATGGGAAGGCGTGCGAGAATACAATCCGCCGGTTAAAGCAAAATTGGTGCCGTTAGCAATAGCAATCGCTTCGCTGAAATTCTTTGCCCGAATCACCGACAAAACCGGGCCGAAAATTTCTTCTTGAGCGATAGTTGCTGTGGGCGATACTTCGGTAACAATGACTGGGCCGACAAAATAACCGGTTTCCGGTGCCGGCATTTCTAAAGCTATTTTAGCTTCGGCGCGACCTGTTTCGATGTATTCGCGGATGCGTGAATGGGCATTTGCATCGATCACAGGGCCAACTTGAGTGCCAGGATTTTCTGCTGGGCCGACATTGAGCGATCGCGTCGCTTCTACCAATCTTGCCACAAAATTATCGTACACCGATTCGACCACAATTACTCGGGAACAAGCGGAACATTTTTGACCGCTGTATCCAAATGCCGAATAAACTACGCCTGCAACTGCTTGGTCTAAATCCGCACTTTCATCGACAATAATTGCATTCTTGCCGCCCATTTCGGCAATTACTCGTTTCAGGTGTTTTTGTCCAGGTTGCAAAATCGCAGCATCGGCATAAATCTGACAGCCTACTTCCTGAGAACCGGTGAAAGTAATCATGTGAACGTCAGGATGTTTCACCATGTAAGCGCCGACGGTTGAACCTTTGCAAGGCACGTATTGAAATACGCCTTTCGGGATTCCGGCTTCTAGCAAAATTTCTGTGATTTTTGCTGCAATTACTGAGGAAACTTCCGCAGGTTTGAGTAAAGTACAATTACCAGCAACCAGCGATGCAACTGTCATGCCAACGGGAATGGCGAGGGGGAAATTCCAGGGTGAAATGATTAAAGAAATTCCACGTGGCTGATAGCTGTAGCGGTTAGTTTCTCCGGGAATGTCGTAATTTTTCCCTTGGTCTAACCGTTCCATTTCGTCGGCGTAGTAGCGGCAAAAATCAATAGCTTCGGAGACTTCGGCATCGCATTCTCTGACGGGTTTACCGACTTCAAACACCATCCAAGCTGACAGTTCGTGCCTCCGCTGTTCCATCAACTCAGCGGCTTTGCGGAGGACGCCGGCGCGCTGGCGGACGGGGGTTTTCCGCCAACTGGTAGAGGCTGATTTTGCTGCTTCAAGGGCTTGTTTGGCTTGTTCTTCGGAAAGCAATCCGATTTTGCCAACTACTTCTGTGGGATTGGAAGGGTTGAGAGAGTTAACTGTTGCTTCAGTATTTTGGTACTCGCCATTGATTAGGGGTAAATAGGTTTTACCTAAGTTGGCGCGCACTGATTTGATGGCTGTTTCTGCTTGTTGCCGCAATTTGGTATTGGCGTAGTCGGTATCGGCAACGTTAGGAAATACTTTGCTGTAAACTAGCTGGTCATTTCCGTTAGCAACTGGCGCGGCTAACAATTGTTCGATCGGCATTTCTTCGGAACTTTGCCGGATGAAAGAACTGTTGGCGGTATTTTCCAGCAAACGGCGGATCAAATAAGCCATTCCCGGCAGCAAATCGCCGTAGGGGCAGTAGACTCGGACGCGATAACCCCGATCGACCAAAAGCTTAGCCAATTTGTCGCCCATGCCGTACAGCACTTGCATTTCAAAGCGGCGGCGCGGTATATTGAGAGTTTCGGCAATGGCGATCGCCCTCGCTTGCGATCGCACATTATGACTGCCAATAGCTGCATACAAATATTCGTGATTTTCTAGCAGCAACTGCGTCATCTGCTCGAAATTGGCATCGGTAGCAACTTTGTCATTGTAGACAGGCTGCGGCCAATCTTTCTGCATCGCTTTGATAGTTTCCTGATCCCAGTAAGCGCCTTTTACCAGCCGCACTGTTACCGGATTTCCGCGTTTTTTTGCCCAGGCAATCAGGTTTCGCAAATCTTGGGCACTGTCCCGCAAATATGCTTGCAATGTAATTCCGATATCCGTGCGACTGCGAAACTCTTCTTCTAACAATAAGTCTTTGAGAATGCTCAGAGTTAAACTTTTGTAAGCATACTGTTCCATATCGAAATGAACAGCAGCTCCCAACTCCTTCGCGCGGCGCAGTAAAATGCGAATTCTCTCGCTTACTTTCTCTTCGCTACCTTTAGCATCCAAAGGGTCAAACTGAGAATAAAAAGCCGTTAACTTTACCGATACTTGCACTCGCGGCAGAGTTTCGCCGTCAGCTTTGTCAATTGCATCTACTTGCGGCCAATTCTTCGCTGCATTCGCGAGTTCCTCCATCAATTCCAAATAGCGGTTAAGATAAATTTGCGCCTCAGCTTCAGTGATAACAGCTTCCCCCAAAAGGTCAACTGTAAAACCCATTTTATCTTTGCGAAGTCGCTCTAAGGTTTTAATTACCTGCTTGATATTTTCCCCAGAAATATACTTGTGCGCCAAAGTTTCCACAGCAGGCGCAACCGTCGTCGCCGCCAATTGGCCCGGAACTGAATCAGGGCTAGCAAAGTTGAGCAATTTTTTCAATGCTTCGGGCAATTCTACCTCTTGGGCGGTCAGGTATTCTTGCAAGTGGCGGGCAATTTCCGGCCTGCTGCGGAGGGCCGGCAAACAGTCAATAAATCGAAACAACTGCACCCGCAGTCCGGGGCTGGCCATCGCCCAATCCATGAGTTTGTCGTCCCAGCGCATTTGGTCTTGGAGTTGACCGAAAAAAGAGCGCTTTTTCTCTTGAGTTGCCCGCAATATTTCTTTGGCAATTTCCTGGGTTTTTTCTTCGTAGATGTTTTCAGATACTTGTGCGATCATTGGTAATAAGTAATTTGTAATTTGTAATTAGCTACAGGGGGACTTTATGTATTTTGTAACTCCCCCCTGATACAATTATAGTTGCTATTTGACTTCAATTTTAACTTGGTAGTTTGCTTGGCGATCGCCTGAAATTTCAATAGTATAATCGCCGCTACTGGCTAGTTGGCTTTGCCACTGACCTGTGCTGTCAGCAGTACCTAAATTTTCACCGTTAGGAGCAATAATTGCTGCGCTAACTTGACCTTCTTGAACATTTATTGTCATGCTTTGGCCGCTATTACACTCCAGTAAGTAGCGCCTGGATATGTTGGCTCGCAAACTATTGCTCAGGGTAGTTCCCGTAGCACCCGCTTGAAAGTAAACTCGCTCGGTTACAGGGGTTTCAACCGCAGCGGGAGAAGGAGAAGGAGAAGGCAACGGCAACGCCGACGGCGACGGCGAAGCAAGTTGCGGAAGGCCAGACAGAGAGGGTATTTGAGTGGGACGGGGCGACGGATAGATTGTGGCGGGCAGTCGAGTTCCAGGTGCTGGGGGAAGTCCGGGCCGGCGGTTGGCGGGCGCTGTTGCGACAGGCGGAGGGCTTTCGGGGAGGGGTACGTCAGCGGGTAGTTTGATTTGCAGGTTCGCTCTTTCCTGATACATTCTCCACGCTAGCAAACTGCCGAGACTAAGGACGGAACCGACTAACATTCCGCTGAGAAAAACTGCTAAGATTTGCCAGGATCGAGCTGGTTTTGGTTCGGGGTTGGCAGTTGGAATTGTTGGAGGCGGATAACTTGCAAGTTGAGTTGTTGCCGGCGCGCTATCGGCGGCAATTGGAATTGTTTCGGCCTCGTCGATTGGCGCTGAAATATCTTTGGGCGCGACAATTTCTGCGGGAGTTTCTAGGGGTGCGGAAGTTGAATCGCCACTGGCAATTTCACTGCGATCGAACTCATCACTGGCAGTGGAAATTGTTTCCGGTTGCTGAGTCAAAATTTGTTTTTTTTCCTGTTCGTCGCTCATGGGGCTAAATTTATTTTACAAAGACCGCTTTTAGACATTTTACGTTACTGGTGCGATCGCCTGCACTGAACAACTACGGCAATGCTCTTGACAAATTGCCGTCCGTGTTTATCGAGAAATCTATCTGCTGGGGCGATCGCAATTTACCCATCCATTTTCCGTAAATATTGAGTACAAATTGCGATCGCAATTTAATACCGGGCTAAATTATTAGGCAAAGACTGCCAAAAAGGCCGCTCTTCTGGCTTCCTCACAGTATTCGTCGCTGACTGCACGTTTCCTTTCAATTCTTGATAATACCTGTCATCCAGAAAACTAACGCTGACGCCAGCAGGAAGCAGAAGTTGGCGCAATCTTTCCTGAGTGTAATCTACACCGTCAATCATTGGCCCGCGCGGATTTGAAACTAACAACTTGCCGTTAACTGGCACCGAATTGACCATATTAGGCCACCAAGCATAACCGCTGTAGCCAAACATCACCGGAACTTGAATAATTTGGTCGTCTCCGAGTAAAAACTCTCTTTTCAACTTCTCTATAATCGGATTAAGTTTCTGCTGTTGTAAATAGAGATTGTGTTGAATTAAAGCGCGATTTTTCAAAGCGGCGCTGACAGTTGTTTGAGTGCTCAAACCACGATTGATCCTAACATCGCCGTAACCTCTTCCCTCCAATTCTTCCAACAGCTTAACTCCGGCTTCTGGACTGGCGATCGCCATTACATATCGTCCGGGAGTTTGAGTAGGAATGAAATTGATAATTTCATCGACTTGGCGAGTCAAAAGCCAAGAAGTATCAATATCCACTGGCGGCCCTTGAATTCGCTGAGCTTGAATAAAATCAAGTACCTCTGGATTAAAACTAGCATTTCCCGAATTCCCGTAATAAACTCGACCCATTGGGTGTCCGGGAATCGGCGGTGTCACCTGCAAATTGCCGTATCCGTCAGACCACTGACTTACAGGGTCTAAAGAACGAGGATTGCCAATTTTAAATACTTTCAAATCCCGGTCTTGAGTTGATTTAACAGGCGGGTTTTTCTCTGGCTCGCTATTGCTTTTTAGGGCGACATTAAACTGGCGTAGATCCGATTTTTCTGGCAATTGAACGTAGCCGTTTTTCTGGTTATCTTGCATCCAAGTGCGATCGCCCTGGAGAATTTTTACTTTAGCGCCCGTGGGTTCAACTGCTTGTTTGAGTTGCGAGATAAATTCGCTGTTTACCGAGCCTCTGTCGCTAACCTGAACTTCGGTTACTGGTGCTGTATTGGGCGCTATCATCCAAGGACTAACGCCCATTTGGATTGTTGTGGAGGCGATTTCTTGACCGTTGTTTTGGGCAGTTGCTTTGAGATTAACAGTGCCGTTCCAATTGCGATCGGCAAATTGTTTGGCTTCGACGCCTAAAACAATATTCGTGCTGAAAACTAGAGGTTTAGCACCGGATATATCTACCGGTTGCCAGCCGTCGCCCGTCTTCTGAAAAACGCTGATGTGAGGGCTAGCAATGCTGTCAGCCGTGATAAATAACTGAGAGGTTTTGAAGTTTTCAGACAGTGTTAAGTTAACTTGAGAAAGCATTGCTGCACGGCGGGGAGCGCTAACTTTTGTTTGTTTCCAAGTCGGTATCTTGCCGCGATCGTTATTGCGATCGTTAAATAAAATTAGCGCGCCCTTGGACAAAGACCATTGTTCTTTTCCGGCTTCGTCTTGGTCGTTAATTTGGCCATCTCTGTTGGTATCTCCAGCAAAGAAAAAGTTCGGCGGCGACGCAGCAGGCGTAACTGGGGCCGGAGTTGGTGTTGCAGTTGATTCAGGAGCTGGTTGAGAAGTTGCTTGCTGATTTCTCTCTAGTTCTTGCCTTTCAAGTTCTTGTCTGGCTAATTCTTGTCGGGCTAACTCTTGCCTTTCAAGTTCTTGTCGGGCTAACTCTTGCTTTTCAAGTTCTTGTCTTTCCAGTTCTTCTCGGGCTAACTCTTGCTTTTCAAGTTCTTGCCTTTCCAGTTCTTTTCTGGCTGCTTCTTGCCTTTCCAGTTCTTTACGGGCTAATTCTTGCTTTTCAAACTCTTGCCTTTCTAGTTCTTTACGGGCTAATTCTTGCTTTTCAAACTCTTGCCTTTCAAGTTCTTTTCTGGCTGCTTCTTGCCTTTCTAGTTCTTTACGGGCTAATTCTTGCCTTTGGAATTCTTGCCTTTCTAGTTCTTTTCTAGCCCGGTCTTTTTTCTCTTGCTCTTTTCTCTCTATTTCTCGACGAGCAAATTCTTTTTTCTCTTGCTCTTTGCGGCCTCGCTCTCTTATCTCTTCTTCCTCGGCTCTAACTTTCTCAATAGAACGTGCAACTTGCATTTCATAGGTAGCGACACTGAGGTTTCCTTGGTATTCGATGGTTTTGTCGATCGCGCGATCGGTCAAAAAAGAACCGTGAGGAATCAGTCGCAGCGTATCGATAGCCCACTGCCACAACCGCTGGGACTGTTCCCAAGTAGCAGAAGAAGGATTAGAAGTGCGTCCAATTTCGGCTGCTTGGGCGGCTAATTTAGCAGCTTGGTCCCAATTATTTTTAGCGATTTCTTCTCTTTGAATCTGAATTTGAACGTTTTGGAGTTGCTGCGTCAGAGTTTGGGATTGCTGGCGGTGGATTGCTGATTTCCAAAGTTCTGCAGGAAACGGGGCGCTGTCGGAAGTTTTGGCAAGGTTATCTAATTGTACTTTCAGGCGATCGCGCAATTTGTAGAGTTCGGAAAGGGATTGCGGAGTTTCGGCCTCTGGCTGTCGCGCAGAGAGTGCGAGTTGGTAGTTTAGGGAAGGTTGAGCCACTGTTGTGGGGACTGCAACCCAAATAATACCGATGACGACACCGAAACCATTGACGATCGCGATCGCAATATATCGAACCCAGCGCATATAGTTTATCCTCAGACACGCCAATAATTCTACCTAATATTTGGAGCAATGGGGGATTTAATTATAAGGTTGTGAGGTCGGGAAGGGTGAGGGGCTTTTTTTCAGCTTTGGGGACGTATTACCCGAATCAATTTGCCAGTCAATGTTTCTTCAGCAAAAATAGCTTCATCAATACGTGATGCCAAGCTTTCCCAGTTGCGATCGTTAGTGCAGGTAATAATACCAGAATGATTAGGTTGGATGCGATGCAGCCGGATGAAATCTTGCCGATTGAGTGTTAACACCGATCGAGCATCACTCGTTGCAAATTCTAACACTCGATCGTCAGGAATTTTAAGTCCAGCATTTCCTGCTTCTTGAACAGTTAAAACATCGTGACCGAGAGTTCGCAGAATTCTGACAACAGCTATTGGGTATTGCTCATCTGAATATAAACGCGCCATGTTTTAGGCTTCCTCATTTTCTCTGATGGCCAGTTCAATTTCATCAGGATAGGCATCCGCATAAGCCCAGGTATTTGCCAGATCCGCCGCACTAATAGTGGGATAATTTTCTAGCAAATCGGCTTCACTATATCCTATACGACGAGCTTCAACCATTACCCAAACAGGGATACGAGTCCCCGCAATACAAGCCCTACCACCACACACGCCGGGAGTTTTTTCTATTCCTTGCCAAGTATTGCTTAAACTTTGGACTAATAGCTGTATTGCCTGAGTTTTTTCAGCGGGAGTTAATGCAAGGAGTTGTTTTTCTAATTCTTTCAGTGTCATAGTTTGCTATCTCAATCATTTTCTCTAATTGCTTGTTCAATTTCGTCTGGGTAAGCATCAGCATAAGCCCAAGCGTTGACTAAATCAGCCGCAGTCAAATGGGGATAGCACTTAAAAAGTTCCGCATCGCTGCATCCGAGACGGCGATAACCCACCAGTACCCAAACTGGTATGCGAGTATTACCGATACAACCATCGCCTCCGCACACACCAGGAGTTTTTTTAATGCCTAGAGAACCGTTGGTTAAAGTTTGAGTTAGGATGCTGATTAGTTTAGCTTTATCAGCCAGATTTAAGGTTGAGATTTTAGTTTCTAATTCTTGTATAGTCATAAGTGCGATCGGCTTTTTTCACCTCTACATACTTCCTAACTAGCAAAAGCCGTCAAATACTTGGCGTGCAGCTCTATCTCTGTCGCCATAAATTCACTGAATCTATTATGACTTCTAGTGAAAGAGGTTTGGTTTGTCCCTTCACAGTAGGAGTAAGTGGGTGGATCATCTCCTTCAGAAAGTCTAAAAAAGCTAAATTGATAACCCTGGTGCATAAAGAAAACAAACGCATCTTCTGGCAGAGCATTGGGAAAGTGATTTTCTTCTAAGAGTTCGACAGCCCACTCTTTTAAATAAGGTAGGTGTTCAAAAAAACAGTCCGACCCCTGCAAGACTTGACCAGCACTCTTCCCCATCCAGAGGAGAAACTCTTTATAGGCTTCGGGCAGCGAGAATTTTAACTTCTTCTCAAGCTCTGTAATTTCAGGGTAAGTACAGGCCACCAGTTCATCCGAACTCACCAATTTTAGTTCTTTGAGCCTTTCTTTGACTTGATCTAGATACATGGCTATTAACTCTTTTAAAAAGGATTGTGAAACCCGCCGACGGGTTTCATTTGTATATGCGCGAATGGCTATTGCCGGAGCATTAGAAAGCCAACTCCCTAAGTACCTTATCACGCTGTCCTCCATGATTCACAGTCAGCAGAATGTTTGGAAACAGCCGACCAAACTGCTTAATGACCGAACTACAAGAATCACAAGGTGGACGCTCTGTATATAAATCGACCGTTCCTTCAATATTTGGCATCTGGCCATATCGAGAGGCTAGCTCCTCAAGCAGCTTATATTCACTGTCATAGGCTCGCGAATGCCCATCGGGAACAGGAAAGGTTTTAAAAAAGGGGTGCGTAGGTAACTCCACCGTTCCTGGACGGGTTGATTTGCCGCTGATTCCTATTAGTTGGCCAGAGTCATTCCCAATTTGGAATACTGCAAAAGCGATATTTCTACCACCTCCGATATTATACTCTTGTCTAATTTTCTCAATAGAATGCAGGTCGTTAAAAAGTTCCATAAAAAAAAGTTTGTTTGATTAATAAAAAAAAGTTTGTTTGATTAATAAAATTTAGATATATATATTTGTAACTCTACTGATTTAGAGCAAGGGTATTCCTTTTCCTTTTAGCGCTACGCTTTAAGCTTCACACCCCCCTAACGGTTTCGGGATTACCGCCTTGTCTATCCAAGGTGTTTATTAACTCTCCTACATTATAATCCTAAACTCTATATTTGTCAATCAACACAAGTATCTGAGCCGTAATGACCCAAGGATTTAAAGAATCTGGCGGAAAATCTCTCAGTAGCGTATCGCGCAAATACATAGGAATATCACGCAGGAATCCAAAACAACAGGATAAGAAATCAATCTCCTAGCTGTATACTCTAGTCTCATGCAATTCCTCTTCCTGGCTAAACTGAGCTAATTCCTTGAGAATTTCACGGCGCTTAATAGTACGCTGCTGTTTATCTGCGATCGCACCTGCCAAACTAATCCGCCGCTGGTTTCCTACTTTTCCATAGGCAATTTCCCCATCATCGAGCAATTTTCCCACAAATTCTGGGGACACATTCAACACACTTGCAGCTTCTTCAACAGTCATATCTTGCTCAATTGGCACTAAAGATACTGCTTTACCAGCCGCCATTAAATGTGCAGCTTGACACAACAATTGATAGAGCGATTCAGGAAGTGCGATTGCTTCCCCGCCAACTTCCACAAGTTTTACTTTGAATGTCTCATAATCACCATTTTATAACTTGAGAAATAGCATTTTATCCAACAACTTGATAGCGATTGTTTCTTCTTCTGTCGGTAAAATCGGCTCTAGGAGTATTTTTTGCCTGTCCAGGAAAATGTTTCCGGAATTCGTTTGATGATATTATAGTATATGGAATTTATTAATGACTGTTGATGTCTGAATTAGAAAAAGGTATAGCCACTTTTAATACCCAAGATTAGACCCAAGCATTTACATTGTTAAAACCGCTAGCAGAACAAGGAAATCATGAAGCGCAGTGCATAATTGCCAGTATGTACCATTTAGGATTAGGTCGAGAAATGATGATATTAGAAGCAATTAAATGGTACATCAAATCCGCTGAGCAAGGCTATGGTGTTGCCTCAAACAACTTAGCAGGAATTTATATTTGCGGCGGTGCTGATGCTGTAGCAGCCGATCGCACTCAAGCAGAGCACTGGTTTCAAAAAGCCAGAGAACAAGGCTTTTCACATACACCCATCTCCAGCGACTATTTGAACCAAGCTATCATCGCATAAAGCGATCGCCCCCAAAACAAACTCACAACCAAATCAAAACAAAAAACCCGGTTTATCCAAAAAACCGGGTTTAATTATCTGCGTTAATCCGCGTTAATCCGCCTTCATCAGCGGTTGCAAAATCCTACAATTGCTTCACCTCAGAAACCAATTTGGCAACCACATCCTTAGCGCTACCAAACAACATCATCGTCTTATCCTTGTAGAACAACTCATTATCTACACCGGAAAAACCAGCACTCATCCCGCGCTTAATCACGATCGTATGCTTAGCTTTATCAACCTCCAAAATCGGCATCCCGTAAATCGGGCTCGCCGTATCGTGACGCGCCGCCGGATTCACCACATCATTCGCCCCGATTACCAAAGCCACATCAGTTTCGTCAAACTGCGGATTGATATCGTCCATATCGTACAACTGCGGATAAGGAACATTTGCTTCCGCCAACAGCACATTCATGTGCCCCGGCATCCGCCCAGCCACCGGGTGAATCGCGTATTTCACGTCAACACCCATTTTTTCCAAACCGTCGGCTAACTCGCGCACGGCGTGCTGTGCTTGCGCTACAGCCATTCCGTAACCCGGAATAATTACAACCGATCGCGCATAACCCAACATCATCGCACTTTCTTCGAGATTGATGCTGCGAACAGTTTTGTCGATCGCACCACCAGCAGCCCCAGCAGCAGCCCCAGCACTAGCGCCACCGCTACCAAAGGCGCTAAACAGCACACTACCAAGCGATCGATTCATCGCCTTGCACATGATTTGCGTCAAAATAATCCCCGACGCGCCCACCAATGCACCAGCGATAATCAGCATATTGTTCATCAAAATGAACCCAGCCACACTCGCCGCAATCCCCGAATAAGAGTTAAGCAGCGACACCACCACCGGCATATCGCCACCGCCAATCGGGAGCACAAACATGATGCCCAAAATATTGGAAATCGCCACCAAAGCCAGGAATACCGGCACATTCTCCGGGTTAAACAGCATATAACCGCTGCCGACTAAAAGTGCGATCGCCAGCATGGCATTAAACGGCTGTTGCAGCGGAAACGTCATGGGCGCACCAGGCAGCAATTCTTGCAGTTTCGCAAACGCCACAAGGCTACCAGTGAAAGTAATTCCGCCAATCAACACACCCAAAAGGATCGTGATTGTCGCGTCTGGAGTTGGCGATTCCGGGATGCTGAGATAGCGCCAGAATTCGCCCACAGCAACGAGTGCAGAAGCCGCGCCCCCGAAACCGTTAAGCAAACCCACCATCTGCGGCATATCCGTCATCGCCACGGTATTCGCCATAATCGTTCCCAAAATGGAACCGACGATAATTCCGACAGCAATCAATTCGTAGCTGACTACTTGCTTTTCCAGCAAAGTACCGACGATCGCAATTAACATCCCGATCGCAGCTAACACATTTCCTTGACGGGCAGTTGCAGGAGATCCCAACTGTTTCAAACCGATAATAAACAAAGATGCGGCAACTAAATAACCTAGTTGAATGCCACTGGGCAAAAAATCGCTCACGCTTTAACCTCTTTTTTCTTGAACATTTGCAGCATTCGATCGGTTACTAAGAAACCGCCGACAACGTTAATTGTGGCCAGGGCGATCGCGATCGTCCCCAAAATCGAAGTAACAGTCACATTGCCTTGGCCAGAAATCAGAATTGCACCTAAAACCGCAATTCCCGAAATCGCATTCGATCCCGACATCAAAGGTGTGTGCAGCGTCGGCGGGACTTTATTAATTACTTCAAATCCCACAAACGACGCTAGAGTAAACACCACTAAACCTGCAATCAATCCTTCTGCCATAACACTTGGTAATTGGTAATTGGAAATAACTCGTTCCCGGTTGCGTCTCACATCTTGCACTATTCTCAATAACAGGCAAGATGACTGTTCCACAAAAAGTTAATTTTCTTGTGGGGTGGGCATCCTGCCCGCCCTTGAAGAGCTTATTAACAATCGAGAATCTAACTGACGGCTGAAGCCTGAGCTGCCAAAGCATCGCGAACTCGCTGGTTGCTAATTTCACCGTCGCGGGCGACGCAAGCACCAGCAATGATATCGTCTTCAAAATTCAAATTGAGTTCCTTATCTTTCACCATCAACTGAACTAAAGCCGAGATATTCTTCGAGTAAGTTTCGCTAGCATGGACAGGCATCGACGAGGGCACATTAATTGGGCCGATGACATTAACGCCGTTCCATTCAACATCTTTCCCCGCTTCAGAACATTCGCAATTGCCGCCTTGTTCGGCCGCGAGGTCAACAATTACCGATCCGGGCTTCATTTGAGAAACCATTTCTCTAGTAACTAAAATAGGTGCTTTTCTGCCAGGAACCTGAGCCGTTGTAATCACTGCATCGGAAGCGCTGACGTGTTGGGTGAGCACTTGGCGGGTGTATTCTTTGGCGGCTTCTGATAATTCTTTAGCGTAGCCTCCGGCGGCGACGGTTTCTTCCTTGAGTTCAACATCAAGGAATTTAGCGCCCAAACTTTGCACTTGTTCTTTTGTTTCTGGGCGGATGTCGAAGGCTTCGACTACCGCACCCAAACGGCGCGCCGTGGCGATCGCCTGCAAGCCAGCAACGCCCACACCCATTACCAATATTTTCGCGGGGCGAATTGTACCCGCCGCCGTTGTCAGCATCGGAAAATACTTTGGCAAAGCTGCGGCTGCGATCAGTACCGCTTTGTAACCCGCGACGTTGCCCTGAGATGACAGTGCATCCATGCTTTGAGCACGGCTGGTGCGCGGGATCATTTCCATGCTGAATGCCGTTACTTTGCGATCGGCTAAACGCTGCACTAAAGCTGGATCTCCCAGAGGATTCAAAAATCCGATGAAAACGCCTCCTTCCCGGAGTTGATGAACTTCTGATTCTTGCAGGGTCCCGATTTTCACGACGACATCGGCTTCGCCCCACAGCCTAGCGGTATCGGCGACAACCTGAGCTCCCGCTTCTTCGTAAGCAAGATCCGAGAAAAAGGATTGTGCGCCGGCACCTGCCTCAACCCAAACTTCGACGCCCTGTTTGACTAATCGGGCTACAGCGTCGGGTACTAAAGCCACCCGGCGTTCCCCTGCTGCTATTTCTTTTGCGATCGCTAATTTCATACACTCTCCTTATTTAAGCCTTCTTAGGACGGTTGAAACCGCGCCTACACAGACAAAACCTGCCTCCGCAGGTTTCTTGAAGTGCGATTTTTAATCGCCCGATACCTTGCTTTACATGGAAGCAGCCGTTCCCCTAAACTTCTCTCGTTGATACTAAAGCCGATCGCCCAAATTCGACCCGTATCTTTAACTTATCTTATACATTCAAATTCGCTAAATTGTTAAGTTTGCCACCGATTATGATATAATTTTATGTCGCCTACTTCTGTAGTTTGAATGTCTGTTATCAGTATTACGCAAAAATTACGCAAAAAAAAGTGACCTCAGCCCGCGGTCGCTCGCCCTCATCAAATTGCTGAGACATTCGATATATTGTAGGCACGATCGCAAATTTCCGGCGAGCAATATTTAAGGTTCACCAAGAGTTTAATTAGAGGAGTTGTTATGCGACGATTATTTTCAGCACTAGCGGTTACAGGTTGCTTGGTGGCTGGATTACCCGCCATCAGTTTAGCCCAGTCCATGCCAGGATTCACGATTTTCGGCGGCCCCGATCGCGCCAACCAATTAAGCTATCGCTTGGATTACGGTACAGCCGGGATGAGTGGCGATAGATATCGGCTGCGAATTCCTTCCAAAAAAGTAAGTTTGGCGATCGCCCAACTCAACATATCCTATCCAGACTACTACAAAGGCGAATTTGACCAAAAAGACATTAAAGTGCGCGTCAAAGACAAAACAATAGAATTGCAAGAAGTAATCTGGGACAAAGAAAATCGATTCATAGAAATTTATCCCAAAGAACCAATTGCCGCCGGCAACAATGTTGAGGTTGTACTCTCCAACGTCAGAAACCCATCTCCCGGCGGAATGTACCATTTCAACGTCCGCATCCGCACTCCCGGCGACGTTCCCTTGCTGCGTTACCTCGGTACTTGGCTGTTGAGCATTAATTGAGGGAAGGATTTGGGGAAGGAATTTCTTGTTAGTCAAGCGATCGCGACAGAAAAATTTAACTGTTGCGATCTTTTTGCTGGGGGCCAAAATTTAACAATACTCAAATCCGGGTTTTCGGGAGTTGTAAAATAGAACTTTCGGCTCATATCGCAATTCTCAATGATTCGTAATAATGAGTCTAGGGGCAGTCCCTCGATGGTTGCCCTTGGCTAATTGGGGGTAGGCCCAAAGGCGCTACCCCTACAAAATGTTTACCAATCAAATAGGATTGCTCTAGCCGTACTCTCGCATGAATCTACTAGCAAAAATCAAAACAATACAAATTCCTCCAGCGTTGCGATCGAGAAATTATCGCCTGTTTTTTGCAGGACAAGGCATCTCCCTAATTGGCAATTGGATGACACAAGTCGCTACTGTTTGGCTTGTCTACAATTTGAGCGATTCACCTTGGATGCTCGGCGTGGTGGGATTTACAAGTCAAATACCCACCTTAATTTTACTGCCTTTTGCAGGAGTTTTAATCGATCGCTGGAACCGCCACCGAGTGATAATTGCCACTCAAATATTAGCAATGGTTCAATCCTTAGGGCTAGCATTTTTAGCGCTAACAGGAGTGGTGAACATTTGGCATATTTTGGTACTGAGTTTCTTTCAAGGCGCCATTAACGCCTTTGACGCGCCGGCACGGCAAGCTTTTGTGCCGGAACTTGTAGAAAAGAAAGAAGATTTAGCAAATGCGATCGCCCTCAACGCTTCCATGTTCAACGGAGCCAGGTTAATTGGCCCAGCAATTGCAGGTTTGCTGATAGCTACAGTCGGCGCAAGTTATTGTTTTCTTATTGACGGACTCAGCTACATTGCTGTAATTGCGGGCTTATTAGCGATGCAGATCAAAGCCCGTAAAATTGCCGCAACTAATACCAAACCCTTACAAAGATTAAAAGAAGGATTCGTTTATGCCTTCGGGTTTCCCCCGATTCGAGCAATTTTACTGCTATTAGCATTAGTAAGTTTTGCCGGAATGTCCCACACAGTATTAGTCCCAATTTTTGCCACCAAAATTCTGCAAGGCGACGCACAAACCCTCGGCTTTTTGATGGCATCTTCGGGAGTTGGCGCCTTCGCGGGCGCGATTTATTTGATTTCGCGCAAAAGTGTAGTTGGCCTCGGCAAATTGATTGCGATGTCACCGGCCATTATGGGATTCGGACTAATAGGTTTTGGTTTGTCCCGTGTCTTGTGGCTGTCATTAATCATGATGTTGTTTGTGGGGTTTGGTTTCATTTTGCAATTTGCAGGCGGGAACACATTTTTGCAAACAATTGTGGAAGACGACAAACGGGGAAGAGTGATGAGCATATACACGATGGCATTTTTTGGAGTGACACCGTTTGGGAATTTAGTTGCTGGCGGATTGGCAAATTATATCGGCGCTCCCAATACAGTCATCATTGGAGGTATAATTTGTGTTTTAGGCTCCATAGTTTTTACCAAACAGTTGCCAGCTTTAAAAAACTTAGTCCGACCACTTTATCAAAAAATGGGTTTAATTCCGCAGTAGCGATTTAGCGTAAAAGCACAAAGACCAACATTAAACAACATTCCCAAAGCTAATATCTGACTGTATCTCTAGCAATCCTCAGCAATTTGTAAACTTCTCTCTTTCCCTCTTACTCTTCTCTTTCTCTGCGCCCTCTGCGCCCTCTGCGGTTAAAACATCCAAATTAATTACGCAAGCAGAGGTTAAACCAAGCCAATACAAGTGCAATCGCATCTCTCTCAGAGATTCAAGCAGCTTTAGGCGCAACTTTAGAAAAAGGTTCTGGGATTTCCACCGCGTATCTAGTCGCAGAAAATATTTTTTAGCTTGTTCACCATTCTTGTTGGGCTTCTGCTTCGGCTTGAATTAAATTTTGCCGCAGTTGCACCCAATTTATTTGATGAGAGGGCAAATCTTCGATGAGCTTTCCCCGCTGTAAATGCAGAATTCGCGTGCTAAATTGCTCGGCTAATTCTAATTGATGGTTTACCATAAAAATTGTGGTTTGGCCGTTTGTTAGCTGCGTCAATACTTGCAAAAGGTGGGCGGCTTTTCCTGCGTCTAGGGCGGATGTTGGCTCGTCTAAAAGCAAGATTTTTGGTTGCAGGATGATGCCGCGGGCGATCGCCACGAGCTGTTTTTGGCCTGTGGAAAGCTGGAATTCGCTGCGATCGAGCCATTCTTGGGGTATGTGCAGTTGTTCGATCGCCCCGCTAATTCTCTCAGCAATGTTTGATGAATTGACGCCCCGCAGCTTCAAAGGATAAGCCAATGCTTCTCGCACCGACATTCCCAAAAGCTTGGATTCTTGCAGGATGAGGGTGATTTGTTTGCGGAGTTCGATCGCAGGTATTTGCCGATATTCTGTATTTTCCAGATAAATCGAGCCGCTGGTGGGACTGCTGAGGCGATTTAGCAGTCGCAACAGGGTTGTTTTGCCGGCACCTGAAGGGCCAACAATTGCCACGCGATCGCCCTGGTGTACCTGAAATGATATATTTTCCAACAAATGACTTGAGGCGATCGGTGTTTTTAAACTAATATTATCAATTCGCAGTTGAGGATTTGTTTCTGTATTATTTTCCGAATAATTAGGCATTTAATTAATTAAAAATATGGCTTTCGTGGAACGGGCATCTTGCCCGTTCTTGAGGCAGGCAAGATGCCCACTCCCCAATCCAACTCACTCTTTGTGGAACGGGCAAGATGCCCGTTCTTAAGGCAGGCAAGAGGCCCGCCCCACAATCCAACTCAAACTCAAACTTTTACAGTTTTTTCTAAAGGGAAACCCAGCTTTTCGCGCTGTTCCAAATAAAGCTGAGCAACTCGCCGCGCCAAATTGCGAATTTTGGTAATGTAGCGGGTTCTTTCCGTTACCGAAATCACGCCTCTAGCATCGAGCAAATTGAAAGTGTGAGAACATTTTAGCACATAATCAAGACTCGGCAAAACCAATCCTTTTTTTGTCAATTGTTCGGCTTCTTGCTCGTACAATCCAAATAGAGTAAACAGCAATTCTGGATTAGAAGCTTCAAAGTTATAAGTACACTGTTCTATTTCTCCTTGCAGGTGAACGTCGCCGTAAGTTATGCCATCTTTCCACTGAATTTTCGTCATCGCATCGACCTCTTGGAGATACATTGCTAGGCGTTCTAGTCCGTAGGTAATTTCAATGGAGACGGGGCGACAGTCAATGCTACCGCACTGTTGAAAGTAGGTAAATTGGGTAATTTCCATGCCGTCGAGCCAGACTTCCCAGCCGACGCCCCAAGCTCCGAGGGTAGGCGATTCCCAGTTGTCTTCTACGAAACGAATGTCGTGGTCTTCTGGGCTAATTCCTAATGCTCTGAGGGAGTCTAAATAGATGTCTTGGATGTTGGGAGGAGAGGGTTTAATTAAAACTTGATATTGATAGTAATGTTGGAAGCGGTTGGGATTTTCGCCGTAGCGTCCGTCGGTGGGGCGGCGACAGGGTTCGATGTAGGCGACTGACCAAGGTTCGGGGCCGATTGCTCTGAGAAAGGTGTGGGGATTCATGGTTCCTGCACCTTTTTCTGTGTCGTAGGATTGGGCGATCAGGCATCCTCGATCGCTCCAGAATTTGTTTAAGGTGGCAATGACTGATTGAAAGTTCACTGGTTTAAATATGGTTAGTATGTGTCTCAACTTATTTAAGCATACTCAAGGCAGGGTTGATTGAAATAAACCCTGCCGAATTTAGATAATAGATGCTGAACGTATCGCTGGATATTTAAGTTCTTTTTTCAGGTATATTGTATGGATCAAGTTATTGCGATCGATAATAGCAACGTTTTCTCGATCGATACTCGCATTGCGATCGGGCGCGTTGAGTCACTAACTGACGCAAAGTGGCTGATACATAACTCATACTGCTGTCTGTAAGTGTTTGTAAGCATGAGCTTTGGCTAAGCGCACCCAAGGTTCTAGCAGCAAGTATCGATCGAGTTCGACTGCTTCCGATTGGGAGAGAATGTCGGATTTATTGCGATCGAATAGTTCGACGATTTGGCGATCGTCTCTGGGGGGTGAGTTCCTGGAGTGTGCGATCGAGGGCTTCAGGGAAGCGAGCGCCAAATGGTTGCAGTTTTTCACCCCGGGCGATCGGGAATTCCAGGTTAATTTGCATTAACGTTTATACTCGCACTCGTTATAATTCTCTGCCAGCAAATTACCTACTCAGCTTTTTCATGTTTGCGTTTTTATTCGATTTAAGCGATTGCCTTTGTCGCATCAGCTATAATAGCTTCAAGTTCCGAGTAGGGAATCAAAAGAGTTTCCATAATAAATTGTTCAAACGGCTTATTAATTTTTTCAGAGTTACCTTGAAGGCAATCAATTAAAATTCTATTTGCATAAATGTAGGCAAATAGTTCACCGAAGTCGTGCTCTGTCAGCTCCCATTGATAGTCAATATTGCGATATTTTATGGAAAAGTTCCTTAGTTTCTCTGCCCAAGCTTCACTATCGTCCCTACGCCATTGTTGATATTGTTCCCAACAATTGTAAACACCTTGAGGAAGTTGCTCGTAGAGCTGAGATAGCTCCAAGCTTAAGTTTTCCCAGCCATTGTTATTGCAAAACTCTATCGCTCTATATAGAGATTCTGCAAGTTCGTAGAAGTTTGTATCATCAAGACGATTAAAAAACTCAAACTCCTCCTCATTTTTGTTCAACATCCAGTCATTCTTTTCTGCTGCATACCTAACGTCATCTAAACGTAAAGCACGCCCTAAGAGCGAAGCATGAGCACGAGCATGGCAGAGGTCTCGATCGAAGGCTGGTTCCCCTTCTAGAGAACCAAAGAAATTACCCAGCGACAATCCCTGTCCAGAGTTGTGATAAACAGAGAGCTCAATCCTGTCATCCAATTTTGATAAGAGATGGCAAAAATCATCGATTAACCAGAGTGGATCGCAAAATAATTCTAATTCATCAATGGTGTTGATAAGTGTTAGTAGGCTGACATAAAAGCAACGAAGAGTTGTTCTTGAATAGCAACTAGAAGTATTTGAAGCCTTTCGATATACCCACCTCAGAATAAGCTGTAATCTTTCATGACTGGAGATCGATTTATCAATCCTAAACTTGAGTAAGAGAGTAAAATAATCGATATTTAATATCTTTTCAGAAAACAGTAGGATAACTTGCTCCCATTTTTTTTCATAAAGATACCCGATCAATCCTTCTCCTCGCTTGTCTTTGCAGCTAAAGTTTAGAGCGACTAAATATTCTTGAAAAGTTAGATGCGAAAAAGACCATATTTTTTGCGATCGCTCAATCAACAATCCATGCTGCGCTTCCATCGCCCTCAACACCGCTCGACTATCCCGCTGCCCAATCCCCAAAAACTCCGCAATATACTCCTCTATTTCTGCCTGCTCAAATAGCACATATTGCTCTTTTTCAAACTTCTTCACTGCCAGAAAGCTCAATAATTCTAGCTTTCGCTCCACTGACAAATCGCGATAAATCTCATTCCGCTCAATCTCCCGCGACTTGTCCCACTGCTCCAGCAGCAACTCCAACCCCTCTTCATACAGCTTGGAACGCTTCGAGTAAAACTTTCCCTTGTGGTGAAACACCGCACAAGTCAAACTCAGCAAAATCGGCGTAATTGCTAACTCGCGAATCGACTTATTCTCCTCCAAAAAGAGCAGCCGCAGAAACTCCTCCGCTTTTGCCAGTCCCCCCGACTCATCCCGCATCACCGCCTTATACCAATGTTGGGCAAAAGCCCGCGCCTGCGTTTCATTAAAATCCGCCACCTCCACATAATCAAACCGCTCAAACCGCGATTCCTGACTCTGCGTTCGACAGGTCACAATTACCTGCACCTGCGGATAAGTGCGAGCAAACCGCTTGATTTCCTTGACGATGTTCTTCCCATCTTCTCCCGTCACTTCATCCAACCCATCCAGCAGCACCAGCGCCCGACCTCGATCGAGTATCGATTGAGCTTCTGGGTCCGACAACCGCCAGCATCCCTCTAGATAACGCTCTAGCGAGTAGGCAACCTCACGCCCATCCTCGACAAAATCTCGCAGTTTAATCAAAACCGGAATCCGGTGCGCTTGTAAATTACCTGCGTTGCACTCCATCACCACTCGCTGCAAATACGTAGTCTTTCCCGAACCCGGTTTGCCTACCACCATCAGGTTCGCATTCTTTGCCAGCACCTCTAAACCTGATACCCGTTTTAGCTGTTTGCCCAAACCAATGCGATCCAAACTGCGGTAGCTGGGATTTTGGCTGAAGTGCTGCCACAAGTCATCCAATTCCGATTTACGACTACTACTGAGTTCCTCCAGAAGATTGACATCCACAAACAAGTCACCCAACGGCACGCAACGATCGACCCCCCAAAGCGGCATGGTGCCGTGCAACCGTTGGATGTCATCGTGGAGGCGCGATCGCACCTGCTGAACCAACGCATCAACAGGATCTTTGACGCTCTCCGCAGGCAGATTTGACAGTGAACTCGCTGGTTTACGTTTCTGCAGCTCCTCTAAATAGCGCCGTAACTCCCTTTCTTTAACAGGACCCCGATCGTTGATTCCAAACTTTGTGTAAACCCCTGTTAGTCGGGTACTAATAACGCTTTCAGTTGTATCAAGCTCAATGGCAATTTGCACCTTATTTTTATTTTGACCAAATAGCAGCAAAAATACAGCTATCTCTAGGTCAGTCAGCTTTTTCGTGCGAGCGATTTCGGTCAAGAAGTCATGAGGAAAGGGCATTACGAGCAAACGAGAAAAGGCTACACAGATAGTTTAGCTACTTTTTTAGTCCGAAGCCAGCCTAATTCAGGTTAAATCAGCCTAAGTCAGTCAAGTCAGTTTAAATAACTCTCAATTCTAATTGTTCCAATGGATTTAAGCATTAAAACAAGGTGATTCTCATGTCTAAATCCAACAAAAAGAAATGGCTCAAAGTAATCGAGTTTACCGTAGTGGGTGTTGCCACCTGGCTCAATCCCCAAGCAGGATTTCTGCTCTTTCTGCTCCGGCTGTGGTTTCAAATCTTGGCTGCGTTGCAGAAAGATGAGGAGAGTGAAATAGATAAAAGCTAAATGCTAAACGAGTAGATTGAGAAAAATTTGTCGTTGCCGAGGGCCGAAACCGACAAGCGAAAAAAGGCATCAGAACAAGCAGCAGTCACCGGAGAAAGTAGCGAATCTCAACTTGGCGATCGCCTAAACAAACAAGCTCTCAAAAATGCCATTTTATTGTAGCGCGATCTTCCATATTTCTACTGGCAAATAAACTGAGGCAGATATTGCTGTCTTGCATCAGGTGTTGAGTGGAAGCGATCGCCAAATTGCCACTAAAAAACAGAATAGTCAGAACCCCGACTTCTTGAATAAGTCGGGGTTCTGACAGTAAAAAAGTTGAGATTACTTTCTAGTTTAGTTTGCGGGAGCGAGGGAAACTAACAGAGTGATGTTGTCAACGCCGATAACATAAACCGTGTCTCCCGGTGTGAGGGTGATTTGGCCATCGCACCGTGCGGGCCACCAGCTACCTTGGAAGCGGACGCGACCTGTTTGATTCGGGTAAATCGATTCATCGACGACTGCTTCTTCGTTGAAGTAGTTAAAATTGGTGTTGATGTAGTTATCCATTAAGAGATTGTTTTCTGTACTGTAGGTGTGAGTAGAAAAAATAGAACCGAAAGCTTTTACTACGTTAAACATTTTGTTGACTCCTTTTGTATTAATATATATCGAAGTTTGAGCGCCTATTTGAAGCTATTTGAAAAGTAGCATTTCCTGGTTGAAATTGATTACCAGGTCGTTGATGCTCTGATTTAGTCTGCGGGAGCGAGGGAAACTAACAGAGTGATGTTGTCAACGCCGATGACATAAACGGTGTCTCCCGGTGTTAGGGTGATTTGGCGATCGCAACGTGCGGGCCACCAGCTACCTTGGAAGCGGACGCGACCTGTTTGATTCGGGTAAATCGATTCATCGACGACTGCTTCTTCGTTGAAATAGTTAAAATTGGTGTTGACGTAATTTTTGATGAGCATATTGTTAGCGCCGCTGTATCCTTGGGTAGAGAAAATCGAGCCGAAAGCTTTTACTACGTTGAACATGATATTTACTCCTGTTGTGTTAAAATATGTGGATGTGTAATTGTCTGTTTATGCTATTTGAGAGGCTGCATTTCCTCGGTTAAGATTGATTGCCTTGATATTTCATTGTTCTTGCCTTTCGTGGTTTTATCAGGATAAAAAGCCAAGAAATTTTGAAATGTTGAGGGGATTTGAGAAGCGGTTGCGGGGATTCTAAATCCAGTAATTCCGAGGTATTGAATTAAGGATTTCATGGTTGAGCAGTTGGTGGGATTTGCCTTAAGGCTAGATGTTGTTAGCTACATTAGAGATTGGCTGATTCCGCATTACTGCTGCTGTGAATATCTGTGATTTTTGGGTTGAATTTTTGGGTTGAGTTTTTTGATTGGGTTGTGACTCACTTGCTTTACACTTACTAATGTGCCAGGAGTCGAATATCTTTGGTGCGATCGCCAGTCCACTTTCCGAGTCTGGTACTGGCACAGGACACTTTTAAACCTGCAAACAACGATTTTGCAAAGGTTTCTGCCTACCTATCAGGCTGGTAGCTGTGCCAATTTAGCCAAGTGGACTACCGCAAACAGTGAATTATGAACTTACGCCGTCTCGATCGCCAAATCCGGAATATCCATACATATCTAGTCCGTGACTTACGCACCAAACCCCTAAAAACCCGGTTTCTGACACCCTGTGCGCCATTAGGGACCCGTAAGCGGATCTATGATATGAGGCACTTTACCAGGGCACTCACCCGCCCTCCCCATGCGATGTTGATTTGTACCTACCTATTTAGACATAGAAAATAGGCGATCGAGACTTACGCAGATATCAGGAGGCGGTAGGAGTTTTTGATCGATGCAGCTCGATCGCACCCTGTTATCCAATTATTGAACAGGTCGAACTTAAAATCCATTCATAAATTCAGAATCTTAAATTCATAAAAGTCATAATTATAGACAACCTGCTTGATACTGCATAATTGTTACAGGAATTTTGAATAAAGTTTTAGCTAATTGAGACAAACCGAACTTGAATTTAAGCGACTGCGGCCATTCTTGTACGGAAACTTCTACGAAGCCAAAGCGAGTATAAAATGATGCGAGCCGCTTTCCCAAACATTCTAAATATAGCGGTTCTGTAGCTTGTTGAATTAAATATTTTGTGAGGTAAGTGCCCAAACCTCGATCGCGCCAATCTTTCGCCACCACCAAACTGCCCAATTCTTGCGCGCCCGCAAAGTTCCGCAACTGTCCGCAAGCTGCCAATTTTCCCTCGCATTCGATGACCCAGAATTGCTCCCAGCGCAACTGAGTTGGATCGAGTTTGGCGCTCCACACTAACATTCTAATTGATTTGATGTCTTGAGCACAGGCCGGGCGGATGGCGCATTCAGACGGTAATGAACAAGAATTATCAATCATTTGTATTGTACTTGTAAACTCTACCAGCGCTTTGTGAGTATTTATTATAACCAGTCTTGGACGCAAAAACCCGGTTTCTGAAATATAAAATACGCACTCCCACGCCTATAAACTTACTTTTTTAGCTGTGGAGTGCATACGGTGTACTAGCATATAACGCTTCCGAATAAAAATTAACACTTTCTATTCTCTCTCTCTTATCTTCTCTTTCTCTGCGTCCTCTGCGTCCTCTGCGGTTAATCAAAAAAACTATCATTCACAAAGCCGATCAAATTGTTACATTAACTGTCGATCGCCTCCCACAAAACCTCCGCGCCAAACCTTACTGCATCGGTACAAGGCAATCCCGTTTCTGCCTGAAGTTCAGCTATTGCTAACAGCGCATCTGCCTCATTTAAGTGATGAGTGTTGAGGGCGATCGCGCTCACTTTTTCCCCTGAAAAAGCACCCGCAGCAGCAGCTAACATTTCGTACAATTCGACCACTTTTGATAACTTAGGAATCGATACGTGCGGGTGATTGCGAATGCTAGTTTGTCCGGCTCGGTGCGCTAAAATTAAGTGAGTTGGCTGCGAACCCCGCAACAGCGGCAGAGTCGCCGTCGAACCCGGATGCAATAGCGAACCTTGCCCTTCTACGTGCAGAATATCGCATTCAGAACCCAATTTTATCACCATTTGTTCGACAGCACCAGCCGCGAAATCAACTCGCACTGCATCCAAAGGAAGGCCTTCATTTCCTATCATTAAACCCGTTTGTCCGGTTGCTAAAAATTTGGAACGCAAACCCCGCTGCAAGCAAATGCGATTGAGTTCCAGGCTTGTTGACATTTTGCCGACGCTCATATCTGTGCCGACGGTTAACACGCGGCGACAGCTTAATTTAGCGGCGGCGGCAGAGGCGATCGCACCGATCGATTTCGGTTCCTGACGCACGTCCCAAATCCATTGATTTTCGGTTAAGGGAACTGTTATCAAAGGTGCAAGTTTCGCGTGCAAACCGTTGACAACAGACAAACCTGCTGCTACCGCTTGATTAATTTCTGGCAGCCATTCCGCAGGCAAAACACCGCCGGAAGGAGCGATACCAATTAGCAGAATATCCGGCGCAAATTGCAGTGCTTCTGCAACGGAAGCAACTATCGGTACTTGTTGAGGAATGCCAGTTAATTCAGGTAAAGATTGTCCGGCACACTGGCGGTCTATTACTGCTACAATTTGTGCTTCGCTGTAGCGCAAAAATGCTAAACCTGTTTTGCCGAAAGAACCGAGAATTCCCTCGTGGAACAAGATAGCAACTTTGCCATTTTTGATGGGATAGTTTTTAGTCATTGGTTCATTGTAAGTAAATTAAACTTGAAAATACATCCGCCCGGGACGGAGTGAGTCAAGCTGTATCTTTCGCGATCAGCAGGAAAACAATTGCAAAAATTATGATAGCTTGATATTCTGTTACATGATAAAGTTTATTTGCGCCTAGCTACTTACTTCTATTCTCCAATCTCAACTCGCTGCACTCCCAATCCCGATCGCGCGTTTGGCAGCAAACACCCATTTTCGACGATCGCACCTGTGAAAGGATCGTCTAATAAATTTAAGTGACTGTCCAAATCCAAATAGTCAGCTAGCGGTGAAAGTTGTGCTGCTGCTGTATTTGCGATCGCGCTATCTGAATAGCAGCCGAACATTACTTGCAAATTGCAGGCTTTTGCTGTGTGAATCATCCGCAGTGCTTCGGTCAATCCGCCTGACTTCATCATTTTGATATTGATGCCGTGGATGCAGTGCGCTAACTTGGGTATATCGGAACTATTAAAGCAACTTTCATCAGCAAAAATTGGCAGTGGCGATTGACGGTACAGTTCTGAGAATTCCTCCATATCGGCGAGGGGTGAAAGCGGCTGTTCGACATAATTTATCTGGTATTTTTCCAACCAGCGACACATTTCTATCGCGCTGGTCAAACTCCAACCGCCGTTAGCATCAACACTGATTTTAAGGTTAGCTGGTGCTTCGTCTAGCACGGCTGTTAACATAGCTTTGTCGGCTTCGATTCCTGCGGGATTTCCTAATTTAACTTTAAAGGCGCGGTATTTGATGCTTGCTGGATCGGTCGCATCTTTACCAAACCAATCGCGCACTCTTTCTCTTGCACCAGACGGCGAATTAATGCCGATTGTGACGGAGGTGGGGACGATGCGCGATCGATCTAATCCCCACATTTTCCACAGCGGCAAGCCTGCTTTTTTGCCCAGCCAGTCGTGCATTGCCATGTCGATGCCGGCGCGGGCGCCTGAGGGTAAGTTAACCTCTGTTAATACTTGTTCGATTTTTTGGCGATCGAACGGAGTAAACTTTTCTAGCAGCGGTGCAACTTCCTGCAATGCAGCTAGCAGAATTTCGGTAGTTTGGGGCCGAGAACCTGTGGAAAAGGGCGATGCTTCTCCCCAACCTTCGATTCCTTCGTGTTCTAACTTCACCCATAAATTGGTACTTTGGGCTGTTGTACCGCGGCTGATGGTAAGGGCAAACCGCTTGCGGACAGTGAAAGTTTCAATTTGAACGTGCATTGTCAGTGATTGGTGATTTTTTGTAGATAAAAATCCGAGGGGGCGGATTGCGCCGCTATTGCCATTTTTAACCTTTTACTTTATAGTTTGATTTTGCTTGTTCTAGTTTATCAAAAACTTGATGAAATTCCTTATTTCTGTTTCGCCGAAGAGAGTTGCTTTCTCTCTCAGCATTTGGGTGCTCTTCTTTGCTGTTGCTGGTTGCATCGTACAAGTTCTGCGTTACGGTTTTAACTATCAAGAACGCTGGATTAGTTTGTTTAATTTAGACAGAGAAATAAATTATCCTTCGTGGTACTCCTCATTTACTTTGCTGTTTTGCGCGATTTTGCTAGGTATTATTGCTAGTGCTAAGAAGAAGCAGGGCGATCGGTATTTTGGGCACTGGAAAGCGCTGGCGTTCATCTTTGGATTTTTTTCTTTAGATGAAATCTTGAGTTTGCACGAAATATTAATTATTAACGACTTGCGAAAGGCACTGGATTTAGGGGGAATTTTTTACTTCATTTGGGTAATTCCGGGGGCGATTTTTATTGTGGTTACTGGGCTGGCTTATTTCAAGTTTCTCCGGCACCTACCCCGGAGAACAAGAGATTTCTTTTTACTGGCAGGCAGTATATATGTCGGTGGAGCACTTGGCATGGAAATGGTTTGTGGCTATTATGCAGATGCGGTAGGTCAGCGAAACTTGATCTACGGTTTGATGGCTTCTGTTGAGGAAATTTTGGAAATGGTAGGGGTGATAGTATTTATCTACGCCCTGCTGTCTTACATCGGTTCCCATCTTGAAACTATTGATTTGCGGTTGAAGATAGTGGAGAATCAACAGAGGTAAGGCTGACGATGGACCAAGATTCTTAACGAAATTGAAATCGCAGACTTTATGGCTATCTACTTCTACACCACTGGCAGCGAATACGGCTGTTTTTCTAATTTTTCCAGTCATGGATTCGAGTTAGACGGAGAATATTGGCCAACTACTGAGCATTATTTTCAAGCACAAAAGTTTCCCGCAACGGCTAACTGCGACCAAATTCGCCAAGCAAAAACACCTAAAGATGCCGCAAAAATGGGACGCGATCGCTCTCGTCCCCTCCGCAAAGATTGGGAAGAAGTCAAAGATGATATCATGCGAAAATCCGTACTCCGCAAATTTGAAACTCATCCCGAAATTAGAGAAATTTTACTAGCTACTGGCGATGAGGAAATAGTCGAAAATTCCCCTATTGATTACTATTGGGGTTGCGGTAAAGATGGCAGCGGCAAAAATATGTTGGGCCAGATTTTAATGGAAGTAAGGGAGATATTGCGACAACGCACGTTCGAGTAAAACAGAACTTAAATTTCCCAAACTAAAGCAGGACTTATTTAATCCTAAGTCCTGCAATGCTCCTAAGCGAGCATTTTCTCAATTTTCTTAAACACGCTGACTCAAAAATCCCCCTGACAAACTGTCGAATTTTGTGCCAATCTCCTCAGGCTGTTCTGGTAGAGGGTTTAGCCTCTCTTAGAAGACTGCGAAGCAGGGGAAACGGTAAAAACCCTGCACCACTTTTTGATTTCAACAACTACTGTCAACCCGAATTAAATTTTATCGTCGCAAGTACAGCATTTGTTGGCCAGTCGCCTCCCGGACACCGTTCTCCTTAGGTTGGCGATTCACAGGTCAAACAGCAAAACTCCTGTTCTGGTTAAAGTTTGTTTTTTTATTGATGCTGTATCTTTCTATTGTGGACGATTTATGGAAAGTGTTAGCTATTGTACAGAATTCTTTACATTTGTGATTTATTTGGATACAATCGCGCCATTCTGTCGCAGTTGCTGTTGAATTTTGTTAAATTCTTTCTGTTCTGCGCTTAGCAAAGTATTGTCGATAGGCGATCGCATATCCCACTGCAATTCGGACAATAACAACAAACAGCCAGCCATAATTATACCTGTGGTTAGATATTGCCAAGGTGCAACATAAGTTAATAGAGGTATGCTAAATAAATGAGTTAGTCCGATCAGGAGAAAAGTGCGCGATCGCAAACCGAGTCCCGTCAACAAATAGCCGATCGCGCTCAACCCCAACCACAAATCGCAAAGGTGCAGCAACAAACCTCCCCTACCGGCAAAAATACTGCAATCCGTTAGAACCAAACCAGTTATCATCAAAATCGCCCAAGAGTAAAGAATCCAGCTAACTCGCTCGACTCTTACCCAAAACAAAGTCAAAACGGTCATTGCCGCAGTGCCAATTAGAGTCAAACTTGACCACAGAATCGCCTGAAAGCTCCAACTGATAGGGACAAACTGAGCCGTAAAAAAAATCCCCCCTGTCACCAAGCCCCAAAGCAGAAAAGTTTGGTCGATGCGGGTATAAAGTCCTGAGAAAAGAGTAATATTTCCAATTTGCCAGCGGAGTTGCAACAGGCCTGCGCGGTCTTGTACGTCGAGATGTTCCTGTTTGCAGCGGATTAGGGGTTCGGAGGCGTTGAAAAAGGTCATCCAGTGTTGGGGAAAGTATGAAGTTTTGTGTATTGTAACAAGTCTTAAGGAATATTTTTCAGATTTTTTCTTGTTCCCCGGCTCAGCCTGGGGACGTAGATTTGGAGGCTCTGCTTGCTGTTTTCCTTAGCAACCGAAGAGGCAGAAGGCTGCGTTAAACTTAAACTAACGCAGCCTTGAGATTTGAGTTCAAGCAAGTCTCCAATTCTTATCTTTTGGAGAATAAATGAAGGCAACATTCACAAGAATTGAGCCATCTTTTTTGCCTGTAGAGTAAATTTGCCACGTACCTGTGGGAACCTGCCGCAGATACGGTTTATTTTTCCTTAGCCGATCGTAGATGGAGCTTTTTGAGCATTTGGTATATTGGGCGGCACGTTCAACATTGCAGCCCATTTCCACCAAAACTGCGATCGGCTGGGTGAACAGATTGAGCTGTTCGCTGTTATAATTAGTCATGAGAAATCCTCGGTCTATATAGACCATAAACAACATGAGAGTCCTACTGGTTGCACCCAGTGGCTCCCGAAAACTCATAAGCGATCGAAAGCGTCTCTAGTACCACCTAGGGGCGCTTGTTTGCTTGTTAAAGGCAGTTTAGCACTGCTTTTAAAAATATACAACAAAAATAACGTATATTTTTAAAACCTATGGTAGATTAGACGTATAAAATTTGAAAGCCTTGTATAACAAGCATTTTCTCCTTTCCGGCTCGGCCTGGGGACGCTGCTCCGGAGGCTCTGCCTCCTGTTTTCCTCCGCAACCGACGAGGCAGAGCCTCTAGATAGAGGTTCCCCGGCTGTGCCTGGGAACCAGCTAAACCCAATAGATATTATGAAAAATACCTTTATCTCTCGATTTACTCCTAGCTTGATGTCACCAGAAACCCTGGAAGCTATCTTAGTAGAGCGTCACGCACTGGCAGAACGTTTAGTAGAGCTAATTCGGGTGAGCGCGCTAACAGATAACAAGCATTTTCAATTGCTAATTGGGCCGCGCGGCATTGGCAAAACGCACTTGGTTTCCCTAATTTATCATCGCGTTGTTAAGATGGAAGATTTGCGGGATAAATTGCTAATTGCGTGGCTGCAGGAAGAGGAATGGGGGATTGCATCTTTTTTGGATTTATTGCGGGGAATATTTCGGGCAATTGCTAAAGAATATCCGCTAGAATATGAAGCTGAGTTAGATGATGATATTGAAAAACTTTATGATTTGTCGCCGGAGCAAGCTGAATTTAAGGCCGCAGAATTGCTGAGAGACTTTGTTGGCAAGCGGGTGCTGTTGTTGATTGTCGAAAATTTAGAGGACGTGTTTAGTGGCTTGGGGGATTTCGGGCAGAAGCAGTTGAGGGCGTATATTCAAAATAATTCTTTTTTGACAATTTTGGCAACATCACAAAGTTTGTTTGATGGAGTCAAGCTCTCTAATCATCCTTTTTATGATTTTTTTGATTTACATGAATTAGATGAGTTTAAGCTCGATGATGCTGTAGCTTTATTAAATCATATTGCCAACTTAGAAGGGAATAGTGATTTAGCATCTTTTATTCAAAGTCCCACAGGACGAGATCGCATTAAAGTTGTGCATTACCTTTCTGGTGGCAGTCCTCGCGTCTATATTGTTTTTTCGGCTTTTCTAATGACTCCTGAATCGCTCGATAAATTGGTAGAACCGTTCATGGAAATGCTGGATAGCCTCACGCCCTACTATCAGGATAGGATGAAATATCTCTCAAATCAGCAGCGAAAAATTGTTGATTTTTTGTGCGACCGAGGTGGTGCCGCACCTGTAAAAGAAATTGCTAAACGCTGTTTTATCGAGCAGCGAACTGTATCTAGCCAACTTAAAGATTTGCGAGATAAGGGTTATGTAAAAACTGAGGAGATAGGACGGGAATCGTGGTATGAATTGCGGGAACCCTTGATGCGTTTTTGTCTGGAGGTAAAGAAGCAGCGAAATAAACCGATTCGATTAATTGTGGATTTTATTCGGGTTTGGTATACGCGGAAAGAATTGCAGCAGCGATTGGGACTGAGGATGGCGGATGTTGATATGGCGGAGAAAGAAAGTCATTTTCTGTATTGGCAAGGTTTGAAACCGATTCCACCTGATGCTGTCATGGAACGAGAATATTATACGCGGGCGCTTGAGGCTATTGAGAGAAATGAGGAAGACCCGCGTTTGAAGGCTTATTTTGATGAAATTAAATATTGTATTGAACAGAAAGATCATGTTTCTGCTTTAGCATATGCGGAAAAATTGGTAGCAAGTCGCGGCGACTTCCAGGATTGGTTGGTAAATGGATTGTGCTTAATTAGTCTGGAACGCTACGATGAAGCATTAGAATGTTTAGGCAAAGCTATTACAATTGACTCCAATTATGATGATGCGAGGGTTTGGCATATCCTAGGCGATGTATACTATGAGAGAGAACGCTATGAAGAAGCCTTAGAATTTTACGATAGGGCGCTCAAACTTGACTCCAAGGATCAAGGGGCTTGGGCTATGCGAGGTTATCTACTCAACAACATCAAACACTATCAAGAAGCCTTAATATCTTGTGATATGTTGATTGGGCTTGATGCCAATTTTCAGCCTGTTTGGGTTTTACGAGGTATTGTACTCAACAACCTTGAACGTTATGAACAAGCCTTAGAATCCTTTGATCGGGCGATCGAACTTGGCGAGAATGATCCGTGGGCTTGGGCTAGGAGAGGCGATATGCTCAACAATCTTGAACGCTATGAAGAAGCCTTAGAATCCTTTAATCGGGCGATCGAACTTGGCGAGAATGATCCGTGGGCTTGGGCTAGGAGAGGCCATATACTCAACAACCTTGAACGCTATGAAGAAGCCTTAGAATCCTTCGATCGCGCGCTCAAACTTGACGAGAATGATCCGTGGGCTTGGGCTAGGAGAGGCCATATACTCAACAACCTTGAACGCTATGAAGAAGCCTTAGAAT